>NZ_NEJU01000002.1:0-476023 GCF_002113295.1 Pseudomonas sp. B10(2017)
AAAGCTGGCCAGAATTGCATTCGCCTTGATGAAGACTCAAGGCGAATACATGAGCAAAGGGGGCAAAAAGCATTGCCCACAACCATAGAATCTCCCACAGGTGACCGCGCTACCGTTCAACCCCGACGCGCCTTTACAAGGAATATCAGCAAGGCCACCCCCGGCAACCCCGCCCCCACCAGCGCCACACCCTGCCAGCCAAACTGGCTGAACACCGCACTGGCTACCGCCGAACCCAGCGCCCCACCCAGGAAGATGCTGGTCATGTACACCGCGTTCAGCCGCCCGCGGCTGGCCGGGTCCAGCGCGTACACTTCACGCTGGCCGATGACCATGTTCATCTGCACCGCAAAATCCAGCAGCACGCCGGTCAGGCCCAGGCCGATCACGCTGTAGCCCGGCACTGTCAGCCCCAGCAACAGTGCCGCTGGCGCCAGCAACAACGCCAGCAGTGAACCGGCCCGGGCATGCCCGGCATCGGCCAGGCGGCCGGCCATGGGTGCGGCAACGGCGCCCACCGCGCCCACCAGGGCGAATACCGCGATCTGGCTCTGCGACAGGCCATGCTCGGTTGCCAGGGCCATCGGCACCGCCGTCCAGTAAAGGCTGAACGCCGCGAACATCAACGCCTGGTAAAGCGAGCGCTGGCGCAGCAAGGGATAACGGCGCAGCAACGTGAGCAGCGACAGCATCAGGCCGGCATAGCTGGCCTTGTGCTCGGGCACCCGCCTCGGCAAGGTCAGGGCCAGCAGCAGGATGATCGCCAGCATCACCCCGGCAGCGCCAATGAACACCGCACGCCAGCCGAAGTAGTCGGCCACCAGGCTGGACAACGGCCGCGCCAGCAGGATACCCAGCAGCAGGCCGCCCATGATGTTGCCGACCACCCGCCCACGCTGCTGCTCCGGCGCCAGGTGCGCGGCCAGCGGGATGAGCATCTGCACCGCCACGGAACTGAAACCGATCAGCAGCGCGTAGCCGAGGAACAGCTGGCCTTGGCCGCTGCTGCTGGTACCCGCCAGCAGCAGGCTGACGCAGGCCAGCACGGCGGTAGCCACCATCAAGCGGCGGTTCTCCAACAGGTCGGCCAGTGGAACCAGCAACAGCAGGCCCAGGGCATAGCCCAGCTGTGTGAGTGAAACGATCAGGCTGGCATGCTCGGTGGACAGCCCCAGGTCCGGGGCGATCAGGCCAACGATGGGCTGGGCGTAGTAGATATTGGCGACGATGGCGCCGCAGCAGAAAGCCAGCAGGGCGACCAAGGCCCGGCTGAGGCCGGTGGCTGCAGGCTGCGCCGCGGCAAGGGAAGGGTTCATGCGAATGTCCTCGGCAATGGCTGGAATATGCTGGCCACCATACCCAGACGTTCTTCAGGCGAGAATCCAGCGCTGGCGCAACAGGGCTTTGCACACTGCGCAACACTAGGTGCTGCGCTGCAACAGGTTTTCGCAAAAGTCGATGAAGGCATTCACCCGCCGCGAACCACGATGGTTGGGCAGGTACAGGGCGTTGATGCTGTCATTGGCAGCGCCGGGGCTGGCCTGCCAATCGGGGAACAGCCGCTGAAGGCGCCCGGCCGCCACATCCTCTTGCACCAGCCAGTCGGCGAGCAGCGCGATACCGCTGCCCGCCAGTGCGGTTTCGCGCAGCATGTCGGCATTGGCACTGCGCAACGGCCCGCTCACATCCAGTTCCAGACTGTCCTGCCCACGGGCCAGGCGCCAGGGGCGCCCTTTCTGCCCGTAGCGAAAGCGCAGGCAGGCGTGCCCGAGCAACTGCCGCGGATGCTCCAGCGCGTCTCGCCCGGCCAGATAGCCCGGGCTGGCCACCAGCCAGCGCTGGAAGCGCCCCAACTGGCGGCATACCAGCTCGTCATTGGGCGAGGGGTCGCCCAGGCGGATCGACAGGTCATAGCGCCCGTCAAGCAGGTCATCCAGGCGGTCACTGAGGTCGATGTCCAGCTCCAGAGCCGGATGTTGCGCCAGAAACGGCCCAAGGTGCGGGGCGATGACCCGCCTGCCGAACTCCACCGGCAAGCACAGGCGCAGCACACCGACAGGCTCCTCGCCCCGGTCGGCGACACTGGCATCGGCCTCGTCCAGGGCCTCGAAAATACCCCGCGCGCGCTGGTAATACCGGGCGCCGGCCTCGGTCAGGCTGACCTGGCGGGTGGAGCGGTTGAGCAAGGTGGCGCCCAACGCCGCTTCCAGCGCATCGACCAGGCGCGTCACCGACGATGTCGCCAGCCCGAGCCGGCGTGCGGCAGCAGAAAAGCCCTGGGCATCGACGGTGGCCACGAACATCTTCATCGCCAGGAGTTTGTCCATTTGTTGCCCGTCTTCCAAATCCCGGAAAGTTCTTACAAACAGCCGGGCCGGTCAAGAAGCGCGGCGTACGGCAATTGCGTCCATAGTGGAACCACCCCCTTCGAAACGAGGTTTTCCATGATCCCGACCAACCTGCTGACTGCCCTGCCCCCTTGCGACCCCACCAGCGCCGAATGGGTCGACCAACTGCTCAGCCGCCCGGGCGTGCGCGTGGAACGTATCGTCTCCAGCGGCCAGGCCAGCCCGCCCGGTTTCTGGTACGACCAGGCCGAAGGCGAATGGATCGTGCTGCTCAGTGGTGCCGCCGGCCTGCGCTTCGAGCACGAGAGCCACACCCGCCTGCTGGCGCCGGGCGATTGCCTGGACATCCCACCGCATTATCGCCACCGCGTGGAATGGACCGCCCCCGGCACCGCCACCATCTGGCTCGCGGTGTTCTACAGCAGCGGTACTCCGTGGCCGGCGTGAATCCGGTCATTGAAAATCGAACGCGGGTCACCCACCCGACATGAACATCCTGTTTACTGCATTTTTAAACGCATGATCTAGACTTTTAGCCACACAGTGCACAGTTCAGCCCTGCGACAATCCGCCCCACAAAATTATGTACCAACTTGTTAATTAGCAAGCTAAGAGATTACACTGCGCGCATTCCACCTGCTGAGATCCCTGGCATGAAAGAAACCCCGCGCGCCTCTGGCGCCACAAACATCATCCTGGTCGGCCTGGGCGTGATCATCGCCCTGCTCGGCCTCCTCCTGGCTGCGGGCGGCGTCAAGCTGGCCGGCCTGGGCGGTTCCTGGTACTTCCTTATCGGCGGCCTGGCCATGGCCATCGCCGGCGTCCTCATCGCTCGCCGCAAACCGGCTGGCGCCTGGCTGTACGCGGCATTTCTGGTCGGCACTGCCATCTGGGCGCTGATCGATGCTGGCCTGGTGTTCTGGCCGCTGTTCTCGCGCCTGTTCATGTTCGGCGCAATCGGCATGGTGGTGGCGCTGGTCTACCCGCTGCTGGCCCGTGCCAATGGCGCCAGCGCCGGCCGCGGTGCCTATGGCGTTGCCGGGGTGATGGCCGTGCTGCTGGTGATCGCCGCCGGCAACATGTTCGTCGCCCACCCAAGTGTCGCCCCCACCGGCAAAGGCCCGGGCATGACCCCGGTCGAAGCCGACAAGGCGCAGAAGGACTGGGCCCACTACGGCAACACCGAAGGTGGCAGCCGCTTCGCCGCGCTGGACCAGATCAACCGCGACAACGTCAACAAGCTGAAGGTAGCCTGGACCTACCACACCGGTGACGTGGCGCTCAGCGACGGCAACGGTGCCGAAGACCAGCTGACCCCGCTGCAGGTCGGCAACAAGGTGTTCATCTGCACCCCGCACAACAACCTGATCGCCCTCGATGCCGACACCGGCAAGGAGCTTTGGAAGAACGCGATCAACGCCCAGTCCAAGGTCTGGCAGCGTTGCCGTGGCATGGCCTACTTCGACGCCACTGCCGCCATCGCCCAGCCGACCCAGCCGAACAGCTCGCCAATCACCGCGGCCAGCGTACCGGCCGGTGCCAACTGCCAGCGTCGCCTGCTGACCAACACCATCGATGGCCGCCTGATTGCCGTCGACGCCGATAACGGCGAGTTCTGCCAGGGCTTCGGCAACAACGGCCAGGTCGACCTCAAGGCCGGCCTGGGGGATGTGCCGGACTCCTACTACCAGCTGTCCTCGGCACCTCTGATGGCCGGTACCACCGTGGTGGTCGGCGGCCGCGTCGCCGACAACGTCCAGACCGACATGCCAGGCGGCGTGATCCGTGGTTTCGACGTGATCACGGGTGAAATGCGCTGGGCCTTCGACCCCGGCAACCCGGAAGATCGCCAGGCGCCGCAGGGTGACAGCACCTATGTGCGCAGCACCCCCAACAGCTGGGCCCCGATGTCCTACGACCCGGCGATGAATACCGTGTTCCTGCCGATGGGCTCGTCGTCCACCGACATCTACGGTGTCGAACGCAGCAAGCTGGACCACACCTATGGCGCTTCGGTACTGGCCCTGGACGCCACCACCGGCGACCAGAAGTGGGTGTTCCAGACCGTGCACAACGACCTGTGGGACTTCGATCTGCCGATGCAGCCGAGCCTGATCGATTTCACCAAGGACGACGGCCAGTCGGTACCTGCAGTGGTAATCGGCACCAAGGCCGGGCAGATCTACGTGCTCGACCGCGCCACCGGCAAGCCGCTGACCCAGGTCGACGAAGTACCGGTCAAGCCAGGCAACATCCCCAACGAGCCATACTCGCCAACCCAGCCGAAGTCGGTGGGCATGCCGCAGATCGGCGCGCAGACCCTGACCGAATCGGACATGTGGGGCGCAACCCCGTACGACCAGCTGCTGTGCCGCATCGACTTCAAGAAAATGCGCTACGACGGCCTGTACACCGCGCCGGGCACCGACCTGTCGCTGAGCTTCCCGGGTTCGCTGGGTGGCATGAACTGGGGCAGCATCTCCACCGACCCGGTACATGGTTTCATCTTCGTCAACGACATGCGCCTGGGCCTGTGGATCCAGATGATCCCGTCGCAGAACAAAGGCAGTGCCGCTTCCGGAGGCGAAGCGCTGAACACCGGCATGGGCGCAGTACCGCTCAAGGGCACCCCGTATGCGGTGAACAAGAACCGCTTCCTGTCGGTGGCCGGCATTCCGTGCCAGGCGCCGCCATTCGGCACCCTGACCGCCATCGACATGAAGACCCGCCAGGTGGCGTGGCAGGTACCGGTGGGTACCGTCGAGGACACCGGCCCGCTGGGCATCCGCATGCACCTGCCGATCAAGATCGGCCTGCCGACCCTTGGCGGCACCCTGTCGACCCAGGGTGGCCTGGTGTTCATCGCCGGCACCCAGGACTTCTACCTGCGCGCCTACGACAGCAGCAACGGCAACGAAATCTGGAAGGCCCGCCTGCCAGTTGGCAGCCAGGGCGGCCCGATGACCTACGTCTCGCCGAAGACCGGCAAGCAGTACGTGGTGATCACGGCTGGCGGCGCGCGCCAGTCGACTGACCGTGGCGACTACGTGATTTCTTACGCCTTGCCGTAACACCGCGTCGCCCCCTTCGCGGGTAAACCCGCTCCTACAGGAACTGCACCGTTTGCAAGGGCAGTGAAAATCCTGTGGGAGCGGGTTCACCCGCGAAGAGGCCTTAGAAGACAACCCGAGATTCAGCAATGCCATCCGCAATTCGCATCACCCCCACCCTGCTGCTGGCCCTGGCCAGCAGCACCGCCCTGGCCGACGGCGACCTGATGACCCGCAGCACCCTGACCGGTGACTGGGGCGGCCTGCGTCACCAGCTGGAAGAAGACGGCGTCAAGTTCACCGGCGACTACAGCGGCGAAACCGCCTACAACGCCCACGGTGGCCTGCACCGCTCGGCGCGCTACTCGCAAAACCTGAAACTGGGTGTGCAGTTCGACCTGTCGAAACTGTACGGCCTGGACAACGGCGGCAAGGTCCAGCTGACCATCAACGACCGCCGCGGCAACAGCGCCTCGGAAGACCTGGTGGGCAACCGGCTGCCGATCCAGGAAAACTTCGGCGGCCTGTACACCCGCCTGACCGAGCTGAGCTACGAGCGCACCCTGTTCACCCCGGCACTCAACGTCAAGCTCGGCTACATGGCCATGGGCAACGACCTCGGCGGCCTGGACAGTGGCATCCTGTGCAACTTCATGAACGCCGGCTTCTGCGGCCACCCGCTGAACATGTCTGGCGGCAGTGGCTGGACCAATTACCCCAATGCCCACCTGGGCGTGCGGGGGAAGTACGACCTGTCGCCGTCCTGGCAGCTGCGTGTGGCGGCGTTCAACGTCGACCCGGAAAGCAACGGCAATTCCAGCCGCGCCTGGCACCTGGGCCCCAAGCACACCACCGGCACCGTGGTACCGGTAGAGCTGGTGTACAAGCTGCAGGGCGAGCTGCCCGGCGAGTACAAACTGGGCTACTACTACGACAGCTCCGATGTGAAGCGCATCGGCAGCGACGAGGAAGTGTCCGGCCGCGGCGGCCACTACCTGCTGGTCGACCAGGCCGTGTGGAACGACCAGGGCTTGCCGGGCCGCAGCCTGCATGCCTTCGGCCAGTACTCGGCGTCGAGCAAGGCCGCCTCGCCGTTCACCAAGTGGTATGGCGCTGGCGTGGTGCTGTACAAGCCGTTCGCAGGCCGCCCGAAGGATACCGTGGCGCTGGGCTATGGCCGTGCCGTGCCCAACCCGCGTAGCCGCGACGTGCTGGAAGATGCCGCGTTCAATGCCGGGGAGCAGTTCCCCGATATCGACAGCGCCGAGCAGCTGGTCGAGCTGAGCTATGGCTACCAGGCCACGCCATGGCTCAACCTGCGCCCGGATGTGCAGTACATCATCGAACCGGGTGCGTTCTCCGGGAAGGATATCGACAACGCGCTGGTGGTTGGCCTGCAGGTCAAGGCTACCTTCTGAAATCTTGATTGGGGCTGCTCTGCAGCCCTTCGCGGGCACGCCCGCTCCTACAGGTATATCGCCGGCTGTCCTGGCGGTGCTGTACCTGTGGGAGCGGGCGTGCCCGCGAAGAGGCCAGCGCAATCAACCCTGCCTGAGGTAATCCACCAGCCTCAGCAACATGGCATCACACCCCCGCAACTGCTCGACACTGACGAACTCATCCGGCTTGTGCCCTTGGTCCATACTCCCGGGCCCACACACCACAGTCGGGATGCCTGCCTGTTCGAACAGCCCACCTTCAGTACCAAACGCCACCGTACCGAACTTATCCGAACCACTGAGCAACGCCACCAGGCGAGCCGCCTCGCTATCCGCTGGGGTGGCCAGCCCCGGATACGCACTCAACGGCTGCAAGCGAATGGCGCTGGCGGCATTGACCTTGCGCATGCGCGGCAGCAATTCGGCCTCGGCATAGGTTTGCAACTGGTCGGCCACTGCCTGCGCCTCGAACCCCGGCAAGGCCCGCACTTCGAAATCGAATTCGCATTCCGCCGGCACGATGTTCAGCGCCCTGCCCCCTTTGATCACACCAGTCTGCACAGTGGAGAACGGTGGGTCGAAGCGCTTGTCGTGATGCTCCGGCAACGCCAGGGCATCACCGATATCACCCAGCTTGCCGATCAGCTTCGCCGCATACTCGATGGCATTCACCCCATACGGCGCATACGCCGAGTGGCAGGCCGCGCCATGCACCTGGCAACGCATCGCCAACTTGCCCTTGTGCCCCAGCACCGGCTTGAGTTCGGTGGGTTCGCCAATCAGGCACAGCCGTGGCTTGTGAGGGCGCTGCTCCAGCGCGGCCAGCATCGAGCGCACCCCCAGGCAGCCGACTTCCTCGTCGTAGGAGAACGCCAGGTGCACCGGCATGCGCAACGGCTGGGCGAGAAACGCCGGTACAGCCGCCAGCACCGAAGCGATGAAGCCCTTCATGTCGGCCGTGCCCCGGCCATACAGACGCCCGTCGCGCTCACTCAGGGCAAACGGCTCGACTGTCCAGGCCTGGCCGTCCACCGGCACCACATCGGTATGCCCGGACAGCACCACGCCGCCAACGTCCCGGGGGCCGATGGTGGCAAACAGGTTGGCCTTGGTGCCTTCCGGGTTATGGAACAGTTCGCTTTCCACCCCCAGCTCGGCCAGGTAGTCGCGGATGAAGCCGATCAGTTCGAGGTTGGAATCCCGGCTGACCGTGGCAAAGCCGATCAGCCTGGCCAGCAGCGCGCGACTGGCAAATTCACTCATCGCCCGGCACCCCGTAGCTTGGCGCGGCAGTCGGGTTGAGGGCGCGGGTGACGTAGTCCTGCATCTGCGGCCGGTACGCCTGCCACAGGCCATCGAGTACAGCGATCGGGGCGGCCTCGGCCCAGTCCACGCGCAGGTCCACCAGCGGCCAGGTCAGCTCGCCGGCAATCTTCAACGCCGCCGAGTGCACCGGCCCCGCCTCGCCGCCTGCGGCCATCGCCGCGTGCATGGCCGCCAGCAGGCGGTCGGCCAGATGCCCGCCAGCCTGTTCAAAGGCCTGCACCATCGCCTCGATCACCTGGGTCGAGGCCAACAGGTTGCCTGCTGCCGCACATTGCTCACCGGCGAGGGCGTAGTGCGTGCCCAAGGCTTCCTTGCCAGTGAACAGCGCCACCTGGCCATGGCTGTCGATCACCGTGAGCTGGCGGTACTCGCTCCAGCCATTGGCGCTCAGTACACGGTCCAGCGCAGCGGCAGGCGGCAACTGGCCCTGTTCCAGGGCATCGAGAATCTGCGGGCCCAGCGCCGGCAAGGTGATGTTCTGGGTGGCGACCGCACCCACACCGGCACGCACCCACGGGCAGCGGGCGCCCACTGCGATGCTTGAAGAGCTGATGGCGATACCGACCTGGCCGGTTTCCTGGCAACGACCGATGATGGAAAAAGTCATGTCATGGTTCCTGTTGTGCTGTGCGATACACGGCATTCTGGGTTGAACCTTTCGGCCGGCGAAACGACCTTTTTCCGAGGGGTTAGGCAGGAAAAAACTTTGTTGTGGCTGAGATCGAGCGCCGCCCGCGCGGCGCTTCGCAGCACAAGGCTGCTCCTACATCTGTTTCGGGCCAATCATTCCTGTCGGCACAGCGCGCGGCCCCTTTGCGTCCAACTCGCAAGCCACAGAATCCAGGGTCTTCGCCGTTTTATCGGCAAACCCCAGCTAAATACTATTTTCGCCAATTCCACGGCATCCCTAGTCTGGCCCCAGGCAACGGCGGTCCTCCAAACCGACCTGACAAAAACCGCCTGAACAAGGGCTCGGACATGACACTGAACAACCTCGAAATCGACACCCTCGTCGTCGGCGCCGGCCAGGCCGGCGTGGCCATGAGCGAACACCTGAGCAAGCTTGGCGTGCCGCACCTGGTGCTGGAGCGCAAGCGCATCGCCGAGGCCTGGCGCACTGGCCGCTGGGACTCGCTGGTGGCCAACGGCCCGGTCTGGCACGACCGCTTCCCGGGGCTGGAATTCAACCTCGACGCCGACGCCTTCGCCGGCAAGGACCAGGTGGCCGACTACTTCGAGCAGTACGTACGCAAGTACAACCTGCCCGTACGCACCGGCATCGAAGTGAAGAAAGTGCTGCGCAACAGCGACCGTCCCGGTTTTACCATCGAAACCAGTGAAGGCGTGATTCGCGCCAACCGCGTGGTCGCCGCCACCGGCCCGTTCCAGAAGCCGGTGATCCCGGCCATCGCACCGAAAGACGGCAACCTGCACCAGATCCATTCCGCGGCCTATTACAACCCCGAGCAGTTGCCAGAAGGCGCTGTGCTGGTGGTCGGCGCCGGTTCCTCCGGCGTGCAGATCGCCGAAGAACTGATGCGTGCCGGGCGCCAGGTGTACCTCTCGGTAGGCGCCCACGATCGCCCGCCACGCGCTTACCGCAACCGCGACTTCTGCTGGTGGCTGGGCGTGCTGGGTGAGTGGGATGCGGAAATCGCCAAGCCTGGCCGCGAGCACGTGACCATTGCCGTCAGTGGCGCACGTGGCGGCCACACCGTTGACTTCCGCGCCCTCGCCCACCAGGGCATGACCCTGGTCGGCCTGACCCAGTCGTTCGAAAACGGCGTGGCGCGCTTCCAGGACAACCTGGTCGAGAACATCAACCGCGGCGACGAAAACTACCTGGCCCTGCTGGATGCCGCCGATGCCTACATCGAGCGCAACGGCCTGGACCTGCCGGAAGAGCCCGAAGCCCGCAAGCGCCTGGCCGACCCTGAATGCATGCGCAACCCGCTGCAGCAGCTGGACCTGGCCAAGGCCGGCGTCACCAGCATCATCTGGGCGACCGGTTACGGTGTCGACTTCAGCTGGCTGCAGGTAGACACCTTCGACGCCAACGGCAAGCCCCAGCACCAACGCGGCGTGGCCCGCGAGCCGGGCGTGTACTTCCTTGGCCTGCCGTGGCTGTCGCGCCGTGGCTCGTCGTTCATCTGGGGCGTGTGGCACGACGCCAAGCACGTCGCCGGTCACATCGCCACGCAACGCACCTATACCGCCTACCGCGACCGCGAACAACGCGCGGCGGATGAGCAGCAACAATCCAAGATCAGCAACGTCAGCACCCTCGGAGCCCACTGATGCCTACCCATACTCGCATCCGCATGTTCAACACCAAGGCCACCTACCCCAACCAGACCCTGGACAACGACCTGTGCCAGGCGGTGCGCGCCGGCAACACCATCTATGTGCGCGGCCAGGTCGGCACCGACTTCGAAGGCAACCTGGTGGGCCTGGGTGACCCAAGGGCCCAGGCCGAGCAGGCGATGAAGAACGTCAAGCAGCTGCTCGAAGAGGCCGGCTCGGACCTGTCGCACATCGTCAAGACCACCACCTACATCACCGACCCGCGCTTCCGCGAGCCGGTGTACAAGGAGGTGGGCAAGTGGCTCAAGGGGGTGTTCCCGATTTCCACCGGGCTGGTGGTGGCCGGGTTGGCCCAGGCCGAGTGGCTGATGGAGATCGACGTGATCGCCGTGGTGCCTGACCAAGCCTAGCGGGATCACCAGGAGCGGGCTTGCCCTGATATTTGACAGTCAGTGTTATTGGGGCTGCTGCGCAGCCCATCGCCGGCAAGCCGGGCTCCCACAGGTACGGCGCCAGACCTCAAGGTTTGCGAAATCCCTGTGGGAGCCCGGCTTGCCGGCGATGGGCCGCACGGCGGCCCCCGATTGCTTGATCTGACAGGCATCAGGCGATCAAGCTCACACAATACCGAACCTGCTAGAAACCCACTGTCGCCGACAGCAGGCAGGTACGCGGCGTGGACAACGTCAGCCCCGGCTCGCTGTCATCCGAGGCCCCGGCCGAACTCCAGTAGCGGTCGTCCAGCACGTTCTCGACACTGGCGCGCAAGGTAACCTGGGTGGCATCCACCTTGAACGCATAACGCGCGCCCAGGTCGTAACGCTCCCAACCGTCGATCTTCTTGCTGTTGTTCTGGTCCAGGTACTGCGAGCTCGAGTGGATGCCTCGCGCCGTCAAGGTCAGGCCGTTCACCCCACGCACGTCCCATTCGGCGCCGAGGTTGACGTTGTACTCGGGCGTGGCCGGCGCGCGGTTGCCATCGTAGGCGCCACCGATGGTGTCGGTCAGTTCACTGTCGATGTACATCACCCCACCCAGCACACGCACGCCTTGCACGGGTTCACCGAACACGCTCAGTTCGATACCGCGGTTGTCGCGCTTGCCATTGGGGCCGAACACCCGCGACGTGGGGTTGGTTTCGTAGGCGGGCTGTCGGATGCGGAAGGCACTGGCGGTAAAGGCGACCTGGCCCAGGTCGTACTTGGCCCCCACCTCGACCTGGCGGCTGGTGAACGGTGGGAAGATCTGGTCTTCGTTGACCGATGTCGACGGCGCGATCTTGCCCTGGCTCAGGCCCTCCATGTAGTTGGCATACAACGACAGCTGGTCGGTAACCTTGAGCAGCACGCCGCCCGAGGGCGACACCTTCTCTTCATCGTAGGCGGTATCCCCCTTGATGCCGTCGCTCCAGTCATCCACTTGCACCCGCTGCCAGCGCGCACCCAAGGTCATCAGCAGGCGGTCGTCGAAGAAGCCCAGGGTGTCGGCCAGAGCCACGCCGGAGAAGCGGTTCTCCGTGTACACCTCGGGGTCGATGCGGGTTGGTGTGCCCGGTGTCGGCGTGGCAACCGGGTGGTAGAGGTTGCTGGGCGCCGAGGCATAGCGGGCGCCGCCGTTGGTGAAGTCCATGTAGAAGTAGGTGGCGGCCAGGTTCAGTTCGTGACTGACCGGCCCGGTATGGAACCAGTTGCGCACGCCGGCCATGGCGGTACGCACGGTTTCATCCCGGGTGAAGTCACGCGGCTGCACGGTGAAGTCGCCGGCATCGTTGCTGATGGACACGTTGTGGCGCAGGAAGTCATGGTTGCTCTTGCGCGCGCCGACCGCGCCATAGGCCAGCAGCGACTCGCTGATATCGTACTCGGCATGCAGCGCACCGAAGGTGTCGTTGGTGCGCGCCTTGCTCCAGGCCTGGGCGTAGTTGTGGCGTACGTCGTTGGCATCCGGCACCTTGGCATTGGCACCGACCAGCACCCGCTCCTGCGGTGCATCGGTGTCGCGCTCGGTATGGCCGAGGTCTGCCGAAAGCCGCAGGCGCTCGCCACGAAAGTCCAGGCCCAGCACCGCCATTTCGCGCTCGACACGCTGGTGGTCCCATTCGGTGTCGCCCGCCTGTTTCACGCCATTGAAACGCACGCCGAACTGCTGGCCTTCGCCAAAGCGCCGGCCAATGTCCACCGCACCGCCTGCCTGGCCCGCCGAGGCATGGCTGCCGGTAAACTCGGTGAGCGGCTGGTCGCCGGCCCGCTTGGGCTGCACATTGATGCCGCCGCCGACACTGCCTCGCGGTGAAATACCGTTGATCAGCTGGCTGGGGCCTTTGATGATGTCGACCCGGTCGGCCATTTCCATGTCGATCGAGTAGGTCGGCAAGATGCCGTACAGGCCGTTGTAGGCCACATCGCTGTTGAACAGGCTGAAGCCGCGAATGGTGAACTGCTCGAAGCGCCCACCCGCCGGGTTGGTGGCGCGCACCGATGGGTCGCTGGCGATCAGCTCGCCCAAGGTTCGCGCCTGCTGATTCTTCACCAGTTCGCTGGTGTAGCTGGTGATGCTGAACGGGGTTTCCATGAAGTCGCGCGTACCCAGCAGGCCCTGTGAACCCTGACGGGCCACCTGGCCACCGGCATAGGGTTGCGTTTCGTTGCCTGCGGCCAGGCCACCGACGATGCTGGTCGGGGCGATTTCCAGCGCACTACCCGCCTGGGTGGCCGGCATCAACGTGAAAGCGCCCTCGCCCACCGGCAGCAACTGCAGGCCGCTGCCGCGCAGCAACTGGGTGAAGCCTTCGTCGACACTGTAGCTGCCGGACAGGCCCTTGCTCTGCCGGCCGTTGACCAGCAGCGGGTCCAGCGACAGGCTGACCCCGGCCTGGTCGGCAAACTGGGTAAGTGCCGCCCCCAGGCTTGCGGCCGGCACCTGATAGCTGCGCCGGGCGGGTTCATCGGCCCAGGCTGGTGCACACAACAACAGGCTCATGGCGAACAGCGGATGTGCCGCACGCGCCAGTGGGCGCAGGCGGCAGGTCATGACAACAGGCATTGAACAAGGCTCCCCTTTATTTGCTCCTACCGGTAATGACCGGTGAGTGAAAAAAAGGGGACAGCCTCATGCGCGATTTTCTCGCGGGGCCAGGCTCACCCAATACCGCGTGCGCGTGTGCACCTGCAACGGCAGGCTGGCGGCAAGCAAGGCCAGCACCCGGTCGGTGTCGTCGAGGCGGAACGTGCCAGTCACGCGCAGGGCCTCCAGTTCGGGCGCCCAGCGCAGCACGCCGGGCCGGTACCTGCGCAGCTCGTGCAGCAGCTCGCCCAAGGGGCGGTCCTCCAGGCGCAGCACGCCTTCGCGCCAGCCCAGCTGCCAGGCGTCCAGCCCTGTGACAGGGCCAACCCCGGCCACTTGCAGGCTGGCCTGCTGCCCGGCCTGCAGCAGCAGTGCCGGGCCGAGCCGCGGCTGCAGGTTGGCCGTGCCCTTGAGCACCGATACCCGGCAAGCCTGATCGACCAGGCGCAGGCACACCTCGCCGGCATCCAGCGCGACCTGGCCGTAGGGCACCCGCAGCGTCAGGCTCGGATTGCCGGGCAACCTGACTGCCACTTCGCCACGCAACAATGTCAGGTGACGGGCGCCCAGGTCGATATCCGCCGCACTGTCGGTGTTCAACTGCACGAATGTGCCATCGTTCAGCAGCACCTGCCGGCGCTCCCCGACCGCGGTGTGCATGTCGGCGGCCCAGGCCTCCAGCGGCAGTTCGCGGCTTGCCAGCCAGGCAGCTGGCAACAATGCCGCCACGCCCAGGGCCTGCTTGAGCAAAGCCCGGCGGCCGGTATCCGGGCGGTCCAGGGTGGCCATGGCCACTGCGCCGGGTAGCGCGCAAAAGCGTTGGCGCAAAAGCAGTGCCTTTTGCCAGGCGTGTTCGTGCAAGGTGCTGCTGGTACGCCATTGCTCCAGGCGCTGCAGGTCACCCTCGCTGGCAGCGCCAGAGTCCACCAGCGCCAGCCAGCGCGCGGCGGCCCGCAATGCCTCGCGGGTTTCGGGAGAATGGCTGGTCATTACAATTCGGCCAGCAGGCAATGCTCGTAGGCCTGCGCCATGTAGCGTTTGACCGAGCGCTCGCTAACGCCCAGGCGCTTGCCGATCTCGCCATAGCCCAGGCCCTCCAGCTGGCTCCAGAGAAAGGCCTTGCGTACCGGCGCCCTGAGGCCGTCGAGCAACTCGTCGAGGGCTTGCAGGGTTTCCAGCAGCAGCCAACGCTGTTCTGGCGAGGGCACATGCTGCTCGGGCAAGTGCGCCAGTGCATCGAGGTAGGCTTGTTCCAGGCTGCGGCGCTGGTGGAAGTTGCTCAACAGGCGCTTGCCCACGGTCAGCAGGTAGGCACGCGGTTCACGAATGTCTGCCAGCGGCTGGGCGCTGGCCAGGATACGCAGGAAGGTATCCTGGCTGAGGTCGGCGGCATCCCAGGCGTTGCCCATGCGCCGCCGCAGCCAGGTTTCCAGCCAGCCGCGATGTTCCCGGTACAGGGCAGGCAGGCTATGCTCCGGTGGCGGCGCGGCGTCGATCATGGGGGAAGGCCCTGCGGTGGCGTAAATAAGATTAATTCTAATTTACACCGAGCCGCAGAACCAAGCGGTTTGTTACCTGTCAGGCAATCGCCGCATCCACCAGTACCTGCGCTTCCTGCACCAGGCGCTGCAGGTGCGCCTCATCGATGAAGCTTTCGGCGTAGATCTTGTAGATGTCCTCGGTGCCCGAGGGGCGCGCGGCGAACCAGCCATTGGCGGTCATCACCTTCAGCCCGCCGATCGCCTGACCGTTACCAGGCGCATGGCTGAGGATCTGCACGATCGGCTCACCCGCCAGTTCGGTCGACTTCACCTGCTCCGGCGCCAGCTTGCTCAGCAAAGCCTTCTGCCGGGCATCGGCCTTGGCTTCGACACGGGTGGCGAAAGGCTTGCCCAGCGCCTCGGTCAGGTCGGCGTAGGCCTGGCTGGGGTTGCGCCCGGTGCGGGCGGTCATCTCGGCAGCCAGCAAGGCCGGGATCAGCCCGTCCTTGTCAGTGGCCCAGACCGAGCCATCGCGGCGCAGGAACGAAGCCCCCGCGCTTTCCTCGCCACCAAAGCCCAGCGTGCCGTCGAACAGGCCCTGGGCGAAGAACTTGAATCCCACCGGCACTTCGTAAAGCACACGGTCCAGGCGCTTGGTGACGCGGTCGATCAGGCCGCTGGACACCACGGTCTTGCCGACGGCCGCATCGCTGCGCCATTGCGGGCGGTGGCGATACAGGTAGTCGATGGCCACGGCCAGGTAGTTGTTCGGCTGCAGCAGGCCATCCGGGGTGACGATGCCATGGCGGTCGTGGTCCGGGTCGCAGGCGAAGGCCACGTCGAAGCGTTCGCGCAGGCCGATCAGGCCCTGCATGGCGTATGGCGATGACGGGTCCATGCGGATCTGGCCGTCCCAGTCGACGGTCATGAAGCGGAAGGTCGGATCGACCTCGGTATTCACCACTTCCAGGTCCAGCTGGTAATGCTCGGCGATCGCCGACCAGTACCGCACCCCTGCCCCGCCCAACGGGTCGACGCCCAGGCGCAGCTTGGCGCCGCGGATGACGTCGAAGTCGATGACGTTTTCCAGGTCGGCCACGTAGTTGCTCACGTAGTCGTGGCGCTGGGTGGTGGATGCCTGCAGCGCCTGGGCATGGTCCATGCGCTTGACGCCCGCCAGGCCAGCGGCCAGCAGTTCGTTGGCCTTGGCCTCGATCCACTTGGTGACGTCGCTGTCGGCCGGGCCGCCGTTGGGCGGGTTGTACTTGAAGCCACCGCTTTGCGGCGGGTTGTGCGACGGAGTGATGACGATACCGTCGGCCAGGCCCTGCTCGCGGCCACGGTTGTGGCAGAGGATGGCATGGGAAACAGCAGGCGTTGGCGTGTATTCGTCGTCCTTGGACAGCATTACCTGCACGCCGTTGGCCGCCAGCACTTCCAGGGCGCTGGCGGTAGCCGGTGCCGACAGTGCGTGGGTGTCGGCGCCGATGAACAGCGGGCCATCGATGCCCTTCTCCTGGCGATACAGGCAGATGGCCTGGGTAATGGCCAGGACGTGGTACTCGTTGAAGCTCAATTCAAGCGAAGTGCCACGGTGCCCCGAGGTGCCGAAGGCCACCCGCTGGGCCGCCACGGCAGCGTCGGGGCGGCCGGTGTAGTAGGCGGTGAGCAGTCGGGGAATATCGACCAGCACGCTGGCCGGAGCCGGCTTGCCTGCCAAAGGACTGAGCGTCATGCAGAAACCTCGAGTTCAACGGATGTTGGTGTTGGAGCGTGCAGTTTACTGAGAGTTGCTTTGCTGTGCGATGGGCGGCAGCAAAGAATCGGTGAGCGCACCGCACATACCCTGTGGGAGCGGCTTTAGCCGCGAACACCGGCGCAGCCGGTGCCATGCACCGCGCTGGATTCTTCGCGGCTGAAGCCGCTCCCACAGGGTACTTGCCAGCCACCGCGGTGCCTGCTTCGCGGGCTCGCCCGCTCCCACAATGGACCCGCGCATGTCCCTCATCTCTGTAATGACCGGCTAGAGTGGTACCCATACACTCGAAAACGAGACCCCATGGCTTTCCACCGCCTGACCCACACCCACCCGCGCCTGAGCATCGCCACTTTAGTCGGCCTGCTCGGCGGCTGGCTGATCCCTGCCAGCGACAGCGTGCAGCACATCCTCGCCGGCTGGAACCTTGGCGTGTGGCTATACCTGCTGCTTGTGCTCTACCTGAGCTGGAGCGCCAGCCCGGAAAAGGTGCGCAAGGTCGCCCGCGTCGAAGACGAAAACGCCGGCCTGGTCCTGCTCACAGTGTGCATCGCCGCCATTGCCAGCCTCGCCGCCGTCACCCTGCAACTGGTGTCCAGCCGTGGCCTGCAAGGCACGGCGCTGGCGCTGCATTACCTCTATACCGGCCTGACCGTGGCCGGCTCCTGGCTGTTGATCGGCTGCATTTTCAGCCTGCACTACGCGCGGCTGTTCTATACCGGACAAAACCACGAACCGCCGCTGCGCTTCGCCGATGGCGAACGCAACCCCGATTACTGGGACTTCCACTACTTCTCGTTCACCATCAGCGTGGCTGTGCAAACCTCCGACGTGGGGGTCGCCGGCCGTGGCCTGCGCCGGGTGGTGCTGGCGCATTCGCTGGTAGGGTTCGTATTCAATACGGCGATCCTGGGGTTTACCATCAACATCGCTGCCGGCTTGCTCGGCTGATCGCACCGCTCGTCCGAAAACATCGTGCGGTAATGTCGATCAAAGTGGCAGAAACTGGCGGCTTAACTGCCGTCAGCGGGCCAGAAAAACGTTTGCCTCGCGGGCCTGCGGCAAATGCCGTCCATGACAAGGATGTGACCTCTGTCATGTGTTAGCAAATTTGTCGTATTTACCGCCGAGAATACTCCATGACAAGTGCTATGGTTACCTTCCCGGCGGCCGCATCGATGTGGCCACCCGCTCACCACGTCCAGGTACGGACAAGGAGGCTGGCATGAACAAGATGACGTTCCCCAACGCCTGCCAGGTGATGCGCTGGCATTTCCACCCGCTGGGCTTCGAAGCCAGCATGGATGCGCCACGCAGCATGGTCGCGCGGCTTTTCGACCGCGCCACCGGCGAAACCCTGCTGGCGATTGCCGGCATCCCCTGCTCGGCGATAATGGCCGCTGCCGATGTAGAGCGCATCATCGAGGCCGTCGAGGCGGAGATGGATACCTTCATGCCCGCCTTCGCCTTGCGCGACGCGGTCTAGCCCACTGCGGTACTTTCCTGGCGCATGGCCTGCAACTTGCCCATGAACTGCTCGGCCGGCACCGGCTGGCCCAGCAGGTAGCCTTGCAGCGAATCACAGCCCAGGCGGGTCAGAAAGTCCTGCTGCCTGTCAGTCTCCACCCCTTCAGCAACGATACGCAGGCCCAGCGCCTGGCCCAGCGCCACGATTGCCGAAACGATCGCCGCATCGTCGCTGTCCTGCTCCAGGTCGCGCACGAAACCGCGGTCGATCTTCAGCTCGTTGGCCGGCAGGCGTTTGAGGTACATCAGGCTGGAATAACCGGTGCCAAAGTCATCGATGGACAGGTCCACGCCCATGTCGGACAACCGCTGCAGCACCGTCAGGCTGGCATCGGCGTCGTGCATGGCGGTGGTTTCGGTAATTTCCAGGGTCAGGCAGTTGGCCGGCAGGCTGTTCTGCTGCAGGGCCCGGGCCACGCTCTCGACCAGCCCGGCATGGCAGAACTGGATGGCAGACAGGTTCACCGCCATGCGCCAGCCGTGGTGGCCCTGGTCCAGCCACTGGCGCATCTGCCGGCAGGCCTCGATGAGCACCCATTCGCCAATCGGAATGATCAGGCCGGTCTTTTCCGCCAGGCCGATGAAACGGTCGGGCAGCAACAGGCCCTGCTGCGGATGCTCCCAGCGCAGCAAGGCCTCGGCACCGATCGGCTGGCAATTCTGGGCGTCGAACTTGGGCTGGTAGTGCAGGCGGAACTGACGCTGCTCCAGGGCTTGGCGCAGGTCCTGCAATAGCTGCAATTGCTGGCGGGCGTTGCTGTTCATCGACGCGTCGAAGAAGCTGTAGCCATTCTTGCCGGCGCTCTTGGCGTGGTACATGGCGGCGTCGGCATTGCGCAGCAGCTCGTGCTGGTCCTGGCCATTGCCCGGGTACAGGACAATGCCCAGGCTCGCCGTCAACTGCAGGTCATGCTCGGCCACGCTGAACGGCCGTGACACCAGGTTGACCTGCTTGACCGCCACATCCATGGCATCGTTCGGCTCGCGCAGCTGCACCAGCAGCACGAATTCGTCGCCGCCGATGCGCGCCAGCGTGTCCTGGCTGTGCAGGTGCCCGCGCAGGCGTGTCGCCACCGCTTTGAGCAGCAAGTCGCCGACGTGGTGACCGAAGGCATCGTTGACTGGCTTGAAGCCGTCCAGGTCGATGAACATCAGGGCAAAGCAGCCGCCCTGCTCCGCTACCTTGGCGATGGCCTGCTCGATGCGGTCAGCCAGCAAAGTACGGTTGGGCAGGTCGGTGAGGGTGTCGTGCAGGGCCAGCTGGGTCAGTTCCTGGTTGGCCAGGGTCAGCGACCGGGCCAACTCGGCGGTGCGCGCCTCCAGGCGAGCGTCCAGCACCGAGGTGAGCAAGGCCACCGCCAGTACCGCCAAAGTGGTGATCAGCACCAGGTAGACCAGGCCGTCGCCTTGCAGGCCTCCCCCCACCAGCGCACCGCAGAAGCTACCATCGGGGAAATTCGCCGCGGCCATGCCGGTATAGTGCATGCCGACGATGGCGAAGCCCATCACCACCGCCGCCAGGCCGCGAATCTGCCGCACATAAGGGGTGTGCGCGCGCAGCCTGAAGGCGATCCACAACGCCGCTGCCGAGGCGCCCACGGCAATCAGCAGCGAGGCCCCGAACAGCGTCGGGTCATAGTCGATGCCCGGCAACATGCGCAGCGCGGCCATGCCGGTGTAGTGCATGAAGGCGATGCCGGCGCCCATGATCAGCGCGCCAAACGCCAGCTGCTGCCACGGCAGGCTCGGCTGGCTGACCAGCCACAAGGCAAAGCCCGAGGACAACACGGCAATCAGCAACGAAAACGCGGTCAGGGCAAGGTCGTACCCAAGGTCGATGGGCAGGCTGAAGGCGAGCATGCCGATGAAGTGCATCGACCACACACCGATGCCCATGGCCAGCGCGCCACCACCCATCCACAGGCAGGCAGCCCGGCCTTTGGCCGTGGCGATGCGGCCGGTCAGGTCAAGGGCGGTATAGGACGCCAGGATCGCCACGCACAGCGAAATCAACACCAGCGAAGAGGAGTAGCTACCGGTCAGCATTGAGAGTTCCAGCGACGGGACGGGAGGCCCGGAAAAAGCTGACGATTGTACTCAAGCTTAGGGGAAACGCACGGGGTTTTTGCGAATGGGAATGGATCCAAAGGGAAGACGCTATACGGCCTCGCAGGAATGCACTCTCTTTTGTGGGAGCGGCCTTGTGTCGCGAAAGGGCTGCGAAGCAGCCCCAGCAATATCAGCCATTGTGCCGAGAACCTGGGGCCGCTTTGCGGCCCTTTCGCGACACAAGGCCGCTCCCACAAAGCACTGCCAATATTTCAGTCCTGCTCGGCAAACGCCTGTTCCGCATCCCAACCACCACCCAGCGCGGCAACCAGCTGCACGCTTGCCACCAGGCGCCCCTGCAGCAGGTTCAACACACTGCGCTCGTTGCTCAGCGCCGTGGTCTGCACGTTGATCACATCCAGGTAGCCGATCAGCCCGGCGCGGTACTGGTTCTCGGTCAGGCGCAGCGACTCGCGAGCGGCATCCAGCGCCTCCTGGCGCACCACCGCCTCATCGCCATACACCTTCAACTGCACCAGCAGGTTTTCCACTTCCTTGAAGCCGTCGAGCACGGTCTGGCGGTACTGCGCCACGGTCTGGTCATACACCGCCACCGTGCGGTCCACCTCGGCACTGCGCTTGCCCGCGTCAAACAATGTGAGGGCCAGCTGCGGGCCCACCGACCAGTAGCGGTTGGGCAGTTCGATCCAGTTGCTGAAACTGCTGCTGGAGTAACCGCCACTCATGCTCAAGCTCAGGTCCGGGAAGTACGCCGCCCGCGACACGCCGATGTTGGCGTTGGCAGCCATCACGTTGCGCTCGGCCGCAGCGATGTCCGGGCGTCGCTCAAGCAGCTGCGAAGGCAGGGCCACCGGAATTTGCGGCAGCGCCGGAATGGCCTTGCTGTCGGCCAGGGCGAAGTCCGCCGGTGCCTTGCCCAGCAACACGGCAATGGCATTCTCGAACTGGGCGCGCTGCCAGACCAGGTCGATCAGATCGGCCTGGGTGCTCTTGAGCTGGGTGCGCGCCTGGGCCACCGCATCCGGGCCGGCGACGCCGGCGCGGTACTGGTTCTCGTTCATCCGCAGCGAGCGCTCATAGGCTGCCACGGTGGCTTCCAACAGGCGCTTCTGCTCGTCGATCACCCGAAGCTGCAGGTAGTTCTGCACCAGTTCCGACTGCTGGCTGAGGCGGATCGAGGCCAGGTCGGCCAGGCTGGCTTCGGCACTGGCTTCGTTGGCGTTGAGGGTTTCGCGCAGCTTGCCCCACAGGTCGATTTCCCAGCTGACGCCGAGCTGGGCGTTGTAGGTGTTGCGAATGCCACTGCTGTTGTTGGACAGGCTCGAGCTGGAGCTGCCGGTACCCTGGGCCGAGCGGTTCTTGCTGACACTCAGGTCCAGGCTGGGGAACAGTGCCGCCCGGCTGCTGCGCACCAGCGCCTGGGCCTGGCGGTACTGGGCCTCCGATTGCGCCACGGTCTGGTTGCTGCGGTTGAGCTCTTCTACCAGCGCATTGAGCCCGGCATCGCCGTAGATTTCCCACCAGGCGCCGCGGGCGATGGCATCGGACGGCGTGGCCTGGGTCCAGCCTTCGGCATGCTTGAACTGCGCCGTGCTGCTCAGCTCCGGGCGGTGGTAGTCCGGGCTCAGGGTGCAGGCGCTGAGCAGGGCGACGCACAACCCGGCACCGAGCAGGCGCGAGCCACGCCCACGGGTCAGCGTCTGCAGGGCGCGGTGAAGTGGGGTCTGGGCAAAAGTCATAGCGGGGTTTCCAGGGCGGCGTCGGTGCGCACGCCACGCCAACGGTTGAAACGGTGACGCAGGCGGTCCAGGTACAGGTAGACCACCGGTGTCGTGTAAAGGGTGAGGATCTGGCTGAATACCAGGCCGCCAATGATGGTCAGGCCCAGTGGCTGGCGCATTTCCGCGCCTTCGGCGCGGCTCAGCAGCAGCGGCAACGCACCGAGGATGGCCGCCAGGGTCGTCATCAGGATCGGCCGCAGGCGCAGCAGGCAGGCCCGGCGGATCGACTCTTCCGGTGTCAGGCCCTGGTGGCGCTCCAGCTGCAAGGCCAGGTCGATCATCAGGATGGCGTTCTTCTTCACCACGCCGATCAGCAAGAACAGCCCCAGCAGCGAGATCAGGCTGAACTCGCCGCCGGTGACGTACAACGCCAGCAAGGCACCGACGCCGGCCGAGGGCAGTGTCGAGAGGATGGTCAGCGGGTGAATGTAGCTTTCGTAGAGAATGCCCAGCACCAGATAGACAAGCACCAGCGCGCCAAGGATCATCAGCGGCTGGCCTTCCTGAGTCTTGGCGAAGGCATCGGCGGTACCACCGAGCTTGGCGATCACTTCCTCGGGCAAGCCAAGCTTGGCCACCGCACGCTCAAGCGCCGCCATGGCCTGGTCGGGGCTGTAGCCTTCGGCGACGTCGAAGGCGATGCTTTCGGCGGCGAACTGGCCTTCGTGGCTGACTCGGTCGTTGGCCAGGCTGTTCTCGTAGTGGGCAATGGTCGACAACGGTACACGGGCACCGTCGGCGGTAATCACCTGTACCTGCTCGAGGGTGCTCGGGTCCCAGGCGTACTTCGGGTTGATCTCCAGCACTACCTGGTACTGGTTGAGGCTGTCGTAGATGGTGGAGATCTGCCGCTGGCTGTAGGCGTTGTTCAACACCGTGGTGACCATGTCCATGTCGATGCCCAGGCGCTTGGCCTGGTCGCGGTCGACTACCAGGGTCACCTGCTGGGTACCGGCACCGTCGCGGGCGTCGATGGCAGTCAGCTGCGGCAGTGTGCGCAGCGCCGCCACCACTTTCGGGAACCACTCGCGCAACGCCGTCAGGTCACCGCTCTGCAGGGAGTACAGGTACTGCGAAGAGGTCTGGTCACGGCCCCCTCCGCCCAGTTGCAGGTCCTGGTCGGCCATCAGGAACAGGCGCCCACCGGGTACCTTGGGCATTTCCTTGCGCAGGCGTTCGATCACCTTCTGTGCATCGATCTTGCGCTCGCTGATCGGCTTCAGGCGCACCAGCACAAAGGCGTTGTTGGTGCCGCTGTTGCCGCCGATGAAGCCGGCAACGCTCTGCACCGCCGGGTCGGCCAGCAAGGCGCGGCGGTAGATTTCCATTTTCGGCTGCATCACGCTGAACGACAGGCCGTCGTCGCCACGGATGAAGCCCATCAGCTGGCCGGTGTCCTGCTGCGGCATCAGCGTCTTGGGCACCACCACATAAAGGGCGATGTTGATGCCGATGGTGGCCAGCAGGCTGATCAGCGTCAGGCGCTTGTGGCGCAAGGCCCAGCCCAGGCTGCGGTCATAGGCATCGACCATGCGCTGGTGCAGCTGGTCGCTCCAGCGCTGCAGGCGGGTCTGCTCGGCCTGCTGCGGCTTGAGCCAGCGGGCACACAGCATCGGCGTGAGGGTCAGCGACACCACCAGCGACACGATGATCGCCGCCGCCAGGGTGATGGAGAACTCCTGGAACAGGTTGCGCACGATGCCGCCCATGAACAGGATGGAGACGAACACCGCCACCAGCGACACGTTCATTGACAGCAAGGTGAAACCCACTTCCTTGGCACCTAGGAAGGCCGCTTTCATCGGCGGCTGGCCATCCTCGATGTGCCGCGAGATGTTCTCCAGCACCACGATGGCATCGTCCACCACCAGGCCGGTGGCAAGAATAAGCGCCATCAGCGACAGGTTGTTGAGCGAGAACCCGCACAGGTACATGACCGCGAAGGTGCCCACCAGTGACACCGGCACCGCCAGGCTGGGGATCAGCGACGCCCGCAGGCTGCCGAGGAACAGGTAGACCACCAGGATCACCAGCACCACGGCGATCAGCAGGGTATGCTCGGCCTCCTTGAGGGTGGCCTTGATCACTGGCGAGCGGTCCATGGCCACGTTCAGTTGCACGCTGGCCGGCAACAGCGACTGCAG
Source organism: Pseudomonas sp. B10(2017) (assembly GCF_002113295.1). Lineage (NCBI taxonomy): Bacteria > Pseudomonadati > Pseudomonadota > Gammaproteobacteria > Pseudomonadales > Pseudomonadaceae > Pseudomonas > Pseudomonas sp. B10(2017). The sequence continues at coordinate 24,290 of NZ_NEJU01000002.1, forward strand.
GGCCGGCAGCTGCGCCTTGATCTGGTCGACCGTTTCGATGATGTTGGCGCCGGTCTGGCGGTTGACCACCAGCAGCACCGCGCTCTGGTCATTGAAGAAGCCGCTGTTGTAGCGGTTCTCGACGCCGTCGGTGATGGTCGCCACGTCGGACAGGCGCAGGATCGTGCCGTTCTGCTGGCGGATAACCACGGGCTCGTAGTCCTTGGCGCTTTCCAGCTGGTCATTGGCACGCACCTGCCAGTTGCGCTCGGCGTCTTCGACAAAGCCCATCGGCCGGCGCTGGTTGGCGTTGGACACCGCAGTGCGCACTTCATCCAGCGCCAGGCCGTACTGGTTGAGCAACTGCGGCTCGACGGCAATGCGCACTGCCGGCAGCGAACTGCCGCCGATCTGCACCTCCCCTACCCCCGGCACCTGGGCAAGGCTCTGCGACAGGATGGTATCTGCCAGGTCGTACAGCTGGCCTTTCTGCAGCACGTCCGAGGTCAGTGACAGCACCATGATCGGTGCCTGTGACGGGTTGATCTTCTTGTAGGTGGGCATGCTGCGCATACCGCTGGGCAGAAGGTTGCGGGTGGCGTTGATCGCCGCCTGCACCTCACGCGCCGCACCGTCGATGTCACGGCCCATCTCGAAGCCGATGATCACCCGTGTGGAGCCCTGGTTGGAGCTGCTGGTCAGGGTGGTCACGCCGGCGATGCTGCCCAGCTTGCGCTCCAGCGGCGTGGCCACGGTGGAGGCCATGACTTCCGGGCTCGCGCCGGACAGGTTGGCCGACACCACGATCACCGGGAAGTCCATCTGTGGCAGCGGCGCCACCGGCAGCAGGCCGAAGCTGACCCCACCCAGCAGCATGATCGCCAGGCTCAACAGCATGGTCGCCACCGGGCGACGGATGAAAGGACCGGACAGGTTCATGCCTCGGCCTGCTTCACGTCAGTGGCCGGGCGCCAGCGGCGGGCCAGGCGGTCGAAATACAGGTAGATGACCGGGGTGGTGAACAACGTCAGCACCTGGCTGACCAGCAACCCGCCCACCATCACCAGGCCCAGCGGCTGGCGCAGCTCGGCGCCTGAACCGGTGGCGAGCATCAGCGGCACGGCGCCGAACAGCGCGGCCAGGGTGGTCATCAGGATCGGCCGGAAGCGCAGCAGCGCCGCCTGGTAGATGGCATCACGCGGGCTCATGCCCTGCTGGCGCTCGGCTTCGAGAGCGAAGTCGATCATCATGATCGCGTTCTTCTTGACGATGCCGATCAGCAGGATGATGCCGATGATGGCGATCATGCCCAGGTCGTTGCCGCTGATGAGCAAGGCCAGCAAGGCGCCGACCGCCGCCGACGGCAGGGTCGAAAGAATGGTCACCGGGTGGATGTAGCTCTCGTACAACACGCCCAGCACGATGTACATGGTCACCACCGCCGCCAGGATCAACAGCAAGGTGCTCGACAGCGATGCCTGGAAGGCCTCCGCCGCGCCCTGGAAGCGGGTCTGCACGCCCAGCGGCATGCCGATGTCCTTCTGCACCTGCTCGATCACCTGCACCGCCTCGCCCAGCGAAGCGCCGTGGGCCAGGTTGAACGACAGGGTCACCGCCGGGAACTGGCCGATGTGGGAAATGGCCAGCTGGGCCTGGCGCTGCTCGATGCGCGCCAGCGCCGACAGGCGCACCTGGCCGCCATCGGTGGCCTTGACGTGGATCGACTCCAGCGCCTGCGGGCCGATCACCGCCGCATCCTGCGATTGCAGCACCACGCGGTATTGACTGGCCTGGGTGTAGATGGTCGAGATCTGGCGCTGGCCGAAGGCGTCGTACAGGGCGTTGGTGATCTGCGACACGCTGATGCCCAGGCGGCTGGCCATGTCGCGGTCGATCACCAGGTACACCTGCAGGCCCTTGTCCTGCAGGTCGCTGGCCACGTCGGCCAGTTCCGGGCGCTGCTGCAGCGCCTGCACCAGCTTGCCGCTCCATTGCGCCAGCAGGTCGGCGTCCGGCGACGACAGGCTGAACTGGTACTGGGTACGGCTGACCCGGTCTTCGATGCTCAGGTCCTGCACCGGCTGCATGAACAGGCGAATACCCACCAACCGGTCGACTTGCGGCTGCAGGCGGTTGATCACCTCGGTGGCCGTGACATCACGCTCGCCATGGGGCTTGAGGTTGATCAGCAGACGGCCGCTGTTGAGCGTGGCGTTGTCGCCATCGACACCGATGTAGGACGACAGGCTCTGCACTGCAGGGTCCTGCAGGATCACCTTGCTCAGGGCTTGCTGGCGTTCGCTCATGGCGGCGAACGAGGTGGACTGCGGCGCTTCGGAAATGCCCTGGATCACCCCGGTGTCCTGCACCGGGAAGAAGCCCTTGGGCACCACCATGTACAGGAATACGGTGAGCGCCAGGCTGGCCACGGCAACCAGCAGCGTCAGCGGCTGGCGCTTGAGTACCCACTGCAGGGCGCTGCCGTAGTGCCTGATCAGCCAGTCGATCCAGGCGCCACTGGCGCGGTAGAAACGGCCCTGCTCCTCTTCCTTGGGCTCGCGCTTGAGCAGGCGCGCGCACATCATCGGCGTGAGGGTCAGCGATACCACCAGGGAAATCAGGATGGCCACCGCCAGGGTGATGGCGAACTCGCGGAACAGGCGGCCGACCACATCGGCCATGAACAGCAGCGGGATCAGTACCGCGATCAGCGAGAAGGTCAGCGAGATCAGGGTGAAGCCGATTTGCCGGGCGCCCTTGAGCGCCGCCTGCATGGGCGTCTCGCCCTCCTCGATGTGCCGGGAGATGTTCTCCAGCATGACGATGGCGTCGTCGACCACGAAACCGGTGGCGATGGTCAGGGCCATCAGCGTCAGGTTGTTGACCGAGAAGCCGGCCAGGTACATCACGCCGAAGGTGCCAATCAGCGACAACGGCACGGCGATCGACGGAATGAGGGTGGCGCTGAAACGGCGCAGGAAGACGAACGTGACCATCACCACCAGGGCGATGGCGATCAGCAGTTCGTGCTGCACGTCCTTGACCGCGGCGCGGATGGTCTGAGTACGGTCAGTGAGTACCGAAACATCAAGGCCGGCCGGCAGGTTGTCGGTGATCGACGGCAGCAGGGCCTTGATGCGGTCGACCACTTCGATGACGTTGGCGCCCGGCTGGCGCTGGATGTTCAGCAGCACGGCGTGGTTTTCGTTGGCCCAGGCGGCCAGGCGCTCGTTTTCCGCGCCGTCGACGATTTCGGCCACGTCCTTCAGGCGCAGCGGTGCACCGTTGTTGTAGGCCAGGATCAGGTTGGCGTATTCCTCAGGGGAACGCAGCTGGTCGTTGGCATCGAGCATCGACACCCGGGTCGGGCCGTCGAAGTTGCCCTTGGGCTGGTTGACGTTGGAGGCGCCGATCAGCGTGCGTACGTCCTCCAGGTTCAGCCCGTTGGCGGCCAGGGCGTCGACGTTGACCTTGATCCGCACCGCCTGGCGCTGGCCGCCGGCGATGCTGACCATGCCCACACCGCTGATCTGCGCGAGCTTCTGGGCGACGCGGGTGTCGACCAGGTCGTTGAGCTTGGGCAGCGGCATGGTCTTGCTGGAGATGGCCAGGGTCAGCACCGGTGTGTCAGCCGGGTTGACCTTGTTGTACACCGGTGGCGCCGGCAGGTCGCTGGGCAACAGGTTGCTGGCGGCGTTGATCGCGGCCTGCACCTGCTGCTCGGCAACGTCCATGTTCATGTCGAGGTTGAAGCGCAAGGTCAGCACCGAGGCGCCGCCGGAGCTGGTCGAGGCCATCTGCTGCAGGCCCGGCATCTGGCCGAACTGGCGTTCAAGCGGTGCGGTAACGGCGCTGGTCATGACCTGTGGGCTGGCACCGGGGTACAGGGTCATGACCCGGATGGTCGGGTAATCCACCTGCGGCAAGGCGGAAACCGGCAGCAGCTTGTAGGCGATCAGGCCGGCCAGGACGATAGCCAGCATGCTCAGCGTGGTGGCAACCGGCCTCAGGATGAACAGACGCGAGAGGTTCATGCGCCCGCCTTGCCTGCTGCGCTACCAGGCTGTGCTTCAGCGGGTTGCACGCCACCAGTGCTTGCCGAACCCTTGGCTTCCTGGCCTTGCAGGTGCTGGCCCGGGGTGGTCGGCACCTGCGAGCTGTCTTCGACCACTTCCACCTTGGTGCCTTCGCGCAGGCGGTCGGTGCCCTCCAGCACCAGGCGGTCGCCGGCCTTCAGGCCCTCGAGGATGACGCTGTTCTCGCCGTCGCTGGCCCCTACCTTGAGCTTGCGCACATTCACCTTGCTCTCGTCGTTGACCACATAGGCGAAGGTGCCGTCGTTGCCGAACTGGATGGCCGCCGACGGGGCCATGGTCACCTGCTTGAGGGTATCGGCCAGCAGGCGCACGTTGACGAACTGGTTGGGGAACAGGGCCAGGTCCTTGTTCTCGAAGCGGCCCTTGAACTTGAGTGTGCCGGTAGTGGTGTCGATCTGGTTGTCGATGCTGCCCAGCACGCCGGTGGACTGCAGCTTGCTGTCACTGCGGTCCCAGGCTTCGACCGGCAGGCTGGCGCCGCTGCGGTAGCGTTCCAGCACGGTGCTCAACTCGGTTTCCGGCAGGGTGAAGGCAACGCTGATCGGCTCGGTCTGGGTGATCACCACCAGCGCGGTGGTGTCGTTGGCCGCCACCAGGTTGCCCAGGTCGAGCTGGCGCAGGCCCACGCGGCCGTTGATCGGCGCGCGGATCTGGGTGAAATCGAGGTTCAGGCGGGCGTCGTTGACCTGCGCCTGGTTGGTCTTCACCAGCCCCTGGAACTGCGCCACCTGCGCTTCGGCGGTGTCGAGGGTTTGCTTGGCGATGCTGTCTTCGGCGTACAGGCCTTTATAGCGGGCCAGGTCGACCTGGGCGTTCTTCAGCTGCGCCTGGTTCTGCGCCAGGGTGCCTTCGGCCTGTTGCAGGGCGATGCGATACGGGCGCGGGTCGATCTCGGCGAGCAGGTCGCCGGCCTTGACCTGCTGGCCTTCCTTGAAGTGGATCTTGACCAGCTCGCCAGCCACACGGCTGCGCACGTTGACGGTGTTGGTCGCAGTGACGGTGCCCAGGGCCTTGTAGTACAACGGGAAGTCGCCGACCCGTACCGGCTCGACGCGTACCGGCACCGGGTCGCTGGAGCCGCCGAAGCCTGGGCGCCCGCCCATCATGCCCGTGCCCTTGCCACCGCGCCCGCCACCGGCTTCTTTAGGCGCAGGCGCTGCTGCGGGCCACAGCCACCAGGCCAGTGCAGCCACCAGCAGCAGGATCAGCAGGCCTACGAGCCAGCGACGAGGGGAACGGGAATTGGACGCTTGCATGGGTTGAACGAACCTTGTTCGGAATGACGACTTGGGGAGGATGAACGATAAGCACTGGCATCGTTTTAGCAAAGCGCCTTTACCAGAGGTTTACCTTTGCCTGACGTTGCCAAGGGTTTGAACTTTAAATGAAAACGGCCCGGAACGCGTTCCGGGCCGTTTTCAGGGTGTTGCTTGGAGCGGTGGCGGGCTGAAAGGTTTCGGTTGCCTGTGCCGGCCTCTTCGCGGGCTTGCCCGCTCCCACAGGTACAGCACAGGTTTCAAAGGCTGTGACATCCCTGTGTGAGCGGGCAAGCCCGCGAAGGGGCCGGTACAGGCGATAGACGCCCGCCCTGCCCCACACAACGCTTACTTCAGCACAGCCAGCGCTGCATCGTAGTTCGGCTCGTCAGCGATTTCGCCAACCAGCTCGCTGTGCAGCACCTTGTCGTTTTCGTCCAGCACCACCACGGCACGGGCAGCCAGGCCGGCCAGCGGGCCATCGGCAATGGCCACGCCGTAGTTTTCGAGGAACTCGCGGCCACGCAGGGTCGACAGGTTCTTCACGTTGTCCAGGCCTTCGGCGCCGCAGAAGCGTGCCTGGGCGAACGGCAGGTCGGCGGAGATGCACAGCACCACGGTGTTGGCCACATCGTTGGCCTGGGCATTGAACTTGCGCACGGAGGTAGCACAGGTCGGGGTATCGACGCTCGGGAAGATGTTCAGCACCTTGCGCTTGCCGGCGTAGTCTTTCAGCGACTTGTCAGCCAGGCCTTCACCTACCAGGGAGAAAGCCGGAGCCTGGGCGCCGGTTTTCGGCAGTTCGCCTTTGACCTGAACCGGGTTGCCTTTGAGAGTCACTTGAGCCATGACGAAATCCTTATGCGGGGTTTGAAAAGGACACTGAGTTAAGCATGAAGGCGGCCGGGTGCCTATGGGGGCAGGTGAAATTGTTCTATTGCCGGACAATTCTTGTGGACAAAAAAATGCCCGGGTGGCAACAAGCGACCCGGGCATTACTGTTGCAGATGGCGTATCAGCCCAGCAGGCCGTATACCACCGAAGTCAGCGCAACCAGGCCGACTACTACCACGAACACGTTGGAGGCAGCACCGCTGTATTTGCGCATCGATGGCACGCGGCGAATGGCGTACATCGGCATCAGGAACAGCAGCACCGCGAGGATCGGGCCACCGAGCGACTCGATCATGCCGAGGATGCTCGGGTTGAGCGTGGCGACGATCCAGCACACCACCAGCATCAGCGCGGCGACCACGCGGTCCAGGGTCTTGGCCCCCGGGCGTGCGCCGGCCTTGGTGATGATGCCCTTCAGGCCTTCGCTGGCGCCGATGTAGTGGCCGAGGAACGACTTGGCGATGGCCACGAAGGCGATCAGCGGCGCAGCGAACGCGATGGTCGGGTTGCTGAAGTGGTTGGCCAGGTACGACAGGATCGACAGGTTCTGCGCCTTGGCCTCGGCCAGCTGGGCGCTGCTCAGGGTGAGCACGCAGCTGAACACGAAGAACAGCACCATCACCACCATCAGCAGGTGGGCACGGCGCAGGATCTGGCCGCTACGCTCATCGGCATGCTCGCCGTAGCGGCGCTTCTGGTCGACGGCAAAGGCGGAGATGATCGGCGAGTGGTTGAACGAGAACACCATCACCGGAATCGCCAGCCACAGGGTGTGCAGGAAGGCCGAGGCCGGTGGTACCTGGGTGGCGCTGTCGAGGATGCCACCGGTCCAGTGCGGGACCAGGTACAGGCCCAGCAATGCCAGGGCGACGATGAACGGGTAGACCAGCAGGCTCATGACCTTGACCGTGGCCTGCTCCCCACAGCGCACGATGGCCAGCAGGCCAAGGATCAGCACGAACGACAGGATGGCGCGTGGCGGCGGCTGCATGTGCAACTGGTGCTCCATGAAGCTGGACACGGTGTTGGTCAGCGCCACGCTATAGATAAGCAGGATCGGGAAGATCGCGAAGAAGTACAGCACGGTGATCGAGGCGCCGGCGGTAATGCCGAAATGTTCCTTGACCACCTCGGTGATATCGCCGTCATTGCGCCCGGAAAGGACGAAACGGGTCAGCCCGCGGTGAGCAAAATAGGTCATCGGGAAGGCCAGTATGGCCAGGATCAGCAACGGCCAGAAGCCGCCAAGGCCGGCGTTGATCGGCAGGAACAGGGTTCCGGCGCCGATCGCTGTGCCGAACAGGCCCAGCATCCAGGTGGTGTCGTGACGCGACCAACTGCCGAGGGTGGCGGGGGTCGATTCTGCAAAGCGTTGTTCAACGCTTGGGGCCTGCTCATTCATTCCGGGTGAAGCTCCACTCGCAAGACTGCAACAGGCTGAGAATGGCGAAATAGACGTTTCGCCCAACTCAACCGAAAAAGGGAGCGCGATTGTGCACGGAAAGGTTGCACTTGCGAAGCCCTTTTCCGAGGAGCGGTTGCACTTGTCTTTACAAGCGGGTTATGCCGGTGGGCTGCAGGAGGAATTTGACAGGTGTAGGAGCGGCCTTGTGTCGCGAAAGGGGTGCGCAGCGCCCCCAACGTTTGCAGCTTCGCCGCGAATATTGCCGGGGCCGCTTTGCGGCCCTTTCGCGACACAAGGCCGCTCCTACAGAGGCCGCACCCCACTGAAGCGGCCCCGTGCGGTGTTACTTCTGGACGGCGGCGAAAGCTTCGGCAACCCGTTGCAGGTTGGCCGGGCGCAGGCCGGACATGCATACGCGGCCGCTGTCGATCAGGTACACGCCGAACTCGTCACGCAGGCGGCGCACCTGCTCGACGCTGAAGCCGGTGTAGCTGAACATGCCGCGCTGGCGCAGGAAGAACTGGAAGTCCTGGCCTGGCAGCAGCACGGCCAGGGCGTCGACCAGCGCCTGGCGCATGTCGAGGATACGCTTGCGCATCACTTCGACTTCCTCGGCCCATTGGGCATTGAGGGCGGCATCGCTGAGTACGCCAGCGACCAGCTGGGCGCCGAAGTTGGGCGGGCTGGAGTAGTTGCGACGCACAGTAGCCTTGAGCTGGCCGAGCACGCTCTGGGTAGTGGCTTCATCGTCGCAGACCACCGACAGGCCGCCAACACGCTCGCCGTACAGCGAGAAGATCTTCGAGAACGAGTTGCTGACCAGGCACGGCACGCCGGCGCGGGCCATTTCGCGGATGGCGTAGGCGTCTTCCACCAGGCCTTCGGCGAAGCCCTGGTACGCGATGTCGAGGAACGGGATCAGCTGGCGTGCCTTGACTACTTCAACCACCTGTTGCCACTGGTGCTGTTCCAGGTCGGCGCCGGTGGGGTTGTGGCAGCAAGGGTGCAGCAGCACCACACTGTTGGCCGGCAGGTTCTGCAGGGTGGCCAGCATGCCGTCGAAGTCCACGCCACGGGTGGCCTGGTCGAAGTACGGGTAGGTGTGCACCTTGAAGCCGGCGCCTTCGAAGATGGCGCGGTGGTTGTCCCAGGTCGGGTTGCTGACCCAGACTTCGGACTGCGGGAAGTAGCGCTTGAGGAAGTCGGCACCGACCTTGAGGGCGCCGGAACCGCCCACGGTCTGCACGGTGGCAACGCGCCCGCCGGTAACAGCCGGGTGATCGGCACCGAACAGCAGCGCCTGGATCGCCTGGCGGTAACTGGCCAGGCCTTCCATCGGCAGGTACAGCGAAGCTTCGTGGTCCTGGCCGGCGATGCGTTTTTCCACCGCATCCACAGCCGCCAGTTGCGGCACCACGCCGGCCTCATCGTAGTACAGGCCGATACTCAGGTTGACCTTGTCGGCGCGCGGGTCGGCCTTGAAGGTTTCCATCAACGAGAGGATCGGGTCGCCGGCATAGGCATCGACATGTTTGAACACAGCGTGCAGCTCCTTGGATCAGGACAGTTCGAAAAGGCAGCCCTGAGCATACCCGGAGTGCGGGCTCAGGAACATCAACTATTGTGCAAGGTTGTCTATGCAACATTGCATGGCTGGGGATTGGTGCAGGCAGTGAGGGCCTCATCGCCGGCAAGCCAGCTCCCACCGGTACTACACAGGCCTTGAGGGTTGTGGTGTACTGCGGGAGCTGGCTTGCCGGCGATAGGGCCGGGTCAGCCAAGCAGCTCTTTCAGGCCTTGCAGCTCCTGCTCGGTCACCGCCACCCCCTCCTCCTCGGCCACCTCGCGCTCGCGGTAACGCCGCTCGCCGGGCATGCGCGTCAGCCCCACCGCCTGCATCTGCTCGACCAGTTCGCGGCTGCGCTGGGCAAACCGCTCGCCCTCGGCCTTGCTCGGGTCGATGACGATGATCAGCTGCCCGGTCCACGGCGTCTTCGCCCCGGGGTGCCCCGACCAGTCGAACTCCCAGGAGAAATGCCCGCCGGTCAGCGCCGCCGCCAGCAACTCCACCATCATCGACAAGGCCGAGCCCTTGTGCCCGCCAAATGGCAGCAAGGCGCCGCCTTCCAGAATCGCCTTGGGGTCGGTTGTCGGCTCGCCATTGGCGTCCACCCCCATGCCCTCCGGCAATTGCTGCCCAGCGCGCGCGGCAATCTGCACGTCGCCATGGGCCATGGCGCTGGTGGCCATGTCGAAGACGATCGGGTCATGTTCCGCGCAGGGTGCGGCAAAGGCGATGGGGTTGGTGCCGAACAGCGGCTTGCGGGCGCCGTGTGGCACCACGCAGGTCATGCTGTTGACCACGCTCAGGGCTACCAGGCCTTCGTCGGCGAATGGCTCCACATCCGGCCAAAGCGCAGCGAAGTGGTGCGAGTTGTGGATCGCCAGCACGGCGATGCCAGCGTTGCGTGCCTTGGCCACCAGAAGTTCACGGGCTGCGGCCAGCGCCGGCTGGGCGAAGCCGCCTGCGGCATCGACACGAACATGACCGGGCGCCACGTCGCTGACCTTCGGCGTGGCCTGGCCATCGACCCAGCCGCTGGCCAATGTCGAAACATAGCCAGGCATGCGAAACACCCCATGGCTATGGGCGCCATCGCGCTGGGCGCTGGCGCAGTTGTGGGCCAGCACCCGGGCCACGCTTTCGCTGCAGCCATGGCGCTGGAAGATGCTCTGCAACAGGGCCTGCAGCTCGGTAAAAGGCACACGCACGACTGTGCTGGTGGAAGGTGCGGACATCTGAAGCTCCTTGTTGGAATTGGAATGGCTACAGCGTTGCAACGACAAAAACTTTCCTGCATGTGACAGCTATCTGTCAAATGTTGACTTGATGACAGAAAACAGCCATTTTCTTTCGCAAGCCTTACCCCTGGAGCCGCAGCATGAGCCAACCGATCAAGCAACGCCTGGAAAACAGCCTCGAAGGGGCCGCTGCTTCGGGCCGCAAGATCGCCACCTACATGCTCGCCAACTTGCATGAACTGCCGTTCCAGACCTCGGCCAGCATTGCCGTCAAGCTGGGCGTCAGCGAATCCAGCGTCGGCCGTTTCTGTCGCTCATTGGGTTATGCCCACCTCAAGGCGTTGAAGCAAGACCTGCAGAACGACCTGGGCGATGGCCCGTGGCTGGTGGGCGACCGACTGCAAGATTACCGCCAGAACCAGGACGCCAGCGACAACGCCGGCAGCCTGGAGCTGGAAATCGCCGCACTGGTGCGCGTGCACGAGTATCGCCAGAGCAGTGCCTGGCACAGCGTCGCCCAGCGCCTGGCGAGCAAGCAGCGGGTTTTCATTGCCGGCTTCCAGACCGAGCGTGGCATCGCCATGTGCATGAGCCACCTGCTGCAGTACCTGCGCGACGGCGTGCAACTGGTCGATATCAGTGCCGGGCACTTTGGCGAAGTATTGCTGGGCCGCGCCGAAGACAGCGCCCTGGTGGTGTTCGAAGCCCGCCGTTATTCCCGCCATGCCCTGCTGTTGTGCCAGAAGGCGCGCGAGGCGGGCATTGCGGTCACCCTGGTGACCGATCCCTTCTGTGACTGGGCCGATGCCAACGCCGACGAGGTGTTCCGCATCCCCACCGAGTTCAACCTGTTCTGGGAGTCCACCTCGACCATGCTGTCGTGGGTGCACCTGATGGTCAACGAGGTCTGCAAGAAGCTCGGACCGGATGTTGAAAAACGCTTGGAAGCAACTGCCGCTCTACATAACGAATTCGTCGGCTACACCTCGTGGTCGACGGGAAAACAACAATAGCAAGAGTGCAATGAGGTGCGAGATGAACAAGACCATGGCCTTGGTGGGTGCGTGCGCCCTGCTGCTGTCGGGTGCCGCCAGTGCCGAAACCCTGCGCTTCGCCACCGAGGGCGCCTACCCGCCCTTCAACTATGTCGACGCCAATAACCAGTTGCACGGCTTCGACATCGACATCACCCATGCCCTGTGCGAGCAGATGAAAGTCGAGTGCACCCTGGTTGCCCAGGACTGGGAAGGCATCATCCCGGCGCTGATGGCACGCAAGTACGATGCAGTGGTCGCGTCGATGATCAACACCGAAGAACGGCGCAAGAAAATCGCCTTCACCGACCACTACTACCGCACCCCGCTGACCGTTGCCGTGGCCAAGGACAGCAAGATCAGCGACGCCCAGACCAACTTCGATGGTTACACCGTTGGCGCCCAGTCGTCCTCCACCCAGGCCATCTACGCCGAAGACGTCTATGCCAAGGCCGGTGCCGACGTGAAGCTGTACCCGACCATGGACGAAGCCAACGCCGACCTGGCCGCCGGCCGCCTGGACGGGGTGATTGCCGACAAGTTCCCACTGCACGAGTGGATGACCAAGAACGGCGGGGACTGCTGCAAGATCCTCGGCGACGTGGCCGACACCAAGGCCGATGCCGCCATTGCCGTGCGCAAGGACGACGAAGCCCTGCGCCAGCGCCTGAACACCGCGCTGCAACAGATCGTGGCCAACGGCACCTACCAGAAGATCGCCAGCAAGTACTTCGCTTTCGATATCTACAACTGACCTTCAAGGCCTCATTGCCTGACCGGGCCCTATCGCCGGCAAGCCAGCTCCCACAGGTAGCTCACTGACCTGAAGAACAGAGGTGTACCTGTGGGAGCCGGCTTGCCGGCGATGAGGCCGGTAAGGTCAACACAAGGTGTTCGTCATGCTCGATCAATTGTCCTTGCTGTCCTTCGCCAGTGGAGGCTGGGGCCAGGCACTGCTGGCCGGCGCGCTGGTCACCGTTTCCCTGGCCCTGGCCTGCCTGCCCATCGGCCTGCCGCTGGGCCTGGTCGTCGCCCTTGCAGCACGCTCGCGCAAGCGCTTGCCGCGAGCCTGGGCCACCACCTTCTCCACCGTGTTCCGTGGCCTGCCCGAACTGCTGACACTGCTGATCATCTATTACGGCTGCCAGATCGCCGCGCAGAAGATCCTCGCAGCCCTGGGCTACCAGGGTGAGTTCCTGATCAATACCTTCCTCGCCGCGATGATCGCCTTCAGCCTGGTGTTCGCCGCATTCTCCAGCGAGATCTGGCTGGCAGCCTTCAAGACCCTGCCCAAGGGCCAGCTGGAAGCCTGCTCGGCGCTGGGCCTGAGCAAGCGCACCGGCTTCTTCAAGGTGCTGCTGCCGCAACTGACCCGCATCGCCCTGCCCGGCCTGTCCAACAACTGGCTGTCGCTGCTCAAGGACACCTCGCTGGTATCCACCATCTCGCTGGTCGACCTGATGCGCCAGACCAACCTGGCTGTCAGCGTGACCAAGGAGCCGATGTTCTTCTATGGCGTGGCCTGCCTGGGCTACCTGCTGTTCGCTGCCATTTCCGGACGCGTGTTCGCCTTCATCGAACGGCGCAGCAACCGCCACCTGCAAGGAGCACGCGCATGAGCTTCGAACAACTGCTGGCGCTGGTCCTCGACCCCGACCTGCTCGACCGCTACGGCCCACGCTTCCTCGATGGCCTGCTGGTAACGGCCAAGCTGGTGGCGATTTCCTTCAGCCTGGGCGCCGTGCTCGGCCTGTTGCTGGCCCTGGCGCGCATGTCGCGCAGCCTGCTGCTGCAGCGCATGGCCGCCGGCTACGTGTACTTCTTCCGTGGCTCGCCGCTGCTGGCCCAACTGTTCCTGCTGTATTACGGCCTGGGCTCGCTCAAGGGCTTCTGGCAGGACGTCGGCCTGTGGTGGTTTTTCCGCGAAGCGTGGTTCTGCACCCTGCTGGCGTTCACCCTGAACACCGCCGCCTACCAGGCCGAAATCTTCCGCGGCAGCCTGATGGCCGTCGCGCCCGGGCAGCATGAGGCGGCGCGGGCGCTGAACCTGAAGCGCTCGACCACCTTCTTCAAGGTGATCCTGCCGCAGTCGCTGCTGGTGGCCATCGGCCCGCTGGGCAACGAACTGATCCTGATGATCAAGGCCAGCGCGATCGCCTCGCTGGTGACCATCTACGACCTGATGGGCGTGACCAAACTGGCCTTCTCGCGCAGTTTCGACTTCCAGATCTACCTGTGGGCCGCCGTGCTCTACCTGCTGATCGTCGAACTGGTGCGGCGCCTGCTGAAACACCTGGAAGCCCGCCTGGGCCGCCACCTGAACTGACCGAAGGATACGTTCCATGCATTGCCAGACCCTTGTCCTCGGCGCCGGCATCGTTGGCGTCAGCACCGCGCTGCACCTGCAGGCCCGCGGGCGCCAGGTGATCCTGATAGACCGCGACGAACCGGGCTGCGGCACCAGCCACGGCAACGCCGGGCTGATCGAGCGCTCCAGCGTGATCCCCTATGCCTTCCCCCGGCAACTGGGCGCGCTGCTGCGCTACGGCCTGAACCGCCAGCCCGATGTGCGTTACAGCCTGCTGCACCTGCCCAAGGCCGCCCCCTGGCTGTGGCGCTACTGGCGCCAGTCGGCCCCCGGGCGCCTGGCCGGGGCCGCCGCCGACATGCTGCCGCTGGTGCAGCGCTGCGTCGAGGAGCACGACGCACTGATCGCTGCCGCCGGCCTGGAAGGGCTGGTGCAGGCCAAAGGCTGGATCGAAGTGTTCCGTGACCCGGCGCTGTTCGAGCAGGCCAAGGCCGACGCCAAGGGCCTGAGCCGTTATGGCCTGCAGTTCGAAATCCTCGAATGCGGGCAGTTGCAGGCCCGCGAGCACCAGCTGGACGCCAGCGTGGTCGGCGGCATTCACTGGCTCGACCCCAAGACCGTGAACAACCCCGGCGCCCTCACCCGCGGCTACGCCACCCTGTTCACGCAGCGCGGCGGGCAGTTCCTGCATGGCGATGCGCGCAGCCTGCGCCAGGTCGACGGCCAATGGCAGGTCGACAGCCGCCGCGGTCCGATCACCGCCAACGAGGTGGTGGCCTGCCTAGGCCCGCAGTCGGCCGACCTGTTCAGCGGCCTGGGCTACCAGATCCCGCTGGCGATCAAGCGTGGCTACCACATGCATTACAGTACCCGTGACGGTGCGCAACTGGAACATTCCATCTGCGACACCCAGGGCGGCTACGTGCTGGCGCCAATGGCCCGCGGCGTGCGCCTGACCACCGGCATCGAGTTCGATGCCAGCAGCGCACCGGGCAACCAGATCCAGTTGGGCCGCTGCGAAGCCCTGGCGCGCAAGCTGTTCCCGGCGCTGGGCGAGCGCCTGGACGACACCCCCTGGCTGGGCCGCCGCCCATGCCTGCCCGACATGCGCCCGGTGATAGGCCCGGCGCCGCGCCATCCTGGGCTGTGGTTCAACTTCGGCCACGCCCACCACGGCCTCACCCTGGGCCCGGTCAGCGGCCGACTGGTGGCCGAGCTGGTCACCGGCGAACGCCCCTTCACCGACCCCGCGCCCTACAGCGCGACCCGTTTCGACTGAACCCCTGCGGGAGAACAACAAGATGACCGCACCACTGAGCCTTGCCACCCTTGCCCCCGAACCCGACCCGCGCCCGGTGCTGATCCGCATCGAAGGCCTGAACAAGCACTACGGCGCGTTCCACGTGCTGCGCGACATCGATCTGCAGGTGCGCGAAGGCGAACGCATCGTGCTGTGCGGGCCGTCCGGCTCGGGCAAGTCGACCTTGATCCGTTGCATCAACCGCCTGGAAGTGGCCCAGCAGGGCAGCATCAAGGTGGATGGCATCGACCTGGCATCCACCACCCGCGAAGCGGCGCAGGTGCGCAGCGACATCGGCATGGTGTTCCAGCACTTCAACCTGTTCCCGCACATGAGCGTGCTCGACAACTGCCTGCTGGCCCCCACCAGCGTGCGCGGGTTGTCGCGCAAGGACGCCGAGGAGCGGGCGCGCATGTACCTGAGCAAGGTCGGCATCGAAAGCCAGGCGCACAAGTACCCCAGCCAGCTGTCCGGCGGCCAGCAGCAGCGCGTGGCGATCGCCCGGGCGCTGTGCATGAAGCCGCGGATCATGCTGTTCGACGAGCCCACCTCGGCGCTGGACCCGGAGATGGTCGCCGAAGTGCTGGATGTGCTGGTGCAACTGGCTGGCACCGGCATGACCATGCTCTGCGTCACCCACGAAATGGGCTTTGCCCGCCAGGTCGCCGAGCGGGTGTTGTTCCTCGAGGGCGGGCAGATCATCGAAGACAGCTCGCCGCAGGTGTTCTTCAACCAGCCGCGTACAGAGCGGGCCAAGGGGTTCCTGGCGCAGATACTGCACTGAGTAATGGAGTAATACCTGTCCCAATCGCCGGCAAGCCAGCTCCCACAGGGTATCTGCAGCCTTCAAGCCCAGTGCAGTATCTGTGGGAGCTGGCTTGCCGGCGATTGGGGCCAGTAGCACAAACACAAACCCACCTTCATTGCACAGCTGCAAAGACCCAACTGCATCGTTAAATATTATTGACCTTAACCCCCGCCAAACCCACGCCGCCACAGGCCCGCATCGGTTTCAGCCCCCAAAAACCGGCGCATTCCCGGCCATCAAGCCCTGCTCCGTCGTTTGACATATCGAACGGCTCTGGCAAGCTATCTACAGGCCCCGACCGGAATCGTCGCCTCCGACGAGCCGGCAGTGCTCGGGGCTACAGGTTGCACCCATGGCCCCGCGCCGTGCACCTGCACAACAACGACAGGCCGAACCTGTCCCAAGGTGACATATGTCCAACAGCAACATTGGCAACAAGCAACCCTCCCTGCGCAAACCCGTCGTCCTGATGACCATGGGCAGCCAAGAGCGCAAAGGCCATGACTACCAGGTCATGACCCACAAATACATCACCCCGCTGGTCGAGTTTTCCGATTGCGTCCCGGTGCTGGTGCCCACCTGCTGCGGCATCGAAGACCTCGAGACCTATCTGGACATGGCCGACGGCGTGTACCTGACCGGCGCCGGCAGCAACATCGACCCGGCCCTGTACGGCCAGGAGAACGAGACCCCCGGCAAAGGCCAGGACAAGAACCGCGACCTGTTCGACATCCCGCTGGTCAAGGCCGCGATCAAGCGTGGCCTGCCGATCTTCGGCATCTGCCGTGGCATGCAGGAAATCAACGTGGCACTGGGTGGCGACATCTACCAGAAGGTGTACGCCGAGCCTGGCTTCAACGACCACCGGGAAAACCCGGAAGACCCGGTCGAGGTGCAATACGCCCAGGTGCATGGTGTGAAGATCAAGCCGGACAGCTGGCTGCGTGACGCCCTGGGTACCGACGAGATTCGTGTCAACTCGCTGCATGGCCAAGGCCTGCACAAGCTCGGCGCCGGCATCGAGGCCATCGCACACGCCGAAGACGGCCTGGTAGAGGCGATCCATGCCCCGAGCATCTCGCCGTTCCTGTTCGCCGTGCAGTGGCACCCGGAGTGGCAAGCGGCGAAGAACCCGGATTCGATCAAGATTTTCCAGGCTTTCGGTGACGCTTGCCGGGCCCAGGTGCGCAAGGCGCAGATCAAGCGCCAGCACGCTGCCTGAAACCAGTTTCCTCTGCTTTGATCGCGGGGCGGCGCAAGGCCGCCCCCGTTTTCCCCGGTCACCCTCTGCTGGTCCCAGAACACTTCCCGTGGAAACGGGCGGCGGGCTTGTGCCTGTCTCCGCGATCTTTTTTTCCTACCCTCACCAAGAGATATGATGACTGATCGCGATTGGTCTGCCATCTGCGTCTCGTGCATCTGTTGTTGTCGCCTGTTCTGGCCTCTTCGCGGGTAAACCCGCTCCCACAGGGATCTCCGCAAATTTCAAGCGCGACGCGGTCCCTGTGGGAGCGGGTTTACCCGCGAAGAGGTCGGCACAGGCAATAACATTCCTTCCGCCCCTCCCACAAAAAAATCTCCCAAAGGGACTAGTCATCGCACATGTTGTACGATAACTTACCTCCAACGCAAAACAACACCCTTCACCCAAGCGCCACAGGATGCCAACAACAATGACTCCACAAGAACTCAAATCCATCCTCTCCCACGGCCTGCTGTCTTTCCCGGTCACCGACTTCAACGCCCAGGGCGACTTCAACCCGGCTGGCTACGTCAAGCGCCTGGAATGGCTGGCCCCGTACGGCGCCAGCGCCCTGTTCGCCGCCGGCGGCACCGGTGAGTTCTTCTCCCTGGCCGCCAGCGAATACAGCCAGGTGATCAAGGCCGCCGTCGACACCTGCGCCAGGTCGGTACCCATCCTCGCCGGCGTCGGCGGCTCCACCCGCCAGGCCATCGAATACGCGCAAGAAGCCGAGCGCCTGGGTGCCAAGGGCCTGCTGCTGCTGCCGCACTACCTGACCGAAGCCAGCCAGGAAGGCGTCGCCGCCCACGTCGAAGCAGTGTGCAAATCGGTAAACATCGGCGTAGTCGTCTACAACCGCAACGTCTGCCGCCTGAACGCCGACCTGCTGGAAAAACTGGCCGAGCGTTGCCCGAACCTGATCGGCTACAAGGACGGCCTGGGTGACATCGAGTTGATGGTGTCGATCCGTCGCCGCCTGGGCGACCGCTTCAGCTACCTGGGTGGCCTGCCGACCGCCGAGGTGTATGCTGCTGCCTACAAGGCCCTGGGCGTGCCGGTGTACTCCTCCGCCGTGTTCAACTTCGTGCCGAAGACCGCCATGGACTTCTACAACGCCATCGCCCGTGACGACCACGCCACCGTGGCCAAGCTGATCGACGACTTCTTCCTGCCGTACCTGGACATCCGCAACCGCAAGGCCGGCTACGCCGTAAGCATCGTCAAGGCCGGTGCCAGGATCGCCGGTCATGACGCCGGCCCGGTGCGTACTCCGCTTACCGACCTCACCGCCGACGAGTACGAAAAACTCGCCGCGCTGATGGACAAGATGGGCCCGCAGTAAGCGCCGCCCGCGGCCTGCCATGCCGCGCCCGGAGTGGGCCAGCCCCACTCCGGTTACAACTCGTGAGCCCGCACAAAAATAACTAGTGGGAGTACTACCAGCATGCAAGCGACGAAGAAGACGCATGTGCGCTACCTGATCCTGTTCATGCTGTTTCTGGTGACCACGATCAACTACGCTGACCGCGCCACCATTGCCATCGCGGGCTCCAGCCTGCAGAAAGACCTCGGCATCGATGCCGTGACCCTCGGCTACATCTTCTCCGCCTTCGGATGGGCATACGTGGCTGGCCAGATTCCTGGTGGCTGGCTGCTCGATCGCTTTGGTTCCAAGAACGTCTACGCCTTCAGCATCTTCACCTGGTCGCTGTTCACCCTGCTGCAGGGCTTTGTCGGTGGCCTGCCGGTGGCCTGGGCGGTGGTGACGCTGTTCACCCTGCGCTTTCTGGTCGGTTTTGCCGAAGCCCCGTCGTTCCCGGGCAATGCGCGCATCGTCGCGGCCTGGTTCCCGACCCAGGAACGCGGCACCGCATCGGCCATCTTCAACTCGGCGCAGTACTTCGCTACCGCACTGTTCGCACCGATCATGGGCTGGATCGTGTTCAGCTTCGGCTGGGAGCACGTGTTCGTGGTCATGGGCGCACTGGGCATCGTGTTCTCCATGGTCTGGCTGAAGACCATCTACAACCCGCGCCAACACCCACGCATCAGCCCAGGCGAACTCGAACACATCGAGCAGAACGGCGGCCTGGTGGACATGGACCAGAAGCGCGGCAACGACGGCCCGAAATGGGGCTACATCAAGCAACTGCTGACCAGCCGCATGCTGCTGGGCGTGTACCTGGGCCAGTACTGCATCAACGCCATCACCTACTTCTTCCTCACCTGGTTCCCGGTGTACCTGGTGCAGGAGCGCGGCATGACCATCCTCAAGGCCGGCTTCATCGCCTCGCTGCCGGCGGTCTGCGGCTTCATCGGTGGCGTGCTGGGCGGGGTGATTTCCGACTGGCTGCTGCGCCGCGGCAACTCGCTGACCTTCTCGCGCAAGCTGCCGATCGTCTGCGGCCTGCTGCTGTCGACCACCATGGTGTTCTGCAACTACGTCGACGCCGAGTGGATGGTGGTCGGCTTCATGACCCTGGCGTTCTTCGGCAAAGGCATCGGCGCGCTGGGCTGGGCGGTGGTCGCCGACACCTCGCCGAAACAGATCGCCGGTCTGTCGGGCGGGCTGTTCAACACCTTCGGCAACATCGCATCGATCACCACGCCGATCGTGATCGGCTACATCATCAGCGCCACGGGTTCGTTCAAGTGGGCCCTGGTGTATGTCGGCGCCAACGCCCTGGTGGCGGTATTCAGCTACCTGGTGATCGTCGGCCCGATCAAGCGCATCGAGCTGCGTGAAAGCCCAAAGCCTGACACCGAGCCAGTGGCCGGCAGCGAACTGGCCGGCTCGCGCCACTGAGTGAGCACGCCCGCGTCGGCCACCCCCGCCGTGGGCGGATGTACAAAAGCCTGAGAACCTGACAAGTAGGGCCCGAACATGCAGTTGATCGAACATTCCGACTCGCCCCGCTACGTCCGCCTGCACGACGACGACAATGTCGTGGTGGTGGTCAACGATGGCGGCCTGGGCGAAGGCGCCCGCTTCGCCGACGGCCTGACCTTGGTCGAGGGCGTGCCACAGAGCCACAAGGTGGCCACCGTAGCCATCGCCAAGGGCGAGCCGGTGCGCCGCTACGGGCAGATCATAGGCTACGCGCTGGAAGACCTGCGCCAGGGCAGCTGGGTGCAGGAGAGCCAACTGGCCATGCCGGCCGCCCCGGCGCTGGACAGCCTGCCACGCTGCGACGCCGTCCCGCAGCCGCTGCCGCCGCTCGAAGGCTTCACTTTCGAAGGCTACCGCAACGCCGACGGCACCGTCGGCACCCGCAACATCCTCGGCATCACCACCACCGTGCAGTGCGTGGCCGGCGTGTTGGAGCATGCGGTCAAGCGCATTCGCAGCGAATTGCTGCCCAAATACCCCAACGTCGATGACGTGGTGGCCATTACCCACAGCTATGGATGCGGCGTGGCGATCAATGCGCGCGATGCCTACATCCCGATCCGCACGGTGCGCAACCTGGCGCGCAACCCCAATCTGGGCGGCGAGGCCCTGGTCATCAGCCTTGGCTGCGAAAAGCTGCAGGCCGGCCAGGTGATGCACGACAACGACCCGTCGGTGGACCTCAGCGACCCGTGGTTGTACCGCCTGCAGGACGCCAGCCTGGGCTTTGTGGAAATGATCGAGCAGATCATGGATCTGGCCGAGACCCGCCTGAAGAAACTCGACCAGCGCCGCCGCGAAAGCGTGCCGGCCAGCGAACTGATCCTGGGTATGCAGTGCGGGGGCAGCGATGCCTTCTCGGGCATCACCGCCAACCCGGCGCTGGGCTACGCTGCCGACCTGCTGGTTCGTGCTGGCGCCACCGTGCTGTTCTCGGAGGTAACCGAAGTGCGCGACGCCATCTACATGCTCACCTCGCGGGCGGAAAACCAGGAGGTCGCAGAGGCCCTGGTGCGCGAAATGGACTGGTACGACCGCTACCTGCAGCAAGGCGCCGCCGATCGCAGCGCCAACACCACGCCGGGCAACAAGAAAGGCGGCCTGTCGAATATCGTCGAAAAATCCCTGGGGTCGATCGTCAAGTCTGGTAGCGGCGCCATCCAGGGCGTGCTCGGCCCGGGCGAGCGGGTCAACCGCAAAGGCCTGATCTTCTGCGCCACCCCGGCCAGCGACTTTGTCTGCGGCACCCTGCAACTGGCTGCCGGCATGAACCTGCATGTGTTCACCACAGGACGCGGCACCCCGTACGGCCTGGCCATGGCACCGGTGGTCAAGGTGTGCACCCGCAGCGAGCTGGCCCAGCGCTGGCCCGACCTGATCGACATCGACGCCGGGCGCATCGCCAGCGGCCGCTCGACCATCGAGGAACTGGGTTGGGAGCTGTTCCACTACTACCTGGACGTGGCCAGCGGCCGCAAGCAGACCTGGGCCGAACAGCATCGCCTGCACAACGACATCACCCTGTTCAACCCGGCACCGATTACCTGATGCCCCGGGTTCTCGACTGTGTCGCAGTCCCTGTGGGAGCGGGCATGCCCGCGAACACCGGCGCAGCCGGTGCCATACACCGGGTTGCCTGCTTCGCGGGCTCGCCCGCTCCCACAGGTCATGCGACAACCTGCCAGATTTTCTCTCAACATACAGGAGCACCCCATGCCTGAAATCCTCGGCCACAACTTCATCGCCGGCCAGCGCAGCGCCGCTGGGCCGCAGCGCCTGCAGAGCCTGGACGCCAGCACCGGCGAGGCCCTGCCCTACAGCTTCGCCCAGGCCACCGAAGCCGAAGTGGACCAAGCCGCCAAGGCTGCCGCCGCCGCTTTCGCCGAATTCCGCCAGCTGGCCCCGGCGCGGCGCGCCGAATTCCTCGACGCCATCGCCGCCGAGCTGGACGAACTGGACGACGCCTTCGTCGCCATCGTCTGCCGTGAAACCGCCCTGCCCCCCGCCCGTATCCAGGGCGAGCGCGGCCGCACCAGTGGCCAGATGCGCCTGTTCGCCCAGGTGCTGCGCCGTGGTGACTTCCTCGGTGCGCGCATCGACCTGGCCCTGCCCGAGCGCCAGCCCCTGCCACGCGTGGACCTGCGCCAGATGCGCATCGGCGTCGGCCCGGTCGCCGTGTTCGGCGCCAGCAACTTCCCGCTGGCCTTCTCCACCGCCGGTGGCGATACCGCTGCGGCCCTGGCCGCCGGTTGCCCGGTGGTGTTCAAGGCCCACAGCGGCCACATGGCCACCGCCGACCTGGTCGGCTGCGCCATCCAGCGCGCCGCCGAGCGCACCGGCATGCCCAAGGGCGTGTTCAACATGGTGTACGGTGGCGGCGTCGGCGAGTGGCTGGTCAAGCACCCGGCCATCCAGGCGGTCGGCTTCACCGGCTCGCTGAAAGGCGGTGACGCCCTGTGCCGCATGGCCGCCGAGCGCCCGCAGCCGATCCCGGTGTTCGCCGAGATGTCCAGCATCAACCCGGTCATCATCCTGCCGGCTGCCCTGGCCAAGCGTGGCGAAGCCATCGCCCGTGAGCTGGCCGGTTCGGTGTGCCTGGGCGCGGGCCAGTTCTGCACCAACCCGGGCCTGGTGATCGGCCTGCAGTCGCCGCGGTACAGCCAACTGCTGGCCGAGCTTGGCCAGCACCTGAGCCAGCAGGCCGGCCAGACCATGCTCAATGCAGGTGGCCTGCGCAGCTACGTCGGTGGCCTGGAGCACCTGCACGCCCATGCCGGTATCGAGCACCTGGCCGGCCAGACGCAGGCAGGCAGCCAGGCGCGCGCCCAGCTGTTCAAGGCCGATGCCCGCCTGCTGGTGGAATCTGACCCGCTGCTGCAGGAAGAAGTGTTCGGCCCGACCACCGTTGCCGTGGAAGTGCAGGACAACGACCAGTTGCGCGCCGCCCTGCTCGGCCTGCGCGGCCAGCTGACCGCGACCCTGATCGGCGAGCCGGAAGACCTGCAAGCCTTCGCCTGGCTGGTGCCGCTGCTGGAGGAGAAAGTCGGGCGGATCCTGGTCAACGGCTACCCGACCGGTGTCGAGGTGTGTGATGCGATGGTGCATGGCGGGCCTTACCCGGCCACTTCGGATGCGCGTGGCACGTCGGTCGGCACCCTGGCCATCGACCGCTTCCTGCGCCCGGTGTGCTACCAGAACTACCCGCAGGCGCTGTTGCCCGAGGCACTGCGCGACGGCAACCCGCTTGGGCTGCGCCGGCTGGTGAATGGCCAGTGGAATGAGGGCGCGATCTGATCGCTCCTTGAAACCAGAAAGCCCCGCACATGGCGGGGCTTTTCTTTCGGCTGTGCCGGCCTCTTCGCGGGCACGCCCGCTCCCACAAGTATCGCTGCACACTCAAGATAAGGTGATCCCTGTGGGAGCGGGCGCGCCCGCGAAGAGGCCGGCACAAGCGACGAAGGCCTCAGGCCCCCTGCGCCTCGGCCTCCTCATGTGCCTGGCGCAAGCGCTCGCGGCTGTTGCTCAGGTGCATGCGCATGGCCATCTTCGCCCCTTCGCTATCACGCCGGGCGATGGCTTCGTAGATCGCCTCGTGCTCGTGCATCAGCCGGCTCATGTAGTGCGCCTGGTCATCGCGGGCCAGCCGCGCCGAGTTCAACCGGGTACGTGGGATGATGCTGGTGCCCAGATGATTGATGATGTCGGCGAAGTAATGGTTGCCGCTGGCCTGGGCAATGCGCAGGTGGAACTGGAAATCTGCCGACACCGCATCCGTAGCGTGGGCGGCCCCTTCGTTGAGTTCATCCAGCGCCGCACGCATGCCGGCCAGCTCTTCATCGCTGCGCCGCTGCGCCGCCAGGCCCGCCGATTCGATCTCCAGGGCAATGCGCAATTCCAGCACCGCCAGTACTTCACGCAGAGTGACCACGGTCGCCGGGTCGATACGGAAACCACCCGTGGCCGGCGCGTCCAGCACGAAAGTGCCAATGCCGTGGCGGGTCTCGACCTGCCCGGCGGCCTGCAGCCGCGAGATCGCTTCACGCACCACCGTGCGGCTGACACCCTCTTCGGCCATGATCTGCGATTCGGTCGGCAGCTTGTCGCCGCGCTTGAGCTGGCCGCTGCGAATGCGCTCGGTCAGCACCGTGACCAGTTCCTGGGCCAGACTGCGCGGCTTGCGCCGGGTCTTTGCCTGTACCTGCTGCTCTGTCATTGCCCTGTATTTCACCTTGAAAGACAGCGCTCATCATAGCGCAAGCAGTTGTACGATCACATACACGCAGTGCGGTATTTCTTGGCGTCCGCAGGCGACACGCAGCCCTGAACCGAAACACTGGTAATGCTGGCGCCTCGCAGGTGCGAGGCTGTAATGTGCGGTTTCACGCTCATCCATGGAAGGAAAACACAGCATGCAACCCCTCGACCGCCTGTTGCTCGCCTGTGGCCTGTTGATCCCATTCTGGCTACTGGCAGGCGTATGGTTCACCGCCCTGGCCTACCCCGGGTACGACCACCTGCAACAGGCCATGAGCCAGCTCGGTGCCGTCGGTTCGCCGACCCAGAACTGGTCGCCGCTGGTCAACAACTTCCCCCTTGCCATCCTGTTCACCCTGTTTGCCTGGGGCCTGGCGCGGCGCTGGCGTGGCTCGAAGCTGGCATTGCTGAGTGCGGCGCTGGTGCTGTTGCATGGCGTGGGCAGCCTGGGTACCGGGTGGTTTCCCTGCGACCAAGGTTGCGTTCCGTCGCAGCCTTCCCGTTCGCAACAGCTACACAACCTGTCCGGCTTGCTGATGTTCCTTTCGCTTACCCTTGCTAGCGCGCTGTGGGCCTGGTTGGGAAATCGCATTGCCGGCTCCAGGGCACTGGGGTTGTTTTCCCTGGCCTGCGTGATGCTGGCGATCGTGACCGTCGCACTCATGGGCAAGGCAGCGCAAAGCGGCCAATGGTTCGGCCTCTACCAGCGCTTGAACTACGGCGTATCAGTAATCTGGGTCGCCAGCCTGGCCTGGACGAGCCTGCGCACCCCTCACGCCAGCCCGTTGCGAATGGCAACAACCTGACGGCAATTTGCTGGCCCCCGGTCGCTTCTTGTGAAGGCAAACTTCGTTTTCCTTCAGATGCTTAGGACAGCAACATGCGAGTAATTCTAGCAACGATGGCCGGCTGCCTGCTGGCCACGCTCGCTTTCGGCGCCCAGGCACGGGCGCTGAGCCAGAACGATCGCCACACTTGCGGCTGGGGCGCGCAGATAGCCGCTGAGGCGCAGCAGGCCAAGCTTTCCGGGGTAACCCTGTATGCCACGCGCAAGAAGCTGCAGGCGCGCAAGTTCCCCAAGCCGTGGATGCGCATGACCGCCTTCGGTATTACCGAACAGACCTACAACAGCCGCTCTCGGCTCAAGCCTGCAGCGATCAAGCAGACCTATTACGAGCAGTGCGTGCAGCATGCTGTAGCAAGGCGATAAAGCTCTCAAACCATTGCCCAGCCCTTGGGCTGTATTGTCGCAAGCGGCCCGCGTACCCTGTGGGAGCGGCTTTAGCCGCGAAGAATCCAACGCGGTGCATGGCACCGGCTACGCCGGTGTTCGCGGCTAAAGCCGCTCCCGCAGGGGCCCTGCTGATTCAATTAGTTATTCTATAGCCGCCACGGTGCGCCGGCCTCGAAGCGTGCTTCCAGCCACGCCTTGAAAGCCACCAGGGCGGCAGTGTTTAGGCGCGCAGTCGGCCGTACCAGGTAAATGCCTGCCGCCACATCCAACTGCCATTGCGGCAGCACCCGCACCAAGCGCCCGGCGGCGAGGTCCTCGCCCATCAGCCAGTCCCCTCCCGCCAGGATGCCAACGCCACGCCGCGCCGCCTCCAGCAGGGCTTCGTTGTCGTTGCTGCGCAGGTTGCCGGCAACCTTGACACTCACCTGCTGCCCAGCACTCATCAGTCGCCATTCAGGAAAGCTTCGCAAGCCACTGAAACCCAAGCAATTGTGCCCAGAAAGATCCTCCGGTTGCCCAGGTGCGCCATGCCGGGCCAGGTACTCGGGCGACGCACACAGGATGCGCAGGTGATCACATAGTTTCCTGGCCACCAGGCGGTTGTCAGCCAGCTCGCCAATGCGGATGGCGGCGTCGAAACCCTCGCCGATCAGGTCGACGAAACGATCGGCATATTCGGCCTCCACCGCCACCTGCGGGTAGGCCAGCACGAAATCGGCCAGCATCCCGCTCAACCAGCGCCGGCCCATGGCTGCCGGCAATGCCAGGCGCAGGCGCCCACGTACTGTCGCCGCCCCCTCGGCTGCTTCCTGTTCGGCCTCGGCGATCAGCCGGTTGGCCTCGCGCACCTTGGCCACCAGCCGCTCGCCTTCATCGGTGAAGCGCAGTTGCCGCGTGCTGCGCTCCACCAAGCGAATGCCCAGCCGCACCTCCAGCGCACTCAGGCGCTTCGACAGCACCGTTGGGTGGCGCTCCAGCTGACGCCCGGCAGCGGCAAACGAGCCCTGCTCGTGCAGCGCCAGCAAGGTGGCAAGTTCATCGGCGCGGCGGCTGTCGAAGGCATCCATGGCAAGGCTCGGCACAAGGCAGCAGGGTGGAATTCGGGTATCAGGCAGTAAGGACCAGCGCGCCCTCCGACAGCCCTTGCTCCAGGTCCCCGTGGGCCCTGGCCGCTTCGGTCAGCGGGTAGGCACGCCAGACCCGAGGCTGGATGATACCCTCGGTGACCGCCGCCAGCACATCGGCGGCGCGCTGCTGGTACTCGTCGACCGTGCGGGTGTGTGCAGCCAGCGAGGGCCGGGTCAGATACAGCGAGCCCTTGGCGTTGAGCGTGGCAACCTCGATGGGCGCTGGCGCGCCGGAGGTGCCGCCGAACGACACCAGCAAGCCACGCACCCGCAGGCTGTCCAGCGAGGCTTGCAGCGACACCTTGCCGACACAGTCATAGGCCACGTCCACGCCCTGGCCCTTGGTCAGGGCGCGGACCTGGCAGGCCAAGGTTGCCGCGTCGAACACCAGCACATGGTGGCAACCCGCTGCCTGCGCCCTTGCCACACTCTGCGGGCGTGATACCACACCGATCACCGTCGCCCCCAGGTGCCGCGCCCAGGGCGCCATAAGCTGGCCCAAGGCACCGGCGGCACCGTACAACAACACTAGGCTACCCGGGCCCACGGCATAAGTGGTCTTCAGCAAGTACTGCGCCGTGATGCCCTTGAACAGCACGGCGGCAGCGGCCTGGTCATCCAGTTGCGGCGGCAGCTTGATCAGGCGCTCCGCCGGGTACAGGCGGCCGCTGGCGTAACCGCCAACCGGACCCATGGCATAGGCGACCCGGTCGCCCACCTGCACGTCATGCACCCCTTCGCCGACGACAGCGACCCGCCCAGCCCCTTCCAGCCCCAGCCCGGAAGGCAAGTCCAAGGGGGCACCGCCCTTGCGCTGCAACAAGTCGAGCGGGTTGACCCCCATGGCCGTCTGCTCCAGCCAGACCTCGCCGGGCCCTGGGGCTTGTGCTTGCAAGTGCTCAAGCTGCATGACATCGGCAGTGCCGGTGCTGTTGAGAATGATGCGGGTAGCCATGATCGAATCCTGCTGGATAAGTGTTCGAGTCAGACTAATCAGGCGGGGCAAGTTGAACAATCAGGCGGGATGCAGATGATTTCTGCACCCCTTGCAGCAATTGGCTAAGTGCTTCAGCAGCCGGTCAGCGCAACAGGCCGACGCTCGCCGGCAAAGAACAGCGGACGCAGGCGCACACCGATCAGGTTGCCGGCATAGGCCGCCACCAGCCACAGCCAGCCGTGCACGCTACCCGAGGCGATGCCACTGAAGTACGCGCCGATGTTGCAGCCATAGGCCAGGCGCGAACCATAGCCCAGCAGCAAGCCACCGATGATGGCGGCCACCAGAGACGCCAGCGGGATCTTCAGGCTTGGGGCAAAGCGGCCGGCCAGGCCTGCCGCCAGCAGCGCACCCAGCACGATCCCCAGGTCCATCACCGTGGTGATGTCCTGCCACAGCGGCGAGGCCAGCGCCTTGGCATTGGCCGGCGCCTGCCAGAACACCCAGCTGCCGACATCAACGCCCAGGCCATCGAGGGCCTTGGCCCCCCACAAGGCGAAGGCCGAGGTAATGCCCCACGGCCGCCCCGCCAGCGCCAAAGTGGCGTAGTTCAGCAAGGCCAGGGCGATGGCCCCCCACAGTAACGGCCATGGGCCGCGCAGCAAGCGGCGCAAGCCCTGGCGTTCGCCGCTGGCAGGCGCTTCCAGCGCGCCGTGCCGGCGCTTTTCCAGTACCACGGTGGCCCAGCCGATCAGCCCGAACACCGCCAGGCTGGCCAGCAGCGCCGGCCCCACACCCCACGCCTGCACGATGGAGGTGGCCGGGAACGATGGCAAGGCGAACCACCAGTCGGCGTGGTGGGTGGCGGTGACCGAACCGATGATGAAGAACAGCAAGGTCACCAGCATGCGCGCATTGCCGCCACCGACGGTGAACAGCGTACCCGATGCACAACCGCCTCCCAGCTGCATGCCTATGCCGAAGATGAACGCGCCGAACACCACCGACAGCCCCGCCGGTGCCACCAGGCCGTTGACCGGGTTGCCGAACAGGCTGCCGGCCGACAGCGCCGGGAAGAACAGCAGCACGGCCAGGGCCAGCATGACCATCTGCGCACGCAGGCCCGCGCCGCGCCGCTCGTTGATGAATACCCGCCAGGCCGAGGTGAAGCCGAAGGCGGCGTGATACAGCGTCACGCCAAGCGCGGCGCCAACGATCAGCAGCAGCACCTGCTTGAAGCCGGCATTGAGGTTGAGGAACCAGGCACCGGCCAGCAGCAGGGCCAAGGCGATCAAGGGGGCGCCCAGGCGACGCGGCTCGGGTGTTGCGGTTGCGGAAAGACCCATCGGAATACTCGGATAACAGTGAAACGGGTGGGGAGTATAACCCCAACAACTGGCGCGTTCCGTGTAGCAGCAGCCTTGTGCTGCGAAGAGGCCGGTACTGACGCCGCCTGTCTATGGCCTGTACCGGCCTCTTCGCAGCATAAGGCTGCTCCTACAGAACCTCACTAAACCAATAAGTCATGTGTCGTTCCATAAAAGCGGTCTTGGGCATTTGTTAAGCTGATCAAAACTGCCAGACTCAACCAAGACCATTCGCACGATGGATGAACTACGCAAGATCGACCTCAACCTGCTGCTCGCCCTGCACGCCCTGCTGAGCGAAAAGCATGTGACTCGCGCCGCCCTGCGCCTGCACCGCAGCCAACCGGCGGTAAGCCACGCCCTGGCGCAGTTGCGCAAGCACTTCGACGACCCCTTGCTGGTGCGCCAGAACGGCCGCATGGCGTTGACCGCCCGCGCCCAATCGCTGGCCAAACCGTTGCACGACGCCCTGGGTAACCTCAACGGCCTGCTGGCCGCCCCACAGTTCGAGCCGGCCAAGGCCCAGCGTCGCTTCAGGCTCTCGCTGTCCGACTATTCCTCGCGGATCATCCTGCCACCCCTGCTGCGCCACCTGCGCCAGGTCGCACCCGGGGTGGATTTGGCCATCAGCCAGGCCAGCCGCGAGACCATGCTGGCCCAGTTGCTCGACGGTGAACTGGACCTGGCCCTGGGTATCTTCCCGGACCTGCCCCAGGCCATCACTGCGCAGCCGCTGTTCACCGACAGCTTCATCAGCGTTGCCGACCGCCAGGTGCTGCCAACCAGCGGCGGCCTGGCCCTGGCCGACTGGCTGGCCCGCCCGCATGTGCTGATGGCCATGCACCCGGATGCCTTCGATGAAATCGAGCGCGCCCTGGCCGCGCAGGGCCTGCGTCGGCGGATTGCCCTGGCCTTGCCGCACTGGAGTGCGGCGGTCGAGGTGCTGGCCGGCACCGACCTGATCCTGACAGTGGCCAGCCGCGCGGTGGGCTCGCTGCACCAGCACAAGACATTGCGCCAGTTCGAGCCGCCACTGGCGATTCCTTCGTTCGATTACCAGCAAGCCTGGCATAGTCGCAAGGACGACGACCCCGGGCATCGCTGGCTGCGGGAAACCGTGTGGGCGTGCAGCCAGCCGGGTCGCTGATCAGCCTTCCGGCTGTTTCACCACGGCAGTGGCACTGGTCGGCGTGCCTGCTGCCCAGTTACCCTGCACCAGCAGCACGCCGCAGAGGATCAGCACCACACCCGCCAACCTGGCCAGGTTGAGCGGCTTGCCCCCCAACCCCATCACCCCGAAGTGGTCTGCGACCACCGCCGTGATGATTTGCCCCGCCACCACCAGCACCAGGAACCCCGCCGCACCCAGCCTGGGGGTGAGCGCCGCGGCACCGGCCACGTACAACGCCCCCAGCACCCCACCAACCCACAGCCACCAGGGCCCCTGCAGGGCCTTGCCCATGTCCGGCGCCGGCACCCTGAGGATCAGCAGCGCGGCGATCACTACCAGCGAACTCACCGTCAATGACGTGAACGCGCCCCACAACCAATGCCCCAGCGCCCGGCCGACGGCGGCATTACCCGCAGCCTGGAACGGCAGCACGGCACCGGCAAGCAACGCCAGGGCAAAGGGAAGTACCAGAAGGCACAGGGTCTTGCTGAACATGGCAGTCCTCATTCGTGACAGATGTTCAGGCGATGATCGGAAATTTCCCTTTATCCATGGAAATCGAAAGTGTGCACGTACTTCATTCACCCCATGGATACACGATCACGCAGCCCATCACCGGCAAGCCAGCTCCCACAGAGTCCCTGCCAATTCAATGAGTCATGTGCAGTTCCATGGGAGCTGGCTTGCCGGCGATGGGGCGCACGGCGGCCCCATCTATTAGCTGAAAGGCATCAATGCAAGGCGATGCCATGGGCAGGCAACCCGTAGCCTGCCCCAATGAATGGTCAGCGCGAGGTTTCGATGCGCAGCACTTCGGTGTAGATCGCCTCGACCGTCTGGCCGACCCTGAGGTTCTTCATGCGTGCCTGCAGGTCAGGGTTCTCGACCTTGACCACCTGCAGCTTGCCCTCAGGCGGTAACAGGCTCACCTCATGCGTCTCGAGGTCGATCTTGTTGATCTGCGAGGTCACCCTGACCTGGCGGAACGCCTCGCCGCCCGGGTTGGGGTTGTCCGCCGTGGCGCGAATGGTACCGGACTCTTCAGTCGCCTTCGGTGCACCGCCCACCTCGGGATTGAGCACATAGGCCACCGCACGGGTCACGTAGATGTCGACCTGGTCACCCACCTTGAGGTTGGGCAGTGCCTTGGCCTTTTCCGTGAGCTGGAAGGTCACATCCTTCTTGGCGTCAGGGCCTTTCACCGTGACTTGGCGACTGGCCAGGTCGATGGCCGTGACCTGCGTGGTGACATGGCTTTCCAGCGCCTCGCTACCAATGGGAATACCGGCAGCCTGCACCGTGAAGCTGGCGGCGGACGCGAGGGTGGCAAAGGCAACAGCACGAGCGAGAGAGCGAATTGGATTCATAGGCCTGCTTCCATGTAATCAAGACCGGATGGGTGCGTGAAATGTTCACGCGCCAACAAGAATAGCCCTTGCCTGGCACATTGCCGGCCCCTGCCCCTTGCGACGCGTTTTGTCGCTTTCTCACCACTCGCACCGTTGCAATAGCAAATGCGAATTCTTTACACTTGCTTTACATTTACAAATCATTACTATTCGTGACCTCCAAATACAACAAAGAGTCACCTGTAATGGCAAAAAAGTCTGTTGCCCCGGCGTCCATTTCCATGCTGGGCCTGCTGGTTGTGCCTGCTGTTCACGCGGCTGTCCAACCTGAATCGCAGGGTTCCCTCGCCTTGCCCGCCACTGCTGTCACCAGCGCCTACGAGCAGCAAAGCTACAAGGCCAGCGAAAGCCGCAGCGCCATGAAGATCGACGCCCCGCTGCGCGACATCCCGCAAACCGTCAACGTCGTGCCTGAAAGCGTGATCAAGGACCAAGGTGCGCAGTCCATGGAAGACGTGCTGAAGAACGTGCCCGGCGTCGGCCTGTCCAACGGCGACGGCCAGCGTGACCAGGTGACCATTCGCGGCTTCAGCGCCATTGGCGACATGTACATCGACGGCGTGCGCGACGACGCCCTGTACTTCCGTGACCTTTCCAACATCGAGCGGGTCGAGGTGATCAAGGGCCCTGCTGCCGTGCTGTATGGCCGTGGCTCTTCGGGCGGCCTGATCAACAGCATCAGCAAGAAGCCGAGCTTCACGCCCAAGCGCGAAGTCGGCATGAGCTTCGACAGCGAAGGCAAGCGCCGCACCCAGTTCGACACCGGCTGGGCCGACCCGCAAAGCAACCAGGCCTACCGCGTGACCGGTGCCTTCGAAGACAGCGACACCTTCCGCGACGATGGCTACATCGACCGCAAGGCCATTGCGCCGTCGGCGTACTTCCGCCTCTCCGACGACCTGGAACTGAACCTGGGCGCCACCTACCTGTACGACAAGCGCCTGATCGACTTCGGCATCCCGGCGCTGGGCAACCGCCCGGTAGATGTGGACCGCGACAAGCGCTTCGGCTCCGGCGATGCCGACCAGGACTATGCCCGCAGCGAGGTGTTCTCGCTGACTGCCAGCCTGGACTACCGCATCAACGACGACTTCACCCTGACCAACACCAGCCGCTATTACCGCTACGACCTGGATCGCAACAACACCCTGGCCGACAGCAGCCCCACGCGCTTCGTCACCGCGCCTAACGGCGAACTGCTGGTCAAGCTCAACCGTGGCAACGTCGCCCGCGACGAGTACGGCATGTTCAACCAGACCGAACTCAAGCAACAGGCGCAGCTTGCCGGCATGCAGCACAACCTGCTGTATGGCGTGGAAGTGGGCTTGCAGGACAAGCACCAGCGGGTGCTGAGCCAGAACAACGTGGCCCAGGTGCCGGTGTACCGCGACGCCCTGGTGCCAGTGCCGGAGCACGCCGCCAACCTGTCGTCCAAGGGCACCAACTTCCAACAGACCACCGGCCTTTATGTGCAGGACATGATCGAGTTGAACGAGCACTGGAAGGCCCTGGTCGGCGTGCGCTATGACATCTTTGGCCAGAAGTACGACGACGACCGCGCGCAGAACGTAGACCTCGACCGTACCGACAAGACCTGGAGCCCCCGTGCCGGCCTGGTCTACCAGCCGGATAACATCCAGTCCTACTATGTGTCGGTCAGCCGCAGCTACCAGCCTTCAGGCGAAGTGTTCGCAGTCAGCCCGACCAACCAGCACCTGGAACCAGAAGAAACCACCAACTACGAAATCGGCGCCAAGTGGGACCTGCTCGACAGCCGCCTGTCGCTTACCGCAGCGGTATTCCGCCTCGAGCGCACCAACATGAAGACCGCCGACCCGGCCAACCCCAACCTGACCGTGCTGGCGGGCGAGCAGCGTACCGACGGCTTCGAAGCCACCGTGAGCGGGCAGCTCACGGACAAGTGGCAGATCTACGCTGGCTACGCCTACCTGGATGCCGAGATCACCAAGTCCAACAGCAAGACCAACGGCGTTGCCAACGAAGGCCAGACCCCTACCCTGACGCCGCGTAACAGCGCCAACGTCTGGCTGGTGCGTACCCTGACCCCGCAATGGCGCGTGGCCGCCGGCGCCAACTACGTCGACGAGCGCTACACCGCACTCGACAACGTGGTGGTGATGCCGGGCTACACCACCTTCGACGCCGCGCTGCTGTACAGCGTGCCGCAATGGGATGCCGCGCTGCGCCTGAAGAACGTGTTCGACCGTGACTACTATGCCTCCGCGCATGGTTCAGTGGACCTGATCACTCCGGGCGCACCGCGTACGCTGGAAGCCAGCTTCAACTACCGCTTCTGAAGCCCTGCGCGCCCCCTCGGCAGGAGCGCGCAAGCCAGGTGGATCACTCAGCGATCACGCGTCACCCGCCACACTGTGTTGGCCAGGTCGTCGGCGATGATCAATGCACCACGGGGATCCACCGTCACCCCCACCGGCCGCCCTCGGGTCTTGCCATCCTCGCCACGGAAGCCTGTAGCGAAGTCGATTGGTTGCCCGGCCGGCTTGCCATTGCTGAAGGGTACGAAGACCACCTTGTAGCCCACCGGGTCGGGACGGTTCCAGCTGCCATGCTCGCCCACGAAGACACCATCAGCGAAACGCTCGCCCATGGCCGGTATCGAGAAAGCGACACCCAATGCAGCCACATGCGAGCCCAGGCTGTAGTCCGGTTTGATTGCCGTCGCCACCTTGTCCGGGTTCTGCGGCCGCACCCGTTCATCCACGTTCTGCCCCCAGTAGCTGTAGGGCCAGCCATAGAAGCCTCCATCACGTACCGAGGTGAGATAGTCCGGCACCAGGTCTGGGCCCAGTTCGTCGCGCTCGTTGACCACCGTCCATAACTGCCCGGTCTGCGGCTGGATTGTCAGCGCGGTAGGGTTGCGCAAGCCCGTGGCATAGGGGCGGTGCGCACCGGTTTCGGCATCGACCTGCCAGACCATTGCCCGATCGATTTCCACTTCCATGCCACGCTCGGTGATATTGCTGTTCGAGCCGATACCCACGTACAGGTAACGCCCGTCCGGGCTGATCGTCAGTGACTTGGTCCAGTGATGGTTGATCTCGGCCGGCAAATCGGTGACCTTCGTGGGTACGCCGCCTGCCTGGGTCTGGCCCTCCTCGTAGTCGAAGCGCACCAGCGCATCCTGGTTGGCCACATACAACTTACCGTTGGCAAAGGCCAGCCCATAAGGCGCATTGAGGTTTTCCGCAAATACGGTCTGCACCTCGTAGGTGCCATCCCCGTCGGCATCGCGCAGAAGGGTCAGGCGGTTACCACCCTTGACCTGGGTGTTGCCCTTGGCCTTGATCTGGCTGGCGATCACATCCTTGGGTTTGAGCTTGGCCGCGCTGCCACCCCTGCCCTCGGCTACCAGAATGTCACCATTGGGCAACACCAGGCTCTGCCGCGGAATACGCAGGTCAGTGGCAATGGCCGTGACGCTGAATCCCTCGGGCACGGTCGGTTTCTGCTCGCCCCAGGCAACCGGCTGGGCGATCTTCATGCTCGGCAGCAAACCGCGCTGGGGTTCGGGCAGTTTCGGGTCCGGGCCATGGGCCTGGGTCGGCTCTCCATCACCACCGCAGGCACTCAACAGCAGCGCCACGCTCAACAGGCTCAATGCATGCAATGCCTTCATGCAGCACCTCCCGAGCGCAGGTTGCTCAAGCCGGTCCAGGCGGCGACTACCGCGAGCACGGTCACGATCACCGACAATACCAGCCCTGACGGCATCACCGCCCAGGCGTCCTTGGAATGCTCGAAGGCATTTATCAGCCCAAGCACCCAGGCCGCCAACAGCAGCATGAAGTACAGTGCAGGGCGCCCGCCCTTGCGCTCGGCGCGGATCAGGTTGGCCAGCGCAAACAGCAGTGCCAGCCCGCAGAACACCAGGCCACCGGCGATCAACCAGGCGGCGAAGTTGCTCCATTGGATCTGGTAGCTTTTGAAGTAGGCGATATCGCTCAGCAGCGCGCCAAGAAACAACGGCACACTGCCCGCAAGCAACAGGGCATGCAACGGGCTGGGCGTACAGCGGTAGAGGGTATGGTCAGAAGCGGTCACGGTGCCTCCTTTTCATTCAGTGACCCAAGGCTGATGGGCTTGTGCCATCAGGTGAGCGCAGGGTGCGCTTAGCAAATGAGCCCCTTGACGGCGCGATAGTTCACCGCTTCGCTGGTATGAAATATCCTGCAAGGCATTCGTCGCCCAGTGCAGAAGGTGATCACATGTGCAGAAAACCGATTCGTCCGGACATGTCCTGGGCTCTGCCTACCCTGCTCGCTCTGTGCCTGGCGCTCACCGCTGGCTGCTCCAGCAAAACCGGCAAGGCCCGATACGCTACGTCAGCCATCGGTTCCAATTGCTTCGCCAAGGCCGTGCCCACGGCTGGCGAGGGCGGCCTGGCCTGGGGCAATACCCTGAGCGTTGCCCGGCAGAAGTCAATGAACAACTGCATGCGTTATGCCAGCCGCTCGGGAGGTACGCCCAGGACATGCCAGGTGGTGATGGCCAAGTGCAAGAACTGAAAGAACCTGAACAGCCTTGTCACCGCCGCCACCTGCACAGGCCTTCCAGGGAGCGCCTGCTAACCCCGGATGATCACCACCTCCAGATATTCACTGGGCACCACCAATGACCTAGGTCCGCCCACATTGCGTTCATCCAGCAGCTGAGTCAGATCCCGTTCCAGCGCACCGGCCGCCTCCCGTTCCAGCGAGGCAAACGCCTTGTGCACCGGCCCGTACCAGGTGCGGAACACCTCGATGAAATGCGCTGCCGAGCGATAGCGGAAGTTGAAGTGCTGGCGGCTGACCTTCAATTCGCCCAGCGCCCCTTCGAACATCTCGCGCAGCTGTTCTTCATCACCCCAGCGTGAAGGCGGCAGAGCACCGGCTGGTGGCGGTACATGCCGCCCGAGGGTCTTGAACATCTGGCCGACGAACCCTTGCGGGGTCCAGTTGGCCAGGCCGATCCGGCCACCGGGCCGGCACACCCGGCTCAATTCACGCGCGGCCTGGGCCTGGTCGGGGGCGAACATCACGCCGAAAGTGGACAGCACCGCATCGAAAGTGCCATCGGCAAACGGCAGCGCTTCGGCATCGGCGGTCTGGAACAGCACATTGAGGTGCTCGGCCCGCGCGCGTTCTTCACCGCGCTTGAGCAGCTCGGGCACATAGTCG
Source organism: Pseudomonas sp. B10(2017) (assembly GCF_002113295.1). Lineage (NCBI taxonomy): Bacteria > Pseudomonadati > Pseudomonadota > Gammaproteobacteria > Pseudomonadales > Pseudomonadaceae > Pseudomonas > Pseudomonas sp. B10(2017). Next base: position 61,006 of record NZ_NEJU01000002.1, read on the forward strand.
GTGGAGGTGACACGGCAGCCGCGCCGGGCAGCAGCAAGGGTGGCATTGCCGTTGCCGGCGGCGACATCCAGCACCTGCTCGTCCCAGCGCAGGTCACAGGCTTCGGCCAGGCGCTCGCCAACCAGTTGCAGGGTGGTGCCGATTACCGCGTAGTCGCCACTGGCCCACGCGGCTTGCTGGCGGGCTTTGAGGGCATTGGTATCCAAAGGAGTGCTCATGGTCTGCGCCTTCTTGTTGTGCGCGGCCGAGGTCCTTCTGGCGGTCAACGCGCCATGGATCGAGGGGATGGGAGCAAAACGCTACGCGCCTGGCAGGCGAAGCGGCAAGACAGATTGGGGATAGCGACAAGAACAAAGCGCTATATGAAGGCTACCGGCCCAATCGCCGGCAAGCCAGCTCCCACTTCGACAGCACTGGCCTCAAGGGCTGTGCTATCCCTGTGGGAGCTGGCTTGCCGGCGATGAGGCCAGAACGGACAGTACAAGATTGCGGTTGGAGCGCTGCGGCTATCCGGCGAACTTGGCCCGCGCTGCATGCAGCTTCTTGTAGCTTTCGATCAGGCGCAGGTGGCGATCGAGGCCTTCGAGCTTCATGCTGGTCGGGGTCAGGCCATGGAAGCGCACGCTGCCGTTCACCGAGCCCAACACCGCGTCCATGCGCGGGTTGCCGAACATGCGCCGGAAATTGGCTTCGTAATCGTCCATTTCCAGTTCGTCGTCCAGCAGCACTTCCAGCACCACGTTCAGCGCCTGGTAGAACAGGCCGCGCTCGACGGTGTTGTCGTTGAACTGCAGGAACGCCTCGACCAGCTCCTTGGCGTCCTCGAAGCGCTGTACCGCCAGGCAGATGAGCAGCTTCAGCTCCAGAATGGTCAGCTGGCCCCACACCGTGTTCTCGTCGAACTCCACGCCGATCAGCGTGGTGATGGTGGTGTAGTCATCTACATCGCAGTTGTCCAAGCGCTTGAGCAGCAGCTTGAGGGAACGGTTGTCCAGGCTGTGCAGGTTGAGGATGTCGGCGCGGAACGACAGGGCGCGGTTGGTGTTGTCCCAGATCAGGTCCTCGACCGGGTAGATCTCCGAATAACCCGGTACCAGGATGCGGCAGGCGGTGGCGCCAAGGTTGTCGTACACGGCCATGTACACTTCCTTGCCCAGGTCCTCGAGGATGCCGAACAGGGTCGCGGCTTCCTGCACGTTGGAATCCTCGCCGTGGCCGGAGAAGTCCCACTCGACGAACTCGAAGTCGGCCTTGGCGCTGAAGAAGCGCCACGACACCACGCCACTGGAATCGATGAAGTGCTCGACGAAGTTGTTCGGTTCGGTCAGCGCGTGGCTTTCGAAGGTCGGTTGCGGCAGGTCGTTCAAACCTTCGAAGCTGCGGCCCTGAAGCAGTTCGGTGAGGCTGCGCTCCAGCGCCACTTCCAGGCTCGGGTGGGCGCCGAAAGAAGCGAACACGCCGCCGGTGCGCGGGTTCATCAAGGTCACGCACATTACCGGGAACTCGCCACCCAGCGACGCATCCTTGACCAGCACCGGGAAGCCCTGCTCTTCCAGGCCCTGGATGCCGGCGACGATGGCCGGGTACTTGGCCAGCACCTCCTGCGGCACATCTGGCAGGCACAGCTCGCCTTCGAGGATTTCGCGCTTCACGGCGCGCTCGAAGATTTCCGACAGGCACTGCACCTGCGCCTCGGCCAGGGTGTTGCCGGCACTCATGCCGTTGCTGAGGAACAGGTTCTCGATCAGGTTGGACGGGAAGTACACCACCTGCTGGTCGGACTGGCGCACGAATGGCAACGAGCAGATGCCGCGCGCGGTGTTGCCCGAGTTGGTGTCGTACAGGTGCGAGCCACGCAGCTCGCCGTCCGGGTTGTAGATTGCCAGGCAGTGCTCATCGAGGATCTCGGCCGGCAGCGCATCGCGCGGGCCGGGTTTGAACCACTGCTCGTTCGGGTAGTGCACGAACGACGCGTTGGCCAGGTCCTCGCCCCAGAACTGATCGTTGTAGAAGAAGTTGCAGTTCAGCCGCTCGATGAACTCGCCCAGCGCCGAGGCCAGCGCGGCCTCCTTGGTCGCGCCCTTGCCGTTGGTGAAGCACATCGGCGACTGGGCGTCGCGCACATGCAGCGACCACACGTTGGGCACGATGTTGCGCCACGAGGCGATCTCGATCTTCATCCCCAGCCCGGCGAGGATGCCCGACATGTTGGCGATGGTCTGCTCCAGCGGCAGGTCCTTGCCGGGGATATAGGTGCTGGTGTCCGCCACCGGCATCAGCAGGCCCTGGGCATCGGCATCGAGGTTGTCGACCACTTCGATCACGAACTCGGGGCCGGTCTGCACCACCTTCTTCACCGTGCAGCGGTCGATGGAGCGCAGGATGCCTTGGCGGTCCTTCTCGGAAATGTCCTCGGGCAACTCGACCTGGATCTTGAAGACCTGGTTGTAGCGGTTTTCCGGGTCGACGATGTTGTTCTGCGACAGGCGGATGTTTTCGGTAGGGATGTCGCGGGTCTGGCAGTACAGCTTGACGAAGTAAGCCGCGCACAAGGCCGAAGACGCCAGGAAATAGTCGAACGGCCCCGGGGCCGAGCCATCACCCTTGTAGCGAATCGGTTGGTCGGCGATCACCGTGAAGTCGTCGAACTTGGCTTCGAGACGGAGATTGTCGAGAAAATTGACCTTGATTTCCATGCGGGGATTACCGTGATTTAAGCGTGCAAAACGAAATTGGCCGGCATTATCCGGGTTTTCGCTGCGGAAGTCCTCTTCACCTCCAAATGCGCTTTCTTGTAGGAGCGGCCTTGTGTCGCGATGGGCCGCAAAGCGGCCCCTTACAATACTGCATGCTGCCCTGGGGCCGCTGCGCGCCCCATCGCGACACAAGGCCGCTCCTACAGGCGATAGCGCACATCGCTGCTTGCGCATTTCACCGAATTGCTTGCCTGATCCTCTGAACCTGCGCCCGCCAACAGACCAGCGGTCACCCCGCTGTGCTAGCGTTTCTGCACTGGGGAGCACCGTATTCCCCGATCAGAAGAATCCAAGCGACAGCAACCGTTGACGGGCAGGTGAACCATGGAACTACGCATCAACCAGAAGACCTACCAGGTCGAGGCAGACGCCGATACGCCCCTGCTGTGGGTGATCCGCGACGACCTGGGGCTGACCGGCACCAAGTATGGCTGCGGCCTGGCCCAGTGCGGCGCCTGTTCGGTGCTGGTGGACGGCAACGTGGTGCGCGCCTGCGTCACCCCGGTGGCCGGCGTGGTCGGGCGCGAAGTGACCACCATCGAGGCGATCGAGGCCGATGCCGTCGGCAAACGCGTGGTCGCAGCCTGGGTCGAGCACCAGGTGGCCCAGTGCGGCTACTGCCAGTCCGGCCAGGTAATGGCGGCCACGGCGCTGCTCAAGCACACGCCCAAGCCCAGTGACGCCCAGATCGAGGCCGCCATGGTCAACCTGTGCCGCTGCGGCACCTACAACGCCATCCATGCCGCCATGCATGAGCTGGCCCAAGGGGAGAAGGCCTGATGAACACACCAGTCGATACCCCCGCCGAACTGCTCAGGCTGCAACTGGGCGAAACGGTCAACCTGTCACGTCGGCGCTTTCTTGCCGGCACGGCTGTCGGTGCCCTGGTGCTGGGTTTCGGCCTGCCCATGGGGTCGGCCCGCGTGCAGGCAGCCGCCGCCGCAACCCCGGAGCGCGGCACGCAGGTGCCGGCGTTTCTGGAGATCCGACCGGACGGCAAAGTGCGCCTGCTCAGCCCGTTCATGGAAGGTGGCCAAGGCCCCTTCACCGCCATGGCGCAGATCGTGGGTGAAGAGCTGGACGTCGACCCGGCCAATTTTGTGGTCGACAGCGCGCCGCCCGGCGAAGCCTATGTAGTGATGGAGAACGGCATGCGCATCACCGGCGGCAGCATGTCGGTGCGCATGAGCTACCCGACCATGCGCCGCCTGGGCGCCCTCGCCCGGGCCATGCTGCTGCAGGCGGGCGCCGAGCAGCTGGGCGTGCCGGTCGAAGAACTCTCCACCACGCCGGGCCATGTGGTACATACCACGACTGGCCGCTCCATTCCCTACGGTGAACTGGCCGGGCGCGCCATGGACCTGCCAGTACCGGACCCAGCCAGCGTCAAGCTGCGCGACCCCAGCCAGTTTCGCTGGATCGGCAAACCGGTACGTCGCCTGGATGCCTACGACAAGTCCACCGGCAAGGCCGTATACAGCATCGACATCAAGGTCGACGGCATGCTCCACGCCGCCGTGCAGCACGCACCACGCCTGGGCATGACCGTCGGCAGCCTGCGCAACGAAGACCAGGTCAAGGCCATGAAAGGCGTGCATTCGGTGCATCAGCTGCCGGGTGCCGTGGCGGTGGTTGCCGAACGCTGGTGGCACGCCAAGCGCGCGGTCGAAGCCATCCAGGTGGACTGGAAGGAGCCCGCGGCCGACAGCCCGGTACGGCCGATGCCGGCCGATTTCTCCAGCGATGGTTGGCGCGAGCACCTGGCCACGGTCACGGGCCCGGCGCGCGACGACGAAAACCAGGGCGACGTGGCCGGCATGCTGGCCAGTGCCAAGACCCGGGTCGAAGCAACCTACCACAACCAGTACCTCAACCACGCACAGCTGGAGCCGCCGTCGGCACTGGCGCGCTTCAACCCGGACGGCAGCCTGGAAGTGTGGCTGCCCAACCAGGCGCCGGACATGTTCCGTGACGACATTGCCAAACGCACCGGCCTGGCCCCGGCGCAGATCACCCTGCATTCGCCGTTGCTGGGCGGTTTCTTTGGCCGCCACTTCCTGTACGACTCGGCCAATCCCTATCCACAGGCCATTGCCTTGGCCAAGGCGGTCGGCCGGCCGGTGAAACTCATCTGGAGCCGCGAAGAGGAATTCCTCCGCGATGTGTTGCGCCCGGTCGCCGTGGTCAAGTTCCGCGCCGGGCTGGATGCCGATGGCCTGCCGGTGGCCCTCGAAGCAGTGAGCGCCACCGAAGGCCCGACCGAAGCCATCGCTGGCAAGCAAGGCGAAAAACTCGACCCTACCGCGCTCGAAGGGCTGTCGGGCAAGTCCTACGCCATCGCCAACAAGCGCATCGCGCAGATCTATGTAAAAGGCCCGGCCATGCTCGGCTACTGGCGCTCGGTGGGCAACTCGCTGAACGACTTCTTCTATGAATCGTTCCTCGACGAGCTGGCCGACAAAGGCGGCAAGGACCCGTTCGAACTGCGCCTGCACCTGCTGCGCGACAACCAGCGCCTGACCAACCTGTTGCAGGCCGTCGCAGAGCTTTCCGGCGGCTGGAAGCGTGGGCCGTTCACCGCCGAGGATGGCAGCAAACGGGCGCGTGGCGTGGCCATGGCCTCGCCGTTCGGCTCGGAGGCAGCGGTCATTGCCGAGGTGTCGATCGAGAATGGCCAGGTCAAGGTGCACGACATCTGGCAGGCCATCGACCCGGGCAGCATCGTCAACCCGGCGATCATCGAGCATCAGGTCAACGGCGCCGTCGCCCTGGGCCTGTCGCAGACACTGCTGGAAGAAGCGGTGTACGTGGATGGCAAGCCGCGCGCGCGCAACTACGACCTGTACCCGATCCTGCCGCCGTCGCGCATGGCCAGGGTACACGTGCGCATTGTCGAAAGCGGGGCGAAGATGGGCGGCATCGGCGAGCCACCGTTGCCCGCAGTGGCACCGGCGGTGGCCAACGCAGTCGCGCAGCTCACCGGCCAGCGCGTGCGCAGCCTGCCATTGAGCCGCCATACCTTCAGCTGAGCAGACAAGGACGCCCCATGACCCATCGTTTCGCAAGAACTGCTGGCTGGCTGGCGCTGCCGTGCCTGGTCGCGGCAGGCCTGCTGGCCTGGTACGTCACCCGCGAGCCCGCCTCGCCATTTGCCGATGTGCAGGCCACCACTGCCGACCCGGCGCTGGTCAGCCGTGGCGAGTACGTGGCCCGCCTCAGCGACTGCGTGGCCTGCCACAGCCTGCCGGACGGCAAACCGTTCGCTGGCGGGCTGGAAATGGCCACCCCGCTGGGGGCGATTCACGCCACCAATATCACCCCCGACCGCAGCACCGGCATCGGTGGCTACAGCCTGGCCGACTTCGACCGTGCCGTGCGCCAAGGCGTCGCGCCCGGTGGCCGGCGGCTGTACCCGGCCATGCCCTACCCGTCCTACGCCAAGCTCAGCGATGACGATGTAAAGGCGCTGTATGCCTTCTTCATGCACGGCGTGCAACCCGTGCAGCAAGCCAACCTTGCCAGCGACATTCCCTGGCCGCTGAACTGGCGCTGGCCCATTGCGATGTGGAACGGCCTGTTCGCCGCCACCGCTCCGTACGCCGATCAGGCCGGGCAGGATGCGCAGTGGAACCGCGGCGCCTACATCGTCCAGGGCCCTGGCCACTGTGGCAGCTGCCATACGCCGCGCGGCCTGGCCTTCAACGAAAAGGCCCTGGATGACAGCGGCAAGCCATTCCTCGCTGGTGCCCTGCTCGATGGCTGGTATGCACCGAGCCTGCGTGCCGACCCCAACACCGGGCTGGGTCGCTGGAGCGAGGCCGAGATCGCGCAGTTCCTCAAGGCCGGCCGCAATCGGCATGCGGTGGTATTCGGCTCGATGACCGAGGCATTCAACAACTCCACGCAATTCATGAGTGACGACGACCTGGCCGCCATCGCCCGCTACCTGAAGTCGCTGCCCGGCGACCCGCAACGCGACGGTGCGCCGTGGCAGTACCAGGCCGAAACGACGGCCGCGCTGCTCGACAGCCCTGGGGGGCATACCTATGTAACCCGCTGTGCGTCGTGCCACGGCCTGGATGGCAAGGGCCAGGCCGAATGGATGCCACCTTTGGCTGGCGCTACTTCGGCACTGGCCAAGGAAGACGCCTCGGCGATCAATATCACCCTCAATGGTTCGCAGCGGGTGGTGACGGCCGGGTTGCCCGATGCGTATCGCATGCCAGCCTTCCGTGAGCAATTGAGTGACCAGGAAATTGCCGATGTGCTGGGTTTCGTGCGCAGTGCCTGGGGGAACCATGGTGGCGCGGTGAATGCGCAGGCGGTGGGCAAGTTGCGTGGGCATACCGACCCGGCCAGCAGTAGCCCGATCATTTTGCACATGCGCTGAAATGGGTAGTGCCTGTACCGGCCTCTTCGCGGGCATGCCCGCTCCCACAGGTATGGCGCCGCCCTTCAGGACTGTGGGGTCCCTGTGGGAGCGGGCAAGCCCGCGAAGAAGCCGGCCCAGCCAACATCAGGTTTAATGGAGTACCCATGGAAAGCATCGACCTGCTGGTCCTGCGCACCACCCGAGACTGGCTCGCCGCCGGCCACCGCACCTTGCTGGCTACAGTCGCCCGCACCTGGGGCTCCTCCCCACGCCCGGTCGGCTCGATGATGGCCCTGCGCAGCGACGGCCGTGTGGTCGGCAGTGTCTCTGGCGGCTGCATCGAGGACGACCTCATTCACCGCTACACCAATGCCTATGGCGGCCCCGGCATGCCCGGCGGCCTGCCCCAGGTGGTGCGCTATGGCGTCAGTGCCGACGAGGCACACCGCTTCGGCCTGCCCTGTGGCGGCACCCTCGAACTGGTGCTGGAATTCGCCCCGTCGCTGCCACACCTGGAGCAACTGCTCGCCGACCTCGACGGCGGCAATCTGGTACGCCGTGGGCTTGACCTGCGCAGCGGGGAGACCAACCTTATCGCCACCACCACGCCCGAACTGTTCAGTTTCGATGGCCGGCACATGCTCAGCACCCTGGGCCCCGGCTATCGCCTGCTGCTGATCGGTGCCGGCGCGCTGGCCGAATACCTGGCGACCATGGCCCTGTTCAATGGCTTCAGCGTTTCACTGTGCGACCCGCGCCCCGAGTACACGGCAGGCTGGAACGTTGCCGGCGTCAACCACCTGGCTGGCATGCCGGACGACGTGGTCCGCGCCTTCACCCCGGACCTGCGCAGCGCAATCGTTGCCGTCAGCCACGACCCCAAGCTGGACGACCTGGCCCTGCTCGAAGCCCTGCACAGCCCGGCGTTCTATATCGGTGCCATCGGCTCACGGCGCAACAGCCAGCTGCGCCGGGAGCGGCTGATCGAACACTTTGGCGAAAGCGAAGCGTCGTTGCAGCGCCTGCACGGTCCTATCGGCATCTATATCGGTAGCAAGACCCCGGCCGAGATTGCCGTCAGCGTCATGGCCGAGATCCTCGCTGCGAAGAACGATGTCACCCTGCCCGGCGCAGTCAGTGTGACCCGGGCCAAGGAAGCCGAACAGCTGGCCCGGTCCCTGTAGGAGCGCATACCAGGCTGCTATTTATTGCCAACGCTCCAGGTTTTGCTGCAGCAGTTGCTCCGGCAACGCACCGGCAACGATCTTTTCCATCTCCTTCGCCAGTGCCTCACGCAGCTGCGGCTGGTTGCAGGGCGAATCATGCGACAGCGCCAGGTACAACCCTTCGCTGGATATCGGTGGTTCCAGCACCTGCAAAGTGTCGGCAATCCCCAATGTGCGCGCCAGCGCCAAGCCGGGATACTGCTCGTACACCACGTAATCGCTGCGCTTGTGCATCAACTTCTCGAATGCCTGCCTGGCACCAGGTACCGCTTCGAGGGTGAGGTTGGTCCTGGCGTAATCGTCGAACTGCTGGCCGTGGCTGTTGTTGACCAGCGTGCCGCCTTTGCGGCCCTTCAGGTCGGCCCATTGCCGGTAGGCAAAGGCATTGTCCTGGCGCACCCAGATAACGCTGGGTGTATGCAGAAATGCCGGGGTGATGAAGTCCATCTGTTGCTGGCGGACCTTGGTCAGGAAATACCCGGCCATCAGGTCGATCCGGCCCGTGCGTACCTCTTCCTGGGCGCGCGACCACGGCCCGCCGTAGACCACCTCGATTTCCAACCCCAATTGCTCGCCCAGATACTTGAGCAGGTCGGCATTGGCACCGATCAGTTGCTGGGGGTTTTGCGGATCGCGCCACAGGTAGGGGGGGTATTCCGGGTTACCGGTGGCAGTCAGCCGCCGGCATTCCTCGTGCGCTACCGCCACCAGCGGCAGCAGCAGGCACGGCAATAACAGCAAAGCGTGGCGAAAGCAGCGCTCGATCATCGACAACCCTCGGCACATGTGACCTCCGCAGACCTGGAGCGGTGGCCAAAGGCTGCCACATCCTGTGGTCGACTGCAGCACCCCTCTGTGCGTGCTGTAGACAGTCTGGACCATGCATGACCATCAGGTTGGCCATTTATCGGCCAGCGGGGAGCGCCCCTCGTACTTCAGGCCCCCTGCCGGCGCATCGCCAGGATCGCCGCACCAAAACCGATAAAGGTGGTGCCCACCACCCGGCTCACCCAGCGCGACAACGACGGCCGGGTCAGCACGCCCTTGGCCCGCGCCGCCAATGCGGCATACAGGCTCAGCGAAACCAGCGACAACGCAACGAATATTCCGGTCAGGATCAGGAACTGCGGCAGCAACGCCGCACCTTGGTCGATGAACTGCGGGAACAGTGCGGTGAAGAACATGGTCGCCTTGGGGTTGGTCACTGCCGTGAGGAAGGCCGACTTGTAGAGCTTCAGCGGCGTGGGCCGGACCTTGGCCACACCCTCTGCGGCGCCCTGCGCCAGCATCGGGCTCTTTTTCAGCAATTGCCGCGCCCCCAGGTAGAACAGGTAGCCCGCCCCCAGGATCTTCACGGCGTTGAACAGCATTTCGGAACTGGCCAACAGCGCGCCAAGCCCCAGCATGGCAGCTGCCGAAAGGCAGAACAGGCCCGAGCCATTGCCCAGCGACGACCAGATCGCGCTGCGCTGGCCATGGGCCAGGCTGTTGTTGATGGCCATGAGGGTGGCAGGGCCGGGGCTGGCGATCGCGATGGCAGCGACCAGGGTAAAGGCAAACAGCGAGTGAGAATCCATTTTCAGGCTCGTCAGACAATCAGGAAAGGCCGCGCGCAGGGTGCGCAGGTTCAGTCGGCATTCTGCCGCTTGGCCGCCTTCTTGGCGATAGCCTTCATCCGCGTTGCCGCCCGCTGCACGGTGGCCATCTTCTCGGGGCGCTTCATGCCCCGCCATTTGCGGATTTCGTCACGGGTGCGACCGCAGCTCACGCACAACTCGCTGTTGAGCTGGCACAGCGAGACGCAGGGGTTGTCGATGTCTTTGGCCATGCCGCCACTCAGCCAGGCATTTCTGCCTGCGCGCGCTCAGCGGCGCGGTGGAACACCTGGCACACTTCTTCGGCCTTGACCTTGCTGACCGACCTGGCAGCCAGCAGCTCGTCGACCACGCGCACGCCCTGTTCCAGGGCGGTGGCCAGTTGCTCGGGGTCGGAGGCGTCAGCGATGTCACCCAGATAAGGAGCGATGAGATACACGTAACGGTCCTGTAGCTTGAGCGCTTCCAGCGCGTCGAGGGCTTTCTGGAACCGATCGGCAGCGGCAGGGCTCATGCTCAATTTATCGAAATGAATCAGGCTCACACGGTCAGTGGCCATTTGGACGAATCTCCGTTTCCTGGTACGGCCAGGCCCACAAGCAGCAACGCTTCTACGGTGCTCGGATGTGCAGGCCCGGGGAATGCCCATCAGGTTACCAGAACGCGAAGCAGAAAGGGCCATCGCCCCCAGAACTAAAAGTAGTTGGCAGGTCGCGTAATGGACGCCCCGGGGCGTAATCGGGACAGGAGCCGCCGTTTCGCGCGCAGGATAATCCAGCCAGCAATCTCCCCGCCGAGGCAGTCATCGAACTCGGTAGCCCACACAAAACTACAAGCCTGCACCAGCAGGTAAGCCAGAAAGGGGCCTCATCATTCATGGCAAAGGAACACATCACCGAAACGCTCGACCTTGGCGTGACGGACCCCTCGAAAACCGCAGAAGCACGCCAGGACCGGCGTTTCGAGGGCAAGCTCGACTGGATCGTCTTTGGTTTCACCAGCCTCCTGGCTATCGCTTTCGTCCTCTGGGGCTTCCTCAACCAGGCCAGCCTCGCCACCAGCGCCTCCAGCGCGCAATCCTGGGTCATTCTCAACTTCGGCTGGTTCTTCGTGCTTACCTCCACGCTGTTCGTGGTGTTCGTGTTGTGGCTGGCCGCCAGCCGTTACGGCCGGGTCCCGCTGGGCCGTGATGGCGAACAGCCGGAATTCCGTACGGTGTCGTGGGTGGCGATGATGTTCAGCGCCGGCATGGGCATCGGCCTGATGTTCTTCGGCGTTGCCGAACCGCTTTCGCACTATGTGTCGCCACCGCCAGGGACGGCCACCGGGCAGTCCAGTGAAGCGATGCAGGTGGCCATGGCCACCACGCTGTTCCACTGGACGCTGCACCCCTGGGCCATGTACGCCATCGTCGGCCTGGTGATTGCCTATGGCACCTTCCGTCGCGGCCGCTCGCAGCTGATTTCCGCCGCCTTCCGGCCGTTGATCGGCAAGCATGCCAACGGCCCGCTCGGCCGCCTGATAGACATGATGGCGATCTTCGCCACGCTGTTCGGCTCGGCAGCCTCGCTGGGCCTGGGCGCGCTGCAGATCGCCGGTGGCCTGGAATACAACGGCTGGATCGAAAGCCCCGGCAAGCTGTTCTACATATCGATAATCACCCTGCTGACCATTGCCTTCGTCACCTCGGCGGTGTCGGGCATCGGCAAGGGCATCCAGTGGCTGTCCAACACCAACATGGTACTGGCGCTGGTGCTGGCGTTGTTCGTGTTCATCGTCGGCCCGACCCTGCTGATGCTCAACCTGCTGCCAACCTCGATCGGCATCTACGTCAAGATGCTGCCGGAAATGATGGCCCGCACCAACGCCAGCGGCGGCGAGCAGATGAACAGCTGGCTGGCCGGCTGGACCGTGTTCTACTGGGCCTGGTGGATTTCCTGGACGCCGTTCGTGGGCATGTTCATCGCCCGCATCAGCCGCGGCCGCACCATCCGCCAGTTCGTTACCGGGGTGCTGCTGGTACCGAGCCTGGTCAGCCTGGTGTGGTTCACCATCTTTGGCGGCGCGAGTATCGACGCCCTGCGTGAAGGCGCCTTCCAGCTGGCCAACGGTGCGGTCAACAGCAATCACGCGCTGTACCAGTTGCTGGAAAGCTACCCGCTGGCCTCGGTGACATCGGTGCTGGTGATGGTGCTGGTGGGCATCTTCTTCGTCTCCGGTGCCGATGCGGCCTCGCTGGTGATGGGCACGCTGTCGGAGCATGGCACCACCACGCCATCGCGACGTACAGTGATCTTCTGGGGCGCACTGACCGGTACTGTTGCGGCAATCATGCTGGCGATTGGCGACCCGCGCGACCCCGGCGAGGCGCTGACCGGCCTGCAGAACCTGACCATCGTCGTGGCCCTGCCGTTCGTGGTGGTGATGGTGCTGCTGTGCCTGGCGCTGTACCGCGACCTGCGCAAGGACCCGATGATGCTGCGCCACCTGCGCGGCAACGAACTGATCGAGAAGGCCGTGCTGTATGGCGCGGTGAAGCATGGCGAAGAGTTCTACATCGTGGTGCAGGAGAAGAAGACTTCGACCAAGCCGGCGTCGGCAGAGGCCGAAGTGACCGGCAACTGACCTGGCAAGTTTGTGGAATCGGGGGCTGCTGCGCAGCCCCCGATCAAGATGCCTTCACTGCCGTGGTCAGCCCTTCAACGCCGCCTCTATCCTGGCCACATCGATCTTGCCCATCTGCATCATGGCGTCGAACGCCCGCTTGGCCGCCGCCCGGTCGGGGTGGCCGATGGCTTCGATGAGGATGCGCGGGGTGATCTGCCACGAAATCCCCCATTTATCCTTGCACCAGCCGCAGACGCTGGCCTCCCCGCCGTTGCCGACAATGGCATCCCACAAGCGGTCGGTCTCGGCCTGGTCCTCGGTGCTGACCTGGAATGAAAACGCCTCGCAATGCGTGAAGGCCTTGCCTCCGTTGAGGCCCACGCAGGGAATACCCATGACGCTGAACTCCACGGTAATCACGTCACCCTGTTTCCCGGATGGATAATCAGCAGGTGCCTGATGCACCGCTATCACTGTCGTGTCAGGGAAGACGCTGGCGTAAAAGTTCGCGGCCTCCTCGGCGTCGTTGTCGTACCAGAGGCAGATTGTGTTCTTGGCTGTCATGGTCTTGTTCCATGAAAGGGTGTGAGCCTTTGAGTCTAGTCTCACAGTCGCCGGTTGAAGCCTTGCAACATCCTGCAGACATTTCCGACATTAGGTAGTGAACCTGCTTACAAAAAAACGGTCTTTCGCTGACGGTCAACCCACCGACCGGTTCATCGGCCCAGTCACCGGGCCTACTTTTGTCCTGTTTCAGCGAAGACCCAACATGCCCGATTCCCGCCCGAATGCTTCCGCCCTCACTGCCCTGCGCGGCGGCCTGATCGCCACCTTGGTGGCCCTTGCCGCACCGGTGCACGCCGAAGAGCCTGCCAGCGATGCACGCTGGGTCAGCGACAGCCTGAGCACCTACGTGCGCAGCGGCCCCACCGATGGCCACCGCATTGTCGGCACGCTCAAGTCCGGGCAGAAGCTGACCCTGATCGGCAGCCAAGGCAACTACAGCCAGGTGCGCGGGCAGAACGGCGATGTGGTGTGGATCCTCAGCAACGATCTGCAGTCGGTGCCAGGCCAGAGCGAGCGCCTGCCGCAGCTCGATGCCCAGGTCGCGGACCTGACCGGGCAGTTGAAGAACATCGACGACAGCTGGAAAAACCGCGTACAGGGCATGCAGGAAACCCTGGACTCACGCAAGAAACTGATCGACGAACTGGAGGCGCGCAACAAGGCGCTGAATGAACAGCTCGACCAGAGCCAGTCGCAGCTGCGCGATACCCAGGCCCGCCTGGGGGACGAGAACAAGCAGGTGATGATGCGCTACATGGTGTATGGCGGCAGCATCGCCGGCGCGGGCTTGCTGGCGGGGCTGATCCTGCCGGCGCTGACCCGTGGGCGCCGGAAGAACGATCGCTGGTTCTGACTGGGCCCTCCTGCACTGGCCTCTTCGCGGGCTTGCCCGCTCCCACAGGATTTCCAACAGGCTCAAGGCCTGTGCAATACCTGTGGGAGCGGGCGAGCCCGCGAAGAGGCCAGTGCAGGACTGCAGCTACTTCCCGCGCGCCTTGTTGTAGATGGTCTTGGCCCGGTCAGCGGAGGCCTGGCACTTCTTCATGTCATTCGCAGCCTGCCCCTCCTTGGCCTGCTTCAACAACTCGTGATAGTCGTGCGCCATGCCACCGTGCAGTGCCTGGCCATCAGTCTTCTGAATTTCTTCAAGCTCCTTGATCTTGGCCGCACAGTTGCTCGCCGGGTCTGCGTGTGCGGCAAAACTGAGGACCGAGGCAATCACCAGCAAAGGTATGCATTTCGTGGATTTCATGGAGCGTTCTCCTGGAAAACCTGAAGGGTCGTCGAGATGACATTGGCTCGACGCAGCAAACAGCATAGTCGGCCATACGCCCCGGCGCCTCGCTTCAGCCCGGGGGCTACGCCCCCTCGGCAAACAGGAAATCGATGAACACCCGCACCCGCAGCGGCATGTGCCGGGCCTGGGGGTAGATCAGCATGAACGGCCGCGAGGTGCCGCCAAACTCGGCGAGCACTTCCACCAGTTCGCCACTGGCCAGTGCGTCCTGCACGGTAAAGCGGTAAGCCTGCATCAGCCCGCCGCCATGGCGCACCAGCGTGGCGGTGGCGAGGAAGTCGCCCAGGCAGGTGAACCCACCCTGGGTTTCGATCTCCACCTGCTGGCCATCCTGGCGGAAGCTCCACGGCGGGCGTCGGCCACTGCTGGGCAATTCGAACTGGATGCACTCATGTTGCAGCAAATCGTGCGGTGTCCGTGGCGTGCCGGCACGGGCCAGGTAGCCCGGCGTGGCCACCACCACCAGTTCGGCATCTTCCAGGCGACGCGCCACCAGCCGCGAATCGGCCGGCTCGCGACCACGAATGGCCAGGTCGAACGGCTCCTCGGCAAAGTCGACATTGCGGTTGCTGACATGCACATCCACCTGCACCTTCGGGTAGCGCTGGCGAAACCTCGGCAGCAGCGGCAACAGCCGGTGATGAGCATAGGGCGTGGGTGCACTGATACGCAGGCGGCCGCTCGGCTCGACCTGCCCGCCCGTGACCTGGCGCTCGGCCTCGACCAGTTGCCCCAGTGCTTGCCGGCATTGCTGGTAATAGGCCTGGCCGGCTGCGGACAGGCGCATCTGCCGGGTGGTGCGGACGAACAGGCGCACGCCCAGACGCTCTTCCAGGCGCGCCACGCTGCGGCTGACTGCCGCCGGCGTAAGACCGGCCTCCGTGGCCGCAGCAGTGAAGCTGCCGCTGTCGGCGGCCAGGCAGAAGAGCTCCAGGCTGCCCAGTTGCAGGTCATCGAAATGGCGGGTCATGACGGCTCGATTGATTACATGATGTATCGATTGAAATGCCGAGCTCCTCATTTTTCAAGTGCTGATTGCAACCTACAGTGGCTTCACACCGAGCCCCTGGCTCACTTCACTGGAGATCATGCACATGAACACGCCACGCACCGTCATCATTACCGGGGCCTCGAGCGGCCTGGGTTTCGCCCTGGCCGAGGCCTTCCTCGAACGCGGCGACAACGTGGTCGGCAACGCCCGTAGCCAGGCCCGCCTGGAGCAAGCCGCAGCCCGCCTCGGCAACCCTTCGCGCTTCATCGGCGTGGCTGGCGACATCGCCGAGCCAGACACGGCGCAGCAACTGTTCACCAGCGCCGAGCAAACCTTTGGCGGGGTCGACCTGCTGATCAACAACGCCGGCATCTTCATTGCCAAGCCGTTTGCCGAGTACAGCGAAGCGGATGTCGACGCTCTGGTCGGCACCAACCTCAAGGGGTTCTTCTACCCAGCCCAGGAAGCGGCGCGGGTCATGACCAGGCAAGGGCATGGGCAGATCATCGCCATCACCGCCTCCATCGCCTTGCAACCGGATACTCGCGTGCCAGCCCTGCTGCCGGTACTGGTCAAGGGCGGCCTGAACCAGGCGGTGAAAGGCCTGGCGCTGGAACTGGCAGCCAGCGGCGTGCAGGTGAATGCGGTGGCACCTGGGATCATCGACACACCACTGCATGGCGGCAACACACAAGGCATGGGCGTGCTGTCACCCAGTGGCCGCACCGGCTCGCCGCAGGATGTCGTGGATGCAGTGTTGTACCTGGCCGACTCACGCTTCGTCAGTGGCGTGATCCTGCCGGTGGATGGCGGTAGCACCGCTGGCACCTGGCACTGACAGAGGAGCGAGAACCATGCCCTATGTTCACATCCGCGTGACCGATGAAGGCGTGAGCGCTGAGCACAAGCGCCAGCTGATCGAACAGACGACCCGCATGCTGCAGCAGGTGCTGGGCAAGCCGCCGGCCAGTACCTTCGTGGTGATCGAAGAGGTGCCGACCGATAACTGGGGGGTTGGTGGAGAGACAGTGACCGCAGTGCGGGCCCGAGAGCGAGGGTGACCCCAGGGGCTGCTGTGCAGCCCCTACTGCCGCAACCGCTCCAGCGCCTGCAACACATACCCCGTGGCCAGCTCCACCTGCCCTTCCCGGCAGGCAATGCCCAGTTGCCGCCACAACCCCGGCCGCAGCGGCCGGCGGGCAATGCGCCGGTCCAGCTCGGCCGACTCCCCCTCCTGCGGCAGCAACGTCGCCCCATACCCGGCCCCGACCAGGCTCTTGATCGCATCGTTGTAGTTCAGCTCGATTCGCGGCTCGGGGTACAACCCTGCTGCCGCGAACCACTCGCCGGTCACCCGCGAAAGCTGGGTGCTGCTGTCGTTGAGGATCAACGCCCGCTGCGCCAGCCAGGCCGGCGTGACCCTGGCCGGTGGCTGCCAGTCGGCCGGCACGTAGGCCAGGATCGGGTCACGCCGCCAGGGCGTAACCGCAAGCCCTTTGCCGGCCACCTGCGGCAAGGCCACCAGGCCGATATCCAGCGTGCCCTCGCGCAAGCGCGCCAACGAGGCCTGGGAGGTCAGCACCTGTACCTGCACATCGATCCCCGGGTGCACCGTGCGCAGGTGCTCCAGCGCCTGGGGCAGCAGGTGGGCGATGGCGCCGGTGGAGGCACCCAGGCGCACCCGGCCCGTCAGGCCCTCGACCTGCCGGCGCACTTCATCCAGCGCCAGGTCGGCGTCGGCCAGCAGGCGGCGGGCACGGGCCAGCAGGGTTTCGCCAATGACCGTGGGCCGCACCTGGCCGCGGGTGCGGGTAAGCAACGAGGCGCCGATGCGCGCCTCCAGCTCGGCCACGTGCAGGCTGATGGTGGGCGGTGCCAGGTTGAGCTGGCGGGCGGCTTCGGCAAAGGAGCCCAGGTCTGAAATGACCACCAGGGTGCGGAGGCGATCGAGGCTGATTTCGCGCATGGGCCAACTCGTTCAGGAAAGATGAATATCTCGATCATCATATTCAAATTTTCTTTACCAGAGCCACAAGCGAGCATAGGCCATCCCTCCCCGATCGGATTTTGACCATGCACACCCCTGTTGTCTTCATCGACGGTGACCAAGGCACCACCGGCCTGCAGATCCATGCCCGCCTGCAAGGCCGCAGCGATCTGCGCCTGCTGACCCTGCCCGAAGCCGAGCGCAAGGACCCGCACCGCCGCCGCGAGGCAATCAACAATGCCGACATCGCCCTGCTGTGCCTGCCCGACGATGCTGCCCGCGAGGCCGTGGCGGCGATCCAAAACCCGCAGGTGCGGGTGATCGACGCAAGCTCCGCGCACCGTACCAGCCCAGGCTGGGTCTATGGCCTGCCGGAGCTTGACGAGCAGCAAGCCGAGCGCATCGCGCACAGCAAGCGCGTCAGCAACCCCGGCTGCTATCCCACCGGCGCCATCGCCCTGCTGCGCCCACTGGTCAAGGCCGGCCTGCTGCCAGCGGATTACCCGCTGAACATCCACGCCATCTCCGGCTATTCCGGCGGTGGCCGCGCCGCAGTCGAACGGCATGAACAGCCCGCCGCCGGCAAAACCCCGGCCCTGCAACTTTACGGCCTGGAGCTGGCACACAAGCACGTGCCGGAAATCCAGCAGCACGCCGGGCTGTCGGCGCGGCCGATGTTCATGCCCGGCTACGGTGCCTACCGTCAAGGCATCGTGCTGAGCATCCCGCTGCAGTTGCGCCTGCTGCCCGGCCAGGTCAGTGCCGAACAGCTGCAGGCCTGCCTGCAGCAGCACTACCAGGGTGCCCGCCATGTCCAGCTGATGCCCCTGCACCAGCACGGCGCAGCGCCGAACCTCGACCCCGAGGCGTTGAACGACAGCAACGACCTGCGCCTGGCGCTTTACGCCAACCCCGAGCATGGCCAGGTGCTGCTGACCGCAGTGTTCGACAACCTTGGCAAAGGTGCCTCCGGTGCGGCGGTGCAGAACCTCGACCTGATGCTCGGTGCATTGCAGGTACAAGGCTGATCGGCAAAACCGGTTAGACTGTGCAGCCCGCGCCCGCACGGCGCGGGCCGTCCATCCACCCGCCGGAGCCCGCACCCCGATGTTCATCCTGAGCCGCCTCGACAGCGTGCCGCCTGAATCTTTCCAGAACCAGATCCGCGAACTGGTGATCCACAATGTCGGCGAACTGAGCAGTGTCGCCATCAGCGCCGACAACCCGCTGTACCCGCTGTACCAGTATGGCGTCGGCATGGAGGTGCACCAGTACCTGCAAGCACTGGACGGCACCCGCGGCCTGGCCGTGGCGCTGACCCTGGCGCTGGATGCCGAGGCACCGGACCAACTGCTGGGGTTCGCCCTGTCACTGCCGGCCGAGGACGATGACCAGGCGTGCGCCCTGGCGTTCCTCGCCGTGCGCGCCAGCCATCGTCGCCAGGGCATCGCCCGCGCCTTGCTGGGCGACCTGCAGGCACGCCATGCCTGCGTCGAGCTGAATGCCTTTGCCAGCCAGGTACCGTGGTTCGAGGCGATGGGCATGCAGGTAGTGGCCGCCAATGGGCCGCAGGTACTGATGAGCAGTACCGGGCGGGCTAGCGGCGCGCTGATCGGGCGGCTGGATATTGCGCCGATCTACCAGACGGCGGAAGTGATGCAGATCCATACCTACCTGCTCAACCAGCAGGGTGAGGATGCGATGATCGAAGCGGAACAGATGCGGGATGAGCGGCTGGACGAACTGACCGCTCAAGCCCAAGAGTGTGTACGGCAGCGCAAGACCGTGCATTGATCCAAGAGCCTGTTCGCGGGCTCGCCCGCTCCCACAGGATTTCACAAAGCCAAACTGTGGGAGCGGGCAAGCCCGCGAAGAAGCCCCACCGGCCCTTCAGCCATGCACCCAACGCCGATGCAGCCCACGCGCCAGGGCATCCAGCACAAACCCCAGTACCCCGATCAGCAGCACCATCGCCATCAGCTCGGAATACGCCAGCCGGTCGCGGGTATCGAGAATGAAATACCCAAGCCCCGCACTCACCCCGAGCATTTCGCACGGCACCAGCACGATCCACAGGATGCCGATGGCCAGGCGCACGCCAGTCAGCACATGGCCGATCACGCCGGGCACAATCACCTTGCACAAGGTCTCCCGGCGCGTGGCACTCAAACTGCGGCTCAACTGCAACCAGCGTGGGTCCAGCTGCCTTACCCCGGCCGCCGTGTTCAACAGGATCGGCCACAACGCGGCAAACGCCAGCAGGAAGTAGATAGGCTGGTCCCCCACGCCCATCAGCATCACCACCACCGGCATCCACGACAGCGGCGAGATCATGCGCAGGAACTGGAACGCCGGCGTGGTCGCAGCCTCCAGGTGCCGGTAGCTGCCCACCAGCAAGCCCAGCGGCACGCCGATCAGCAGCGCCAGCAGCAGCCCTACCAGGATACGTTTGAGGCTGACCCAGATATGCCCGTACACCTCGCCCTGCCCCAGCAACTCGACCAGGCTGGCCAGGGTCGCTGCCGGCGAAAAGCGCGCCGACAGGCCATCGGCCTGGCCAAACAACGCGACACCGGCCCACCACAACAGCAACAAACCCAGCAACCCGGCCAGCCCCAGGCTGGCATGAACGAAATGCGTGCGCATCAGACCGCGAACTCCTCGCTACGCTCGAAGTTATCGGCGATGCCGAACACCGACGGCCCGCCAACGCTGGCGATGGCGTTGCGCACGAAGCGGTCGTCGACCAGGTCGCGGGCGGTCTGTGCCGGGTCCAGGCCGGCCAGGAACGCGCTGTCACCCTCGATCAGGGTGGTTTTCAGGCGCTTGACCAGCTCTTCGGTGTAGCTGGGGAACGGGTAAGGCTGGAAATCGATGCGCTTTTCATCCCACTGCTGGTGGCGAATGGCGCCACTGGCAATGTAACCGGCACGGTCCTCGGCGGCCGGTGCCAGCACTTTGCCGAGCACCGCAGGTTCATGCGGGGTGTACTTGTTGGGGCCGGCCTTGGACAACAATGCGGCGGCCTCGGCGCGGTGATCACGGGTCCATTGCTGCGCCTTGACGATGGCGTTGACCACCTTCTGCGACCACTCCGGGCGGTTGTTAAGGTCGTGCTCGTGCATGAACACCACGCAGCAGGCGTGGTTGCGCCACACATCGCCGGTAAAGCGTTGCACGCGGCCAACCTTGAGGTTCTCGGCCAGGGCGTTGAATGGCTCGGCGACGATATAGCCAGCGATGCGCTTGCTGGCCAGCGCTGGTGGCATGTCGGACGGCGGCAATACCAGCAGGTTGACTTCATTGCCAGCCAGCGGCGCATTGGCAGGCTTCGACACCGGGGTCAGGCCATTGTCGTTGAGCATCTGTTGCAGCACCACGTTGTGGATCGAGTACCAGAACGGGATGGCCACGGTCTTGCCACCGAGCTGTTTCATGTCGCTGATATCCGGGGCCACGGTCAGGCCTGAACCGCCCACGTGGTTCCAGGCCACCACCTTGGCCGGCACCTTGCTGCCGTAGCGGGCCCATACGGTCATCGGCGACAGCAAGTGGATGACGTTGACCTGGCCAGAGATGAACGCCTCGATCACCTGCGCCCAGCTGCGCAGCAGCACCGGGCGCTCGGCCTTGATGCCTTCGGCCTCGAACAGGCCGTTGTTGTGCGCCACCAGCAGCGGCGTGGCGTCAGTGATCGGCAGGTAGCCGATACGCACCGGCGCGTCCGGCTCGGTGGCGGCACGGGCTTGCAGGCTCGACAGCAGCGGCAGTGCACCGGCAGCCGTGAGCATGGCGCCGAGCTTGAGGAAATCGCGACGCGAAGAAGAGGAACAGCAGTCATCCATGCACATGGACAGCCTCCGAGGGCAACGGGGTTGGGGTAGGTTCGACTGTGCGGCTTGCCCGCCGAAGGGTTTTGAGGATTTCGATGCGCAAGGCGCCCAGTTCCTCGACCCGCTGCGTCCGTGGTTGCGGCAGGTCGATGTGCCACTGGCCGAGGGTGTGCGCTGGGTGGTTGCCCAGTAGCAGAACCCGGTCGGACAGCAGCAGGGCTTCGTCGATATCGTGGGTGATCAGCACCGCCGCCGTGTTGTGGGTGGCGATCAGTTGCAGCAGCAGTTGCTGCATGTCGGCCCGGGTCACTTCATCCAGCGCGCCGAACGGCTCGTCGAGCAACAGCACTTCGGGCTGACGGGCCAGGCAGCGGGCCAGCGCGGTGCGCTGGGCCATGCCGCCGGACAACTGCGCCGGGTACTGGCCGCGAGCATGGGCCAGGCCCACGGCGGCAATCGCATGGTCGATGCGTGCGCGCCGTTCGGCGGCGGCAAGTTTTGGCTGACGGGCGAAGTCCAGGCCGAAGGCGACGTTCTTCTCCAGGCTCAACCAGGGCAACAGGCTCGGGTCCTGGAAGGCCACCGCCAGGCGTGGGTGCGGGCCTTGCAGCGGCTGGCCGTGCAGGGTCACGCTGCCACCGCGGGGCTGCTGCAGGCCGGCCAGTACCCGCAACAGGCTGGACTTGCCGACCCCGCTCGGGCCGAGGATGGTCACCACTTCGCCGGGGGCCAGCTGCAGGTCGAACTGCGCCAGCACCGCCTGCCAGCCCCCCTCGCGCGGGTAGCCCAGGCTGATGTCGCGGGCTTCGAGCAACACTTGGCTCATGCCGCGCCCGCCTGGCGTTGCAGTTCGGCGCGCAGTTGCACCAGGCTGGGCGTGACGATCGGCACGAAGGCCGACTCGCGCCAGCGGCGGGCAAAGCCTTCGCCATACTCGCTGAGGTAGGCCTTGCCACCACTGGCCTGCAACTCCAGTTGCACGGCGTCGGCCGCGCTTTCGGCCAGGGTGATGCGCAGCTTGAACAAGGCTGCTGGCTGCTGCTGGAAGCGCCCATCGAGCAGGCCCTGCTTGAGCTCGCTCACGGTATTTTCCAGGCGCTCGCCGAGCACCTGGCGTGCTTCGTCGAGGAACGAGGCACGGCCATGCAGGTGTGCCTGCACTTCCGCCAACGCCCGCCGCGCAAGGCCAATGGCCATGCCGCACTGCAGCGCCAGGAACGCCGGGCGTACCCGGGGCAGGAACTCGCGGGCATTTTCGTGCAGCAACCAGCCACGCTGCAATTGCACCTGGTGGAAGGCCAGTGCAGCGGTGTTGCTCGACTGCAGGCCCATCAGTTGCAGGTCGTCGGAACGCTCCAGGCCCTGTGCGTCGGACGGAATGGCCAGCACGAACGGTGCGCCACCGGCTTCGTCTTCGATAGCCGCAGCCACCACGAAGCCGCTTTTGCGCAGGTTGGTCACCCAGTGCAGGCGCCCTTCCAACTGCCAGCCATCGGCTTGCGGGCGCCCGCGCACCTGCAGTGCTTCGATGCCGGACAGGAACTTCATGGCATTGGACAGCCCGGTGGCACCAGCCAGTTCGCCAGTCAGCAGGCGCGGTAACAGCTGCTCGCGCAGGGGCTGGTTGGGGCTGTGCAACAGGTATTCGATGAAGGCGCGCTGGCCCCAGCAGACGAACGCCGCTGCCAGCGAGCGGCTGGCGATTGCGGCGATGGCCTCGACCGCGTCGGTTACCTGCCCACCCGTGCCGCCCAAGGCCGGGTCGACACCGACACGCAGCAGTTGCGATTCGGCGATTTGCGCCAGCACCAGCTGCGGCTCGCACTGGCCCCGGTCAATGGCCTCGGCATTGGCATCCAGCCAGTGTCGAAATGCACAATCTTGCATGGTCTTGCTCCTTTGAAAACGCCGGGGCCGCTTGGCGGCCCATTCGCGGCACAAGGCCGCTCCTACAACGATCGCGCTACGACCGGTATCGCACGCGGATCATGCAGAAGGTTGCCAGCGGTACTTGCCGAGCTCGTCATTGAGCGGCGTCTGGGCGAACACATTAGCAAAGTTGCACAGGGTTGCGAGGCTCACACCCAGAATCACCTCAAGGGCATTGCCCTCGCTGAAACCGGCTGCGCGGAAGGCCTGGTAAGTGGGTTCGCTGACATTGCCACGGGTGGCGATCACTTCGCGGGCGAACGCAGCCAGGGTTTCATAACGGGCATCGGGCAGCTCGCCACGGGCACGCAGGGCATCGACCACCTCCTGCGGCAGCTTGGCCTTGTTCAGGGCCACAGCCGTGTGGCCGGCCACGCAGAAGTCACAGCCATGCTGGGTGGCTGCAATCAACTGCACCACTTCACGCTCGGCCAGGCTCAGTTCGGATTTGCCGTTGAGTGCCGAAACGGTCACGTAGGTTTCCAGCGCCGCCGGGGCATTGGCCAGCACGCCCAGCAGGTTGGGGATGAAGCCGGAATTCTTCTGGGCGTTCTCGAGGAACGGACGAGCCGCTTCCGGGGCGCTCTGCAGCGTGTGTAAAGTAATGCGCGAGGACATGGAGTGGTCTCCTTTTGATGGGTGTCGCTACAGTCTGTTGGTTATAAGAACTACCCTCCATATTCATCAGTCGCCTTTCTTTGCTCTTGAGTCTTTGCATTAGATGATTTCGTCCAGCCATCTTGTCGATTGGTTATTAGAGGGCCTGGAGCTCGATGCCAGCCTGTTCCATGTTGGCCGCTATTGCGGCGGCTGGCACGCCAGCACCGAAGGCATGGGCCGGGCCAGCTTCCACCTGGTGGTGCAAGGGCATTGCTGGCTGCACATCGATGGCCAGCCCGAGGCGCTGCGTCTGGAGGCCGGCGATGCGGTGTTCCTGCTGCGCGATCTCGGCTATCGCCTGGCCAGCGACCAGGACCCGGCCAGTGCTTGCGCCCAGCCGCGCCAACACATGCAGGCCATGGACGCCGACGCGGTCGATGGCGTGGGGTTGGTATGTGGTTTCTTCCATTTCAGGCCGGGCTTGTCGGCGCTGATCGTCGAGGGCTTGGCTGACTGGATATTGCTGCGCGCCGATGAACCGGCCGGGCATGCGGCGCGGGCGTTGTTCGAGCTGATCCTGGAGGAATGCCGGCGCGCCGCCGGGCCGTCACAGACGCTGCTGGAGCGGCTGACGCACTTGTTGTTCCTGTATGTGCTGCGCCAGCAGGTGCATGCCGGGCAATCGCTGGGCGGGCTGGTCGCCCTCGCCCGGCAACCGGCGTTTGCCGGGTTGCTGGAGCAGTTGATCGAGCAACCAGGGCAAGCATGGACACTGGAAAGCATGGCCGCCTGCACCGGGTTGTCGCGGTCGGCATTTTTCAAGCGTTTCAATGAGCTTGCGGGGCAGTCGCCGGGGCAAGTACTGCTGGCGTTGCGCATGCGCCATGCCAGCCAGTTGCTGCGGGCGGGGCATACCGTGGAGCAGGTAGGGGCGCAGGCGGGGTATCAATCGGTGGCGGCGTTTACCCGGGCGTTTGCCAAGGCGATGGGGGTACAGCCGGGGGCGTATCGGCGGCAGCATGAGGGGCGCTGAACGCGTTATTTCTGTACGGGCCTCTTCGCGGGCTCGCCCGCTCCCACAGATACCCCACAGATTTCAGCAATTGTGCGATTCCTGTGGGAGCGGGCAAGCCCGCGAAGAGGCCGGCACTGGCAGCAGATTCAGACCTGACTGACCGGAATATCCCCTGCCCCTTTGCCCTCCCGCCGCTCACCCATCCAGGCATTGACCTTCTGCCCGAATTCGGCCGGCGCCTTGCGCCCGAACCGCCGCGCCAGATCAAGGATGGTCTGCTGTGCCAGGGCCTCTTCCATGCGCTTCTGCGCACCCAGCATCACCGCGTGGATCGCGCAGGTGCCCTCGGTTGCCCAACCTGGGGGCGAACCCTCGAACAGGCTGCAACGCTCGCGAACTTCGCGGCAGTCGAAGATCTTCTTCGGCCCGTCGATGGCATTGACGATATCCAGCACGGTGATTTCATCCGACGGCCGCGCCAGCCTGAAGCCACCACGCACGCCTTCGGTGGCGGCCACCAGACCGGCACGGGCCAGCTTGGTGAATACCTTGGCCAGGTACTCCTGAGGTACACCCTGCAGCTCCGCCAGGTCGCGCACGCTGGACTCACGCGAGTCGCCCAGCTCGTCCACCAGGAACAGCAGGCAATGGATACCGTATTCGACGCCAGCACTGTAGAGCGACATATCTATCTCCGACCAATCTTGTCGCAAATGATACGCCTGTAGTACCTACGCCGCAAAGCTCGCAGCTGCCGCCGGTCGGCCTGCTTTTTTCATTCGTCCCAGTAAATACGGCCATTTCGGCCAGGAAACGGTGGTGCGCAATGTCGCCTGCGTGCAAAAAAAACTTGCACCCAATAACTACGACAAATACAGTCGTAGTTATTCGAGTGGCACACAACTCGCCCTCGAAGCCCTCTTCGAACCTTGCGGAGCACCCTCATGAAATCGAACATCCTCATCATCGGTGCCGGCTTTGCCGGTGTATGGAGCGCCCTGAGCGCCGCGCGCCTGCTCGACCAGGCCCAACGTGCCGACATCAGCATCAGTGTCCTCGCTCCGCAGCCTGAACTGCGCATTCGCCCGCGCTTCTACGAGGCCGATGTGCACGGCATGAAGGCCCCGCTGGGCGAGCTGTTCGAAGCCGTGGGCATTCACTTCATCCCAGGCAACGCCGACAGCATCGATACCGAAGGGCGCAGCGTCAGCTACACCGACACCCAGGGGCACCAGCAACAGATCGCCTACGACCGCCTGATCCTTGCCGCGGGCAGCCAGGTCGCGCGACCGGCAGTGCCTGGCTTGTCCGAACATGCATTCGATGTCGACCAGATGGAATCGGCCATGCGCCTGGAACAGCACCTGGTCGGCCTGGCCGCCCTGCCCGCTTCGCCTGCACGCAATACTGTGGTGGTCTGCGGTGGTGGCTTCACAGGTATTGAAACCGCCACGGAAATGCCTGCCCGCCTGCGTGCCATCCTCGGCGCCAGTGCGGCGCTGCGGGTGGTGGTGGTCGACCGTGGTGCGCAAATTGGTGCGGCGCTGGGCGCGGGTATCACGCCGTCGATCATCGCCGCCTGCGAGCAGGCCGGGGTCGAGTGGAAGGCCGGGGCTTCGGTGGTGGCTGTCGATGCCGGTGGCGTTACCCTGGACAACGGCGACCATATCGCCAGCAACACCGTGATCTGGACTGTTGGCGTGAAGGCCAGCCCGCTGACCGCACAGGTTGCCGGCGAACGCGACAACTTCGGCCGGCTGAAAGTGGACAGTCACCTGAAGGTGCTGGGCCAGGAGCATGTGTACGCCACGGGTGACACCGCCTGGGCCGCGGTGGACGAGCTGGGCAACCACGCCCTGATGACCTGCCAGCACGCCATCCCCATGGGGCGCCACTCCGGCAACAACGCCGCGGCCGACCTGCTCGGCCTGCAGCCGGTGGTGTACCGCCAGCCCAAGTACGTCACCTGCCTGGACCTGGGCGAATGGGGCGCGACATTCAGCGAGGGTTGGGAGCGCGAACTGAAGCTGCACGGCCAGGAAGGCAAGGACCTCAAACGCCAGATCAACTCGGTGTGGATCTACCCGCCGGCGGCTGACCGAGCCCTGGCACTGGCCGCTGCCGACCCACTGATCGCGATCGTCTGACCGCAGCAAGGCGTGAGCTGAAATAGCCGGGGCCGCGTTGCGGCCCATTCGCAGCACAAGGCTGCTCCTACAGGCAACGCGATTGCTTTGCAGGAGCAGCCTTGTGCTGCGAATGGGCTGCAACGCAGCCCCTTTTACAGCAACGCCAATCTATCAGTCACTGGCACTCACAACCCGCCCCGCCTTCCCGGCAGCCGTGCCCCGAGTCGCCAGGCAGTAGTACAGGGGCACCGTCACCAGCAAGCCGAACAGCCACGACAGGTCAGCCCCTTCGACGATATTGGAATACGGCCCCACATACAGCGACGTATTGGCAAACGGCAACTGCACCAAGATGCCGCAGGCATAGGCAATGATCGCGTGGTGGTTGAAGCGGCCATAGATGCCCCCGTCGGCGCTGAAGATCGAAGCGATGTCGTACTGGCCCTTCTTGATCAGGTAGAAGTCGATCAGGTTGATCGATGCCCACGGCACCAGCACCAGCAGCAGCGCCAGGATCAAGCCGATGAACTGGCCGATGAAGTCCGCCGAGGCATTCAGCGCGACCATGCCGCAGCCCACCAGAATCACCGTAGCCAGCACCACCCGTACCTTGATGCTCGGCGTCCAATCGGCGATGAAGGTCTGGATTGCAGTCACGATCGACAGCACGGCGCCATACAGGTTGAGGGCGTTGTGGCTGATGATGTTGAGCAGGAACAGCACCATCAGGATCGGGCCCAACCAGCCGGTGGCCTGCTTGACCGCGTCCATCGCATCGGTACCTTCCGGCACGCACAGCACTGCCACCGCACCAAAGCTGAAGCACAGGATGGTCCCCAGGGTAGCGCCGAAGTAGGTGGCCCAGAACGGCTTGGCAATGCCCACTTCACGCGGCAGGTAGCGCGAGTAGTCGGAGGTATACGGCGAGAAGCTTATCTGCCAGATGGTGCCCAGCGACACGGTGGCGATGAAGCCCGACAGGTTGAACGCGCCACGGCTGAAGAAGTCGGCCGGCAGTTCCTGGGCGAACATCATGATGAAGCCGGCCAGCAGCGCCGAACCCATCACCCAGGTACCGATACGGTTGAGGATGTGGATGAAACGATAGCCGATCACGCCAATGGCGGTGGCACTCAGCGCACCGATCACGATCGCACCCGGCATCGGCACGCTCGGGGTGATGCCGTGGATGGTCTTGCCCGCCAGGACGATGTTGGAAATGAAGAAACCGACATAGATCAGCGCGGTGAAGAACACGATCAGCAAGGCGCCGTAGCGGCCGAACTGGCCACGGCTCTGCACCATCTGTGGAATGCCCAGCTGCGGTCCCTGCGCAGAAGCAAGGGCAATGACCACGCCCCCGACAAGATGGCCCAGCACGATGGCGACCAGCCCCCATAACAGGTTCAGGTGGAACACCTGGATCACCATGGCGCCGGTGACGATGGGCAGTGGCGCGATGTTGGTACTGAACCAGAGGGTGAACAGGTCGCGCGCCTTCCCGTGGCGCTCGGCAGGTGGAACGTAATCGACCGTGTGATTCTCGACAAACTGGTGTTGCGACGACGGTTGGGACATAGGATTCAGCTCGAAAGGTCGTTTTTATCTTTGTAAGGAAACCGCATCTAGGCGGCCTCTAAGCTGAAGACCATATTATGGTATTCCAAACTTTTGACAACACTGATCCGTAGGAAAAAACACCCACTGATCCGCTCGCACTACCTCTGCGGCAAACCGCCTTACCGCTCAAACCCACGGCATACAAGGGCTTGAGCCGTTCATCGCGCAATACCCTCGCTTGAAAATTCCGCTTGCAAAATAGGTATTACGGTATACCATCAGACACATCAACGATAAAAACCGCGGACCAACGCAGCCCTACAGAGGTACACCAGATGATCGACGCAACCGTCTACAAGCATGTCCTGGGCTCCTTCCCGTCCGGCGTTACCGTCATCACCACCCTGGACGACGATGGCTCGGTCGTCGGCCTGACCGCCAGCGCCTTTTCCTCCCTGTCGATGGACCCGCCGCTGGTGCTGTTCTGCCCCAACTACACCTCCGACTCCTACCCTGTGCTGATCAGGCAGAAGCGCTTTGCCATTCATCTGTTGTCCGGTGAACAGCAGGCAGAAGCCTATGCGTTCGCCAAGAAGGGCAAGGACAAGGCCAGTGGCATCGAGTGGTCCCTGAGCGAACTGGGCAACCCGATCCTGGCCGGTGCCACCGCGGTCATCGAATGCGAATTGTGGCGCGAATACGAAGGTGGCGACCACGCCATCATGGTCGGCAAGGTACACAACCTGATCGTCCCTGAAGAGGCGCCACGGCCGATGGTGTACTGCCGCGGCAAGATGGCCAGCCTGCCGGCCTTTGCCTGAAACCTGTACTGAATCGAGACCGCTGGTGCCAACCCTGCCAGGCGCCAGCCCCTTTCAAGCGTTGAGGAAAGCCCCATGAAATTTTCGTTGTTCGTGCACATGGAACGTTGGGATGAACAGGTCAGCCACCGCCAGCTGTTCGAAGACCTGACCGAACTGACCCTGATGGCCGAGAACGGCGGTTTCAGCACCGTGTGGATCGGCGAACACCACGCCATGGAGTACACCATTTCGCCAAGCCCGATGCCGTTGCTGGCGTACCTGGCTGCGCGCACCGACAAGATCCGCCTGGGCGCCGGCACCATCATCGCGCCGTTCTGGAACCCGATCCGCGTGGCGGGCGAATGCGCCCTGCTCGACGTGATCAGCAAGGGCCGCATGGAAGTGGGCCTGGCGCGTGGCGCCTACCAGTTCGAGTTCGACCGCATGGCAGGTGGCATGCCGGCTACCGACGGCGGCAAGGCACTGCGCGAAATGGTGCCGGTTGTGCGCAAGCTGTGGGAAGGCGACTACGCCCATGACGGCGAAGTGTACAAGTTCCCCACGTCCACCAGCGTACCGAAGCCGTTCAACGCCACCCCACCGATGTGGATCGCTGCCCGCGACCCGGACTCGCACAACTTCGCCGTGGCCAATGGCTGCAACGTCATGGTCACCCCGCTGATGAAGGGTGACGAGGAAGTGCTGGACCTGAAGAACAAATTCCAGGCCGCACTGGACAACAACCCTGGCGTGCCACGCCCGCAACTGATGGTGCTGCGCCACACCCACGTGCACAGCCCGGCCGAGCCGGAAGGCTGGAAAGTCGGCGCCCAGGCCATCTCGCGCTTCTACCGCACCTTCGATGCCTGGTTCGGCAACAAGACCACCCCGGTCAACGGTTTCCTGGAGCCGAGCCCGGAATCGAAGTTCGCCGAAGTGCCGGCGTTCGAGCTGGAGAACATCCGCAAGAACACCATGATCGGCACGCCGGAAGAGATCATCGCGCGTATCAAGTACTACCAGGAACTCGGCGTCGACGAGTTCAGCTTCTGGTGCGACAACAGCCTGCCCCACGCCGAGAAGAAGAAATCGCTGGAGCTCTTCATCAAGGAAGTGGTGCCGGCGTTCGCCTGAATTCCCATTGCCTGAAACATTGCGGGACGCGCCCGCTCCCGTGGGCCCCGTGGCCCGCGTGAGCGGGCTTTTTTTTGAAGCCTGCACCGGCCTCTTCGCGGGCTTGCCCGCTCCCACAGGGACAGCACAGGCCATGAATGCCGTGCGATCCCTGTGGGAGCGGGCAAGCCCGCGAAGAGGCCAGTACAGAAACCGCAGGAATCAAGGCATCAGGCCACCTTTCGTCCCCTCGCAAGAGAAATTTCCAGCCGCCTCTTGCACAACAAATATTATGGTATACCATCAGACAACAAGAGCTGATAACCCTCACCAGGAGCCACCCATGAGTTTCGAAATCCGCAAGATCGTCACCTACTCCGAAGAGACCCGCATCGAAGGCGGCAAGGCCACCGACAAGCCGGTGACCATGGTCGGCCTGGCCGTCGTGATCAAGAACCCATGGGCTGGTCGCGGTTTTGTTGAAGATCTGAAGCCGGAAATCCGTGCCAACTGCTCGGACCTGGGTGCCCTGATGGTCGAGCGCCTGACGGCTGCCATCGGCGGCGCCGACAAGATCGAAGCTTACGGCAAGGCCGCAGTCGTCGGCGCCGACGGCGAAATCGAACACGCCTCGGCGGTGATCCACACCCTGCGCTTTGGCAACCACTACCGCGAAGCGGTACAGGCCAAGAGCTACCTGAGCTTCACCAACAAGCGCGGCGGCCCGGGCACCTCGATCCAGATCCCGATGATGCAGAAGGACGACGAAGGCCTGCGTTCGCACTACATCACCCTGGAAATGCAGATCGAAGATGCCCCGCGTGCCGATGAAATCGTCGTGGTCCTGGGCGCCTCCGACGGCGGCCGCCTGCACCCGCGCATCGGTAACCGCTATATCGACCTGGAAGAACTGGCCGCCGAAAAAGCCAACGCTCAATAACAACAACCAAGACGGGCCGGGGCGTGGCGTGCTTACCCGCCGCGCCCGACCTTCAAGGAGCGCCCTCCATGATTCAGCCTGTCGCTGAACGCACACCCGCCGGCACCAGCTACCTGTCCGTCGGCCAGGGCCAACCCGTGGTACTGATCCACGGCGTGGGCCTGAACAAGGAAATGTGGGGTGGTCAGTTCGTTGGCCTGGCCAACGACTACCGCGTCATCGCCTACGACATGCTCGGCCACGGCCAGAGCGCGCTGCCAGCAGCCGACATCGGCCTGGAAGGCTATGCTGCCCAGCTCGTCGAACTGCTCGATCACCTGCAGATCGCGCAAGCCACCGTGATCGGCTTCTCCATGGGTGGCCTGGTCGCCCGGGCGTTCGCCCTCGGCTACCCGCAGCGCCTGGCCGCACTGGTAGTGCTCAACAGCGTGTTCAACCGCACCCCCGAGCAGAGTGCCGGCGTTATCGCCCGCGCCGCCCAGGCTGCGCAGCTGGGCCCTGACGCCAACGTCGACGCCGCGCTCGACCGCTGGTTCAGCCGAGAATACAAGGCTGCTAACCCGGCGCAGGTCGCTGCCATTCGCCAGGTGCTGGCGAGCAACGACCCGCAGGGCTACCACACCACTTACTCGCTGTTCGCCACCCAGGACATGTACCGCGCCGCCGACCTGGCCAGTATCCAGGTGCCGACGCTGATCGCCACCGGCGAACTCGACTCGGGATCCACCCCGGCCATGACC
Source organism: Pseudomonas sp. B10(2017) (assembly GCF_002113295.1). Lineage (NCBI taxonomy): Bacteria > Pseudomonadati > Pseudomonadota > Gammaproteobacteria > Pseudomonadales > Pseudomonadaceae > Pseudomonas > Pseudomonas sp. B10(2017). The sequence continues at coordinate 93,066 of NZ_NEJU01000002.1, forward strand.
CGCCAGCTCGCCGCCAGCATTCCTGGCGCGCATAGCGTGGTCCTCGCCGAGCAACGGCATATGATGCCGGTGGAAGCACCGCGTGAAGTCAACAAGATGCTGCTGGACTTCCTCGCGCAAGCCCGCACCCTCACCGAATCCGCCAAGGGGATTGTTGCATGACCCTCGTTCGTTTCCAGATGTGCATCGACGGCCAATGGCGCGATGCCCAGAGCGGCAAGACCTTCGACAGCCTCAACCCGGCCACCGCCCAGGCCTGGGCGCAACTGCCCGACGCCGACGAGGCCGATGTGGAGCTGGCCGTGCAGGCCGCCCAGCGTGCCTTCGAGAGCAAGGAGTGGCGCAGCATCACCGCCACCGCGCGCGGCAAGCTGCTGCGTCGCCTGGGTGACCTGATTGCCGAAAACAAGGAACACCTGGCCCAACTGGAAAGCCGTGACAACGGCAAGCTGATCCGCGAAACCCGCGGCCAGGTCGGCTACCTGCCAGAGTTCTTCCACTACACCGCAGGCCTTGCCGACAAGCTTGAAGGCGGCACCCTGCCGCTGGACAAGCCCGACCTGTTCGCCTACACCGTGCACGAGCCGATCGGCGTGGTGGCCGGGATCATCCCGTGGAACAGCCCGCTGTACCTCACTGCGATCAAGCTGGCCCCGGCCCTGGCCGCCGGCAATACCATCGTGCTCAAGCCGTCCGAGCACGCCTCGGCGACCATCCTCGAGCTGGCCCGCCTGGCCCTCGAAGCCGGCTTCCCGCCAGGCGTGGTCAACGTGGTCACCGGCTACGGCCCCAGCACCGGCGCGGCGCTGACCCGCCACCCGCTGGTGCGCAAGATTGCCTTTACCGGCGGCGCCGCCACCGCCCGCCACGTGGTGCGCAGCAGCGCCGAGAACTTCGCCAAGCTGTCGCTGGAGCTCGGCGGCAAGTCGCCGAACATCATCTTCGCCGACGCCGACCTGGACAGCGCCATCAACGGCGCCGTGGCCGGCATTTATGCCGCCTCCGGGCAAAGCTGCGTGGCAGGCTCGCGCCTGCTGGTGCAGGACGAGATCTTCGACGAATTCGTCGAACGCCTGATCGCCCGCGCCAAGCGCATCCGCATCGGCAACCCGCAGGACGACGCCAGCGAAATGGGCCCCATGGCCACCGCGCAGCAGCTGGCCGTGGTCGAAGGCCTGGTTGCCGCTGCCAAGGCCGAAGGCGCCAAGCTGCACATGGGCGGCAAACGTGCCGAGGTCGAGGGTGACGGCTGGTTCTACGAGCCGACCCTGTTCGAGTGTGACAGCAACTCGATGACCATCATGCAGGAAGAGGTGTTCGGCCCGGTTGCTGCGGTAATCCGCTTCAAGACCGAGGAAGAGGCCCTGGCCATCGCCAACGACTCGCAGTTCGGCCTGGCCGCCGGCATCTGGACCCGCGACCTGGGCCGTGCCCACCGCCTGGCCCGCGACGTGCGTTCGGGGATCATCTGGGTCAACACCTACCGTGCCGTGTCGGCCATGGCGCCGATCGGCGGGTTCAAGAACAGCGGCTACGGCCGTGAGAGCGGCATCGATTCGGTGCTGGCCTATACCGAGCTGAAGACGGTGTGGATCAACCTGTCCACCGCGCCGATGCCCGACCCGTTTGTGATGCGCTAAGAGGTAGCACAAGATGATCGAACCAGGCATCTACAAAGACGTGATGGGCTCCTTCCCATCCGGCGTCACGGTGGTCACCACCCTCGACGCCGACGGCGGCATCGTCGGCATCACTGCCAGCGCGTTCAGCGCGCTGTCGATCGACCCGGCGCTGGTGCTGTTCTGCCCCAACTACGCCTCCGACACCTACCCCATCCTGCGTGACAGCAAGCAGTTCGCGATTCACCTGCTGTCTGCCGACCAGACCGCCGAGGCCTATGCCTTCGCCGGCAAGGGCAAGGACAAGGCCAAAGGCATCGACTGGCACCTGAGCGAGCTGGGCAACCCGCTGCTGGCCAAGGCCACGGCGATCATCGAATGCGAACTGTGGCGCGAGTACGACGGCGGTGACCACGCGATCATCGTCGGCGCGGTGAAGAACCTGGTGCTTCCGGCCGAGCCGGTGACGCCAATGGTCTACCACAAGGGCAAGCTGGGCGCCCTGCCCCCCTTGGGTTGATAAACCGCGTTGGCTTCTTCGCGGGCTCGCCCGCTCCCACAGGTACTGCGCAGGCTTCAGCACCTGTGCAATCGCTGTGGGAGCGGGCAAGCCCGCGAAGAAGCCAACACCGATGACCCTGTTTTTAGGGGCCGCGTTATCGTCTCACCCTCGGTTGCGTCCCCTGTTTTATTCCGGAGTACTGCACATGAGCAATGAAAAGTACGAAAAAGGCCTGCAGATCCGCACCCAGGTGCTGGGCGAGGACTACGTCAACCGCTCGATCCAGAACGCCGACGAGTTCACCAGGCCATTGCAGGAGCTGGTCACCGAATACTGCTGGGGCCACGTCTGGGGCCGCGAAGGCTTGTCGCTCAAAGAGCGCAGCATGATAAACTTGGCCATGATTTCCGCGCTCAACCGGCCCCACGAGCTCAAGCTGCACATTCGCGGCGCCTTGCGTAATGGCCTGAGCCGTGAACAGATTCGCGAGATCCTGCTCCAGGTCGGCATTTATTGCGGCGTGCCCGCGGCGGTGGACAGTTTCCGCCTGGCCCGCGAAGCGTTCGCTGAAGCCGATGCGGAGTCAACCCGTTAACACCGGGCTGTTCGAACCCACGCAAGGAGCACCCAAGGTTCGTGGTGCTGTTGCGGTTGCGGCCGGGCAGCCTCTTTAAGAGCGCACTTGATGAAACGCCAGCCACTCGACGACAGCTTCAAGGTCAACCGCAACCCCGTTACCCTGCGCGAAATCGTGCTCGACAAGCTGCGCGCCGCGATCATGAACTTCCACCTGCTGCCAGGCGACCGCCTGGTCGAGCGCGACCTCTGCGACCGCCTCGGCGTCAGCCGCACCTCGGTGCGTGAAGCCCTGCGCCACCTGGAATCCGAAGGCCTGGTGGAATTCGCCGACGCCAAGGGCCCGCGCGTGGCCATCATCACCCTGGAAGACGCCCGCGACATCTACGAGCTGCGCTGCGTGCTCGAAGGCCTGATCGTGCAACTGTTCACCCTCAACGCCAAGGCCAAGGACATCCGCGCCCTGGAACGGGCGCTGGAGGTCAACCGCGAAGCCCTCGAAGAAGGCGAACTGCAACAGGTGCTGGACTCGGTACAAGGTTTCTACGATGTGCTGCTGGAAGGCTCAGGCAACCAGGTGGCGGCCCAGCAGCTACGCCAGTTGCAGGCGCGCATCAGCTACCTGCGTGCCACCTCGGTGTCGCAGGAGAACCGCCGCGGCGCCAGCAACCGCGAAATGGAAAAGATCGTCGAGGCGATCAAGAGCGGCGACCCGCTGGTAGCCCATCAGGCCTCGGTCGACCACGTCCGCGCCGCCGCCAAGGTGGCCCTGGACTACCTGCGCCAGAAGCAGGATGACAACGTCAAGGTGCGCGAGATGGTCGAGCCCCTGGCCTTGAAGGACCCACGCATTTAAGCCACCCACAGGCCAGCGATCATGCCCAACGCCCCGCGCTACTGCCCGCACTGCACCACGGAACTGGCCCGGGGCGTTCCCACAGGCGACACCCACGAACGCCTGCACTGCACAGGCTGCGGCTACATCCACTACATCAACCCGAAGATCATCGCCGGCTGCATCATCGAGCGTGATGGCAAGTACCTGCTGTGCCAGCGCGCCATCCCCCCGCGCCCCGGCACCTGGACCTTGCCGGCCGGGTTCATGGAGGCCGGCGAAACCACCGAGCAGGCAGCCCTGCGCGAGGTCTGGGAAGAAAGCGGCGTACGCGCCGAGATCGTCTCGCCGTACTCGATCTTCAGCGTGCCGAAGATCAGCGAGGTCTACATCATCTTCCGCGCCATCGCCACCGAGGAAACCGGGCAGTACGGGACGGAAACGCTGGCGTACAGGTTTTTCGAGCCGGACGAGATCCCGTGGGACGAAATCTACTACCCGGCAATTCGGCAGATTCTCGAGCGTTATATCCTCGAGCGGCAGGCCGGGGTTTATGGCATCTACATGGGCAATGACGACACTGGCAAGGTGCACTTCATTCGCTAGCCTGGGCCGGCCTCTTCGCGGGTAAACCCGCCCCCGCAGGTACAGTACACACCTTGAGCAACATGCTATTCCTTTAGGAGCGGGTTTACCCGCGAAGAGGCCGGTACAGCCACCAAAAATTCTCGCCAAACGTCTATTCTGGATGCACCCTTAAGGCCTTACGCAAAAGGACCAGCAGAGCACATGGCAAAATGGCTAGACGGCGGCGGGCTGATGGCCGAGCGCATCCGCAACCACGATTGGGCTGCCACCCCGCTGGGCCCGCTGGAGCATTGGCCCGACCCGCTGAAAACCAGCCTGGCTCTGTGCCTGGCCTCACGCTTCCCGCAAGCCGTGCTCTGGGGCCCTGACCTGCTCACCCTGCACAACGACGCTTTCTCGCAGATCCTCGGGCAAAAGCCCTCAGCCCTGGGTATCCCCTTCCGCGCCGTGTGGCAGGAGGCCTGGGCCGAAATCGGCCACTTGGCCAACCGTGCTCTGGCTGGCGAGGCGGTGTACATAGAAGACTTCCCGCTCGTCATCGACCGCAACGGTGGCCCCGAAAAGGCCTATTTCACCTTCTGCTACAGCCCCATCCGCGACCACGACGGCAAGGTGCTGGGCATGCTGGATACAGTTACCGAAACCACCACCAGCGTGCTTGCCAACCAGCGCCTGAACTTTCTCGACAACCTGGGCCGCGCCGTGGCCGACTCTACCGACCCGGACCAGATCCTTGCCACTACCACGCGCATGCTGGTCGAGCACCTGCAACTGTCGAGTTGCGCCTATGCGGTGATGGAACCAGACGAAGACGGTTTCACCATCTGTGGTGACTCCGTGGCACCCGGCTCGCCGCATCTGTTGGGCCGCTATCGGTTGCAGGATTTCGGCACGCTGGCGCTCGGACGCCTGCGCAGTGGCCTGCCGTTGGTCATCCAGGACAACCTGAGCGAGTTGCCCCCGCAGGAAGCTGCCACCTTCCAGGCCAGCGGCATTACTGCGACCATTTGCATGCCCCTGATCAAAGGCGGCCGGCTGACTGCGCTGATGGCCATCCACGACAAGGCGCCACGGGAGTGGACCCACTACGAACAGGCGCTGATCAGCGAAGTCACAGAGCGCTCCTGGGCGCACATCCAGCGGGTACAGGCCCACGCCGAAGTCCGCGAAGCCATGGCGGCACTGGAGGCGCTGAATGCCACCCTCGAACAGCGCGTGGAAGAACGCACCAGCCAGCTGCTGCACACAGAAGCCGTGCTGCGCCAGGCCCAGAAGCTCGAAGCCATCGGCCAACTCACAGGCGGCGTGGCCCATGATTTCAACAACCTGCTGACCATCATTCGCTCGTCGCTGCATTTTCTGCAGCGCCCCAACCTCGACGCACAGCGCCGCGAGCGCTACCTCAAGACCATGTCCGACACCGTCGACCGCGGTACCAGGCTGACCGGCCAGTTGCTGGCCTTCGCCCGTCGCCAGGCCTTGAGCCCGCAAGTGTTCGAGGCCGGGCCAAGGCTGGAGGCCATGGCCGACATGCTCGACACGGCCACTGGTGCGCGGATCCAGGTCGAGCTGGAGTTGCCGCAGGCACCTTGCCATATCCGCGCCGACCTCAACCAGCTGGAAACCGCAGTGATCAACCTGATGCTCAACGGCCGCGATGCCATGGCCGGCGAAGGCACCTTGCAGCTGCGCCTGCAGGCCGACCAGCGCCTGCCCGCCCTGCGCGGCCAAGCGCCACAGCCGGGCCCGTTCGCCGCGATCTCGGTGAGCGACAGCGGTGTCGGCATTGCCACCGAACTGCTGGAGCGCATCTTCGACCCGTTCTTCACCACCAAGGCGCCGGGCGAAGGCACCGGGCTCGGGCTGTCGCAGGTGTTCGGTTTTGCCAGGCAGTCCGGGGGCGATGTGCAGGTGAACAGCGTCCTGGGCCAGGGCACCACGTTTACCCTGTACCTGCCCCAGGAGCCACCGCCTGAGGCGTGACGGTCAACGGGTTCACTGCCAGGCCTGAGCCATGCGGGGTTCTTGTGGGAGCTGGCTTGCCGGCGATGAGGCCAGTGAATTCAACCTATTTGACCGGCTATCAAACCCAGGGCCACCGTGATCATCGCCACCCCCGACACCCGGCCAACCAGCTTCGCCGCCCCCGGCCGGGTGCTCAGCACGGCTTTGGCGCCATAACCGACCAGCGAGTAGATCACCAGCGAGCTGCACAGGTGGACCAGGCCCAGCAGCAAGATCTGCAACGGCACCGGCCAGCTCGACTGCGGGTCTGTGAACTGCGGCAACAGGGCCAGGAACAGCAGGAACACTTTCGGGTTCAGGCCACTGACGCAAAACCCTTTCAACGCCCAGCGGGAACCCGACTCCCCCGCACCATCCTGCCCGGCCGCCGGCAATGCGGGGCTCAGCAGCAGGTTGCCACCGAGCCACAGCAGGTAGCTGCACCCCGCCAGCGTCAGCAAGGTGAGCGCCAGCGGGTGGCCGGCCAGCAGGCTACCGACCCCGGCCGCCACCACCAGGGTCGCGAGGAAATGCCCGGACAGCATTCCCGCCACCGCAGGCATCACCCAGCGCCCGCGCATGCCGGCCGAAATGGCGTAGGCCCAGTCCGCGCCCGGGGTAATCACGAACAACATCGACACGGCCCAGAACGCCGTCAGAACACTGAGAGCCACTTGAATCTTCCTTTTCCACTGCTTTGGGATGTCGAAAGATTACGGATTCCGCCGAGGGATTTTCTTTCGTATATTCCCCAACAGCCCTCAATTGCTGGAAGATTCTTCTTGATGGACAGGACTGATCGAAAAATTCTTGCCGAACTGCAAAAGGACGGACGGCTATCTGTGACCGAGTTGGCCGACCGTGTGGGGCTGAGCCTGTCGCCCTGCCATCGGCGCTTGAAGGCGCTGGAGGAATCCGGGGCGATTCTTGGCTATCACGCCCGCTTGGCGCCGAGCGCCCTGGGGCTGAACTTTGCCGCGCTGGTGTTCGTGACCTTGCGCGAAGTCACTCGTCAGCCGGTAGCGGACTTTGAAGCGGCGCTGGCCGAGATCCCGCAGATCGTCGAGGCGCAGCGGCTGTTTGGCGACCCGGATTACCTGCTGCATGTGGTGGCCAAGGATTTGCCGGCGTTCCAGAAATTGTATGACGAGCAGCTGACCAGCATTCCCAATGTGAAGCGCTTGAGTTCGACGCTGGTGATGAAAGAGGTGATTCAGGATCGGTTGTTGCCGATGTAGCGTTGTTGCCTGTGCCGGCCATTTCGCGGGTGAACCCGCTCCCACCTCGGCCGCATTGATTTCAAGTCATGCGCAGTACCCGTGGGAGCGGGTTCACCCGCGAAAGGGCCGGCACTGGCAACCTTTTTATCTGCCCTGAAAACGTGCACGGCGCCCCACCAAAGCACACCACCTCTCGCCTCCACAAGGTCCGAACCCCGCTAGCCCAAGCCCTCCCGCTCCCTGGCACCCTCCTTGCTACCGTCCTCCGCTTGACCTTTTGTCAGCCTTAGGTTTTTTAAGGTTTATGGGCACATATTTACTAATTTCTCGTTATCCCCGCGCCCCGCATCATCGCTCCAACAAGAACGCGTCGCCCTTCGCCGGCACGCCCCCGGGCAGCTCCCGATGCCCTACCTTGCCTTGGAGTCAGTCATGACCAATGCAGCCAATTCGGCACCCCTCATAGAAAAACACACGATCGGCTACGTGCCCCCGCAAGACCGCCATGGAAAGGTAAGGGATCTGTTCACACTGTGGTTCGGCGGCAACATCGCGCCGCTGCCCATCGTCACCGGTGCACTGGGTGTGCAACTGTTCCACCTGAACCTGGTGTGGGGCATCGTCGCCATCCTGGTCGGCCACCTGGTTGGTGGTGTACTGATGGCGCTGCACTCGGCCCAGGGCCCGCAGATGGGCATCCCGCAGATGATCCAGAGCCGCGCCCAGTTCGGCTCGCTCGGCGCGCTGCTGGTGGTGGTGATCGCCGGGGTCATGTACATCGGCTTCTTCGCCTCCAACATCGTCCTCGCCGGCAAGTCGCTGCACGGCGTGGTCGATGCCGTGCCGGTACCGGTGGGCATCGTCATCGGTGCACTGGGCTCGGGCATCATCGGCATCATCGGCTACCGCTTCATCCACGTGCTCAACCGCATCGGCACCTGGGTGCTGGGTATCGGCATCGTGGTCGGTTTCGGCTACATCTTCAGCCACGTGCAAAGCGACGACTTTCTCACCCGCGGCGGCTTCAACCTGGCCGGCTGGCTGGCCACCGTGTCGCTGGCGGCGCTGTGGCAGATCGCCTTTGCGCCCTACGTGTCGGACTACTCGCGCTACCTGCCGGCGGATGTGAAGGTCAGCTCGACGTTCTGGACTACCTACCTGGGCTCGGCCCTGGGTTCGAGCCTGTCGTTCATCTTCGGCGCCGTGGCGGTGCTGGCGATCCCGGCCGGCATGGACACCATGGACGCGGTCAAGCTGGCCACCGGCACCCTCGGCCCGATCATGCTGGTGCTGTTCCTGCTCAGCGTGATCAGCCACAACGCCCTCAACCTGTATGGCGCCGTGCTGTCGATCATCACCCTGGTGCAAACCTTCGCCCACCGCTGGATCCCCACCGCCAAGAGCCGCGCCGTGCTGTCGCTGGTAGTGCTGACGGCCTGCTGCGTGGTGGCGGTGTTCGCCTCGGCGGACTTCATCGGCCACTTCGTCGACATGGTGCTGGTGCTGCTGGTGGTGCTGGTGCCGTGGACAGCGATCAACCTGATCGACTTCTATGCCATCCACAAGGGTGACTACGATATCCAGTCGATCTTCCAGGTCGATGGCGGCATCTACGGGCGCTACAACCCGCAGGCGCTGATTGCCTATGCCGTGGGCATCGTGGTGCAGATCCCGTTCATGAACACGCCGCTGTATGTCGGGCCGATTTCCGAGCATATCAACGGAGCGGACCTGTCGTGGCTGGTGGGGTTGGCCGTTACTTCGCCGCTGTACTGGTGGCTGGCCAGCCGTGACAGCGCCTACCGTCGCCGTCAGATGAGCGCCAAGGTGGCCATGGGGCATTGATTCAAACTGTACCGGCCACTTCGCGGGTGAACCCGCTCCCACAGTGATATCGTCTTCGGATATGTGCTTTCCCTGTGTGAGCGGGTTTACCCGCGAACAGGCCGGTACAGGCAACACATCAGTCAGAGGTTGTAGGCCCGCTCATTGTGCTCCGCAAGGTCCAGCCCCTGTTCTTCCTCTTCCCGGCTGGCCCGCAGCCCGATGGTCAGCTCGATCGCCCCCAGAATCGCCCAACTCACTACAAAGCAATACACGAAGGTGAACGCCACCCCCTTAAATTGCACCAATGCCTGCCCGACGGGTGACGCACCCTCCACATAACCGCCCAACGAAGGCGCGGCAAAGACCCCGGTAAGGATTGCGCCGACCATTCCGCCCACGCCATGCAGGCCGAACACATCCAGGCTGTCGTCGTAGCCCAGCGCCTGCTTCAACCGGGTCACGGCAAAGAAACAGATGGCCCCGGTCAACAGCCCGATCACCAGCGCACCCAGCGGCCCGACAAATGCACAGGCCGGGGTAATCCCGACCAACCCTGCCAAAGCCCCTGAAGCTGCACCCAAGGCCGTCGGCCGACCATGCGCCACCTTCTCGGTCAGCAACCAGCCGACAATCCCCGCACAGGCCGCCACCATGGTCGCCAGCATCACCACCCCCGCCGCCTGGTTGGCCGCCAGCCCCGAGCCGACGTTGAAGCCGAACCAGCCCACCCACAGCAGCCCGGCGCCCACCAGGGTGAAACCGAGGTTGTGCGGCGGCATGGCCACCTCCGGGTAACCCTTGCGCTTGCCCAGCATCAAGGCCGCAGCCAGCGCTGCCACACCGGAGTTGATATGCACGGCGGTACCACCGGCAAAGTCCAGCACGCCCCAGTCGACCAACAATGCCCCCGGCCCGCCCCAGACCATATGCGCGATCGGCGCATACACCAGCACGAACCAGGCGGCCATGAACAGCAATGAAGCACTGAACTTCATGCGCTCGGCAAAACCACCGGCAATCAGCGCCGGGGTGATGATGGCGAAGGTCAGCTGGAACACCGCGAACACGCCTTCGGGGATGCTACCGACCAGGCTGTCATGGCCGATGTCCAGCATCAGCGCCTTGTCCAGCCCGCCGATGAAACTGTTGACGGTCAACTGCCCCTCGACCATGCCGGTGGTGTCTACCACCAGGCTATAGCCGAACAGCACCCAGAGAATGCCGATCACCCCGGCAACGGCGAACAGCTGGGTGAACACCGAGAGGAGGTTCTTGGCCCGCACCATGCCACCGTAGAACAGTGCCAGGCCCGGGATGCACATCATCAGCACGAACATCGCGGCGCAGATCATCCAGGCGGTGTTGCCGGTGTCCAGGGTGGGGTCGGCGGCGTGGGCCCGGGTGGTCAGGGCCAACAACATTACAGCGAGGGTGAGGTGCTTCATGGAGTCACTCCTGTGTGAATGGTGGGGGTGCCCTTGGGCTGCCTTGCAGCCCATCGCGACACAAGGCCGCTCCTGCAGGGGCCGCGCAGGCACAGAGACGCGGTCCCCTGCAGGAGCGGCCTTGTGCCGCGAATGGGCCGCAAAGCGGCCCCAATTACCGATAACTCAGTACCGCGCCTGCCCCGGCACCCAGGCAGTCCCCGCCAAAGGCACTCGCGCCATCGCCGCAGCCTCCACGGTCAACGCCACCAGGTCCTCCGGGTCGAGGTTGTGCAAGTGCGACTTGCCACACGCCCGCGCCATGGTCTGCGCCTCCAGCACCAGCACCCGCAGGTAGTTGGCCAGACGGCGCCCGGCCTCCTCCGGGTTCAGGCGCCCGGCCAGTTCCGGGTCCTGGGTGGTAATGCCGGCCGGGTCGCGGCCGTTTTGCCAGTCGTCATAGAAACCGGCCGCCGAGCCGATCTTCTTCAGTTCGGCATCCAGCCGCGGGTGGTTGTCACCCAGCGCGATCAACGCCGCAGTGCCAATGGCCACCGCATCAGCCCCGAGGGCCATGGCCTTGGCCACGTCGGCACCGTTGCGAATACCACCGGAGACGATCAGCTGCACCTTGCGGTGCATGCCCATTTCCTGCAGCGCCTGCACTGCCTGTGGAATGGCCGGCAAGATGGGGATGCCAACGTGCTCGATGAACACTTCCTGAGTCGCGGCGGTACCGCCCTGCATGCCGTCGAGCACGATCACATCGGCACCGGCCTTCACCGCCAGCTTTACGTCGTAGTACGGGCGGCTGGCGCCGATCTTCACGTAGATGGGTTTTTCCCAGTCGGTGATCTCGCGGATCTCGGCAATCTTGATCGCCAGGTCATCCGGGCCGGTCCAGTCCGGGTGGCGGCAGGCGCTGCGTTGGTCGACGCCGATCGGCAAGGTGCGCATGCCGGCCACGCGCTCGGTCACCTTCATGCCCAGCAGCATGCCGCCACCGCCCGGCTTGGCACCCTGGCCGAGGACGATCTCGATGGCATCGGCCTTGCGCAGGTCATCGGGGTTCATGCCGTAGCGCGACGGCAGGTACTGGTACACTAGGTGTTGCGACTGGCCGCGCTCTTCCGGCGTCATGCCGCCGTCGCCCGTGGTGGTGCTGGTGCCGGCGATGGTCGCACCACGGCCAAGCGCCTCTTTGGCGTTGGCCGACAGCGCGCCGAAGCTCATGCCGGCGATGGTCACCGGTATCTTCAGGTGGATCGGCTTCTTGGCGAAGCGGGTGCCCAGCAACACATCGGTGCCGCACTTCTCGCGGTAGCCTTCCAGCGGGTAGCGCGACACGCTGGCACCGAGCAGCAGCAGGTCGTCGAAGTGCGGCACGCGGCGCTTGGTGCCACCACCGCGGATGTCGTAGATGCCGGTTTCGGCAGCACGCTGGATTTCCTGGATGGTCAGGCGATCGAAGGTGGCCGACTCACGCAGTACCGGGGGGAATTGCTCGCTCATGGGAATGCTCCTGAATCAGTACGCGCTGGCGTTGTCGACTTTGAAGTTGTACAGCTGGCGAGCCGAGCCGTAGCGTTTGAAATCGGCAGCCTTGTGGTCCAGGCCGGCCTTGTTCAGCAGTTCCTGCAGCTCTTGCAGGTGCTCGGCGCGCATCTCTTTCTCGATGCAATCCGAGCCCAGCGACTGCACCGCACCCTTGACGTAGATGCGCACCTCGTACAGCGAATCGCCCAGCGCATCGCCGGCATCGCCACACACCACCAAACGCCCCGCCTGGCCCATGAAGCAGCTCATGTGGCCGATGCTGCCGCCGACGACGATATCCACACCCTTCATTGAAATACCGCAACGCGCGCCGGCGTCGCCCTCGATCACCAGCAGCCCGCCGTGGGCGGTGGCGCCGGCGGCCTGGGAGGCGCTGCCCTTGACCCGCACCGAGCCGGACATCATGTTCTCGGCCACGCCGACACCGACGTTGCCATGCACGGTGACGCTGGCCTTCTGGTTCATGCCGGCGCAGTAGTAGCCGGCGTGGCCTTCGATATCCACGGCCACTGCGGCGTTGATGCCCACGGCCAGGTTGTGCTTGCCGTCGGGGTGGGTCACCCGCCATTCGTGGTCCTGCACCTCACCGTGCAAGGACTGGTTGAGGACTCGCACCGAGGTGCTGGAAAGGTCGATCGTCTTCATGTGGTTCTCCAGTGGTTCGGTGGCAGGTCAGGCGCCTTCGCGTTCCCAGACGTACAGGGTGGCCGGGGTCGGTTCCCAGACCTTGGCGTTCTCGATGCCCGGCAGGCTGGCCAGCGCCTGGTACTCCGAGGCCATGGCCACGTAGTCATCGGTCTCGGCCAGCACGGCAGGCTTGCAGGCGATCGGGTCGCGGATCACGGCAAAGCCATTGCGGGTGCCGATGGCGAAGGTGAAGAAGCCGTCCAGGTCCTCCAGCGCGCCATCCAGGGCCTGGGCCAGGCTGTCGCCCTGCTGCAGGCGCCAGGTCAGGTAGCCGGCGGCCACTTCGGTGTCGTTGTCGGTCTCGAAGCAGATGCCTTCGCGCTTGAGCTCCTGGCGCAGGCGGAAGTGGTTGGACAGCGAACCGTTGTGCACCAGGCACAGGTCGGCGCCGGTGGAGAACGGGTGGCTGCCCTCCATGGTCACGGCGCTTTCGGTGGCCATGCGGGTATGGCCGATGATGTGGCTGCCTTTCATTCCGGCCAGGCCGAAGCGGCTGGAGATTTCCGCCGGCAGGCCCATGCCCTTGAGGATCTCGATGCTCTGCCCGGCGCTCATGATGCGCACGTCAGGGGCCAGTTCGCTCAGGGCATGGCGGGCCGACGCCTCGCCGGTGTGCACCTTGAGCACGGCGGCGCTGGCGTTCTGGAACCAGTCCAGCGAGCAGCCCAGGCGCCCTTCCAGCTGGCCCATCAGGGCCGCCCAGGGGTAGTTGATGTCAGTGGCCTGCAGGGTGAGCTTGACCCAGCCATCGGCCACTTCGTCGCCGTAGATGGCAAAACCGGCGCTGTCCGGGCCACGGTCGGTCATGGCTTCGAGCATGGGTTCGAAGAGCTTGCCGAGCTGGGCTTCCAGCTCGGGCTTTTTCAGGTACAGACCTACGATTCCACACATGGTGATGCTCCTTACTAGGCAGTGGGCAACCGTTTTCGTGCTGGCCGCCCAAGGGATTGGGGGCGGTCAGAAGAACTCGGTGTAACGCTGGATTTCCCAGTCGGAGACATGGCGGCAGTACTCCACCCACTCCATGCGCTTGAGCTTGATGAACTCGTCGACGATCTCGCCGCCCAGCACTTCGCGGAACAGCGGATCGGCCTCCAGGGCGTCGGCGGCTTCCTTCAACGACTGCGGCAAGGTCTTGATACCGCGTGCGGCAATCTCTTCCAGGCTCAGGTTGTAGAGGTTCTCGTTGCACATCTCGCTCGGCTCCAGCTGACGGTCGATGCCATCGAGGCCGGCGGCGATGATCGCGGCGGTGACCAGGTACGGGTTGCAGCCAGCGTCCGGCAGGCGGAACTCCAGGCGGCCATAGGGGATACGCACCATCGCCGAGCGGTTGTTGGCGCCGTAGGCGACAAACGCCGGGGCCCAGGTGGCGCCGGATAGCGAGCGGCCGACCACCAGGCGCTTGTACGAGTTGACCGTGGGCGCAGCGAAGGCGCACAGCGCCGGGCCATGGGCCAGCAGGCCCGCGGCAAAGTGGTAGGCCAGCTTCGACAGGCCCATGCCGCTGCTGTCGGACGGGTCATGGAACAGGTTCTTGTTGGTGCTGCTGGCCAGCGACAGGTGGAAGTGCATGCCATTGCCGGCGCGCTTGGGGTCGGGCTTGGGCATGAACGAGCAGATCATCCCCAGGTCGTTGGCGATCTCGCCGGCGGCCATGCGGAAGAAGGTGAAGCGGTCGGCCGACTCCATGGCGTCGCTGTAGGTGTAGTTGATCTCGAACTGGCCGTTGGCGTCCTCGTGGTCGATCTGGTAGATGTCGAAGCCCACCGGCTGCAACGCCTCGGTCAGCCGCTCGAGGAACAGCCGCGAGCGCGACAGGCCTTTGTAGTCGTAGCAGGGCTTGTCGAGGTTGTCGGAAGCGTCCACCAGTTGCAGCTTGCCCTCCTCGTCGCGGCGGAACAGGCTGAACTCGGGCTCAAGGCCGGTGTTCAGGGTCCAGCCTTTGTCAGCCAGGCGCTGCACCTGCTGCTGCAACACGTAGCGGCTGTCGTAGGGCCAGGGTTGGCCGTTCACGTGGCCTACGCACACCACCCGGCCGTACCCCGGCTGCCAGGGTACCGGGATCAAGGTCGAAAGGTCGCCGCGGGCCATGAAATCGGGGCCGTGCGGTTCCATGCCCATGCCGCAGATGGCGAACCCGGCAAAGCCGGCGCCCTCCTCGGCCACCATCTTCAGGCCCGAGACCGGCACCGATTTGGTCTTCGCCGAGCCATGGATATCGACGAACTGCGCCAGCACGTACTTGATGCCGTGCTGATCGAGGGTGCGCTGGGTTTCTGCTGGCAACATGGGTTGGACACTCCTGAGCAAGGGGCAATGATTCCGCAAGAGAAACTTACTTTCCTCACAGGAATGCAATGCGCTTGCCAACTTCATTCAGGGTGCAACCTTGTGTTGCCTGTTCGGGCCTCTTCGCGGGCTTGTGGCAGCGGGTTTACCCGCGAAGAGGCCGGCACCGACAACCCAAAACCAAGCAGATTTCCACGCTCCGTTTATGGGAAACTTGTTTTCACCCGAGGAAAGATGCGTCCACCGCAGCTGCCATTTCGCACTTTCCTAGTGCGAAAACATTATTCTTGAACTGAAACCGTGCAGGACATTCGATGCCAACCGAAACCGAACCGCGCCTTCGTCTGGAGCAGTACCTGGGCTTGCAGATCAAGCGCCAGCGCCAGGCCCAGTCCCTCAAGCTCGCCGATGTGGCGCGCATCGCCGGCATCAGCCAAGGCATGCTGAGCAAGATCGAGAACGCCCAGGTGTCCACCAGCCTCGACACCCTCAGCCGCCTGTGCGACGTGCTGGGCATGCCGATGGCCAAGCTGTTCAGCCAATATGACCAGCCCGACGGTAATGCCTTGTTGGTGAAAGCCGGTGAAGGGCTGGAGGTGGTGCGCCGCGGTACCGAGAAAGGCCACACCTACCATTTGCTCAACCACGCCAGGGGGCCGAAGAAGAACTTCGAGGCGTACATGGTGACCATGGATGACGCCAGCGAAGAGTTTCCAACCTTCGCCCACCCCGGCACCGAGTTCCTCCACCTGCTCGAGGGTGAACTGGTGTACCGCCACGGCAACCAGCTCTATCACATGCAGGCGGGCGACAGCCTGACTTTCGACGGCGAGACCCCGCACGGCCCCGAGAAGCTGGTGCAGGTACCCATCCGTCTGTTGTCGATCATGAACTACGGCGACGAGTGACACGGTGCAGCAAGGCACCCGCGGATCAACAGAATGCCAACCGCTGCACGCACCGCTACAGGCGACTAAGCGCCCTCAGGCAGCAGACTGCGATCAAACATGAACGCCCGCTCCCCCTGTGGTGTGTATCGATACAACTGCTGCGGCCTACCCAGCCTCGGCTGGTTCTTCTCACCGGTATCACTCACCCACCCCAGCTCGCGCAAGCGCTCCAGGCGTTTGCGCAGCGAGGTGTTGTTCACCGCCTGCCCCAGGCAAGCCTGCACCGCACCTAGCGCATCCAGCACAGTGAACTTCTCCGCCAGCAGGTACAGCGGCAGGCTGCTGTACACCGTCTTCGCCGCCAGCCGCTCACGGGCGCGCTCCACCAGCAGGTTATGATCAAAGGGCAACAGCACCTTGCGCGCCAATACGCTGTCCAAGTCGAAAAACGCCAGTTGCTCGCCTTCGACGACCTGCCTCGGATCAAGCAATGCCAGGTAATAGGTGCTGAGTGACCATCCACGCGGGTCGCGGAAAGCATTGCCCTCGGTGCCCACCTGTTCCATGTAGCAAGGTACTACCTGGGTTTTCTCGCGCAGCGCGCGTTCGGCGGCAGCTTCCAGGCTGGTGTCGGGGGTGCGGCCATTGACGATCACCCCGGGCAGGGCCCACTGGCCGGCATGCGGTTCACGCTCACGACGGTGCAACAGCACCTGCAGATGCTGAGCTTCGGGGGCCATGCGCAGCGCCACGATATCGACGCTGGCCAGAACTTCTACTGCATTCACCGGGCGACTCCTTGTTCAAGCGCCCCATAATCCACCAGGGCATCTAAGTAAGGCAAGCAAAAAGCCTATGTCAAATGTCACTTGACACACTTAATACACCAGGTGAATTATATAGCCATTCCAGCGAGGAGAACCGCCATGAAGATCGCCAGTTTCGATGTCGACGCCCAGAACGGCTTCACCAGCAATGTGCCGCAAGAACTGCCCGTCCCCGAGGGTGACGAAATCGCGGCTGATCTGAATACCATGGCCTTGCGTGCCGACCTGCGCCTGGGCAGCAAGGACGCCCACCCGGCCAACGCCGCCTGGGTAGTCGCCGACCCCGCGCACATGCTGCAGCCCTTGCAGCTGGCCAACGCTGACCTGACCTGGGTCAGCCACTGTGTCCCCGGCACGCCCGGCTTCGAGTTGCTGCCCGGCCTGCCTGCCCCCATCGACTACGACTATTTCGTGTGGAAAGGCGTCGAGCCCGACCTGCACCCCTACGGCGCCTGCTATCACGACCTGGCCGAGCGCCGCTCCACCGGGGTGATCGAGTACCTCAAGGTACAGCAGGTGGGCGCGGTGATCGTCGGTGGCCTGGCCCTGGACTATTGCGTCAGGACCACCGCTCGCCAATTGCGCCAGGCTGGCTTTCGGGTGCTGTTGTACCTGCCGGCCTGCCGCGCCCTCACCCAGGCGGGCGCCATCGAGGCATGTGGCGCCCTGGCTGCCGAGGGCGTGATCCTCTGCGGCGACGAAGCCGCGCTCGACCACCAGCTCTCTCTGATCAAGGAAGACCGCCCATGAGCGACAGCGTTTTCGGTCCACGCATCATCCAGAACCTGCTGGACACCGACTTCTACAAGATCACCATGATGCAGGCGGTGCTGCACAACTATCCCAACGCCGAGGTGGAATGGGAATTCCGCTGCCGTAACGGCGAGAACCTCGCACCTTACCTGGCGGAAATCCGCTACCAGGTCGAGCAACTGGCCGATGTCAGCGTCACGCATGACCAGCTCGCCTACCTGGAGAAGATCCCGTTTATCAAACCGGACTTCATCCGCTTTCTCAGCCTGTTCCGCTTCAACCTGCGCTATGTACAGGTAGGCCTGGATGATGCCGGCCAACTGGCGATTCGCGTGCGCGGGCCGTGGTTGCACGTGATTCTCTACGAGATCCCGCTACTGGCGATCATCAGCGAGGTACGCAACCGCTATCGGTATCGCGAGGTGGTGATCGAGCAAGTCCGCGAGCGCCTGTATCAGAACCTCGACTGGCTGAAGGCCGCAGCCAGCGCCGATGAACTGGCCGGTTTCCAACTGGCCGACTTCGGCACCCGGCGGCGCTTCTCCTACCGGGTGCAGGACGAGGTGGTGCACATTCTGAAGCGTGACTTCCCGGGCCGCTTTGTCGGTACCAGCAACGTGCACCTGGCCCGCGAATACCAGCTCAAGCCGATCGGCACCATGGCCCACGAGTGGTTCATGGCCCACCAGCAACTTGGCCCGCGCCTGGTCGACAGCCAGGCTGCCGCGCTGGAATGCTGGGTGCGGGAATACCGGGGGCTGCTGGGCATTGCCCTGACCGACTGCATCACCATGGACGCGTTCCTGGGCGACTTCGACCTGTACTTCGCCAAGCTGTTCGATGGCTTGCGGCACGATTCGGGCGACCCGCTGGCCTGGGCGGAAAAGGCCATTGCCCACTATGAGCGGCTGGGGATCGACCCGAAGAGCAAGACCCTGATCTTTTCCGACGGGCTGGACCTTCCCAAGGCGCTGGGGTTGTACCGGGCGTTGCATGAGCGGATCAATGTGAGCTTTGGCATTGGGACCAGGCTGACCTGCGATATCCCGGGGGTGGAGCCAATGAACATCGTGATCAAGATGACAGCGTGCAATGGGGCCCCGGTGGCCAAGATTTCCGACAGCCCGGGCAAGACACAGTGCCGGGATGAGAACTTCGTGGCCTATCTGAAGCATGTCTTTCGGGTGGATTGAGGCCTGCACAGTCACCCCACCTCTTGCAGACCAACACACAACTCCAGAAACCGCGCCGCAGCCCGCGAGGGGGTGGCGGCATGCGGCACCAGAATGGAAAACCGCCGCACCAGCGCCTGCGGCACGACCTGCAACCGCTGCAACGCCCCATCCTCATGCCGGATCGACATCGCCGATACAAAACCGATCCCCATCCCGGCCCGCACCGCTTCCTTCACCCCTTCCACCCCGGCAATTTCCAGCGCCACGCGCATCGCCACGCCGCTGCGGGCAAATGCCCGCTCGACGATCTGCCGCACACCCGAGCCGCTCTCGCGCAACACCAACGGGTAGGCCCCCAGTGATTCCAGTGTCTGCCGGTCACTGCCAGCCAGCGGATGAGCACGCGGCACGATGGCCACGATCTCGTCTTCCCGCCACGCCGTCACCGCCGTGCCCAATGGCAGTTCCTGCCCAGGCGGCCCTTCGATCAGGGCGATATCGACGCTATCCAGCGCAGCGACGATTTCCGCCGTGTTGCCGTTGGAAGTACTCACCAGCACCTCCGGATAGCGGGCATGGAAATCGGCAATCAGGTAAGGCAGCAGGTAGCTTGCCGGCGTGGTACTGGCGCCGATGCGCAAGGTGCCGCGCTCCAGCCCGCGCATGGCCTCGCGCAATGCCTGGGCCTGACGGAAGGTTTCGCGCAAGCGCTCGGCATGGGCCAGCAATTGCTCGCCGGCTGCTGTCAGCCGCACACCACGGCCGGCGCGTTGATACAGAGGCTCGCCAAAGGCCTCCTGCAGCAACTTGAGCTGGCCAGATACCGCCGGCTGCGACAAGTGCAGGGCCTGGGCCGCATGGCTGATGTTGCCGTGCTCGGCGACGGTAGCAAACGTTATCAGTTGTTCTGGGGTCATGAATAAAAAATATCAGCTAAACGGATATTTGCCATCCTAAATTACGATTTTTTATAAGCTTATAACCAGACTAACGTAAGCCATGTCGAAACACTTTTCCGGAGGACTCACATGGCCACGGCTCCGTCCAACCCCGCCTTTGCTCCTACCCTCTCTACCCGAGGGCGGCTCAATGGCATCCTGTTCGTCGCGCTGTTCGCGCTTGCGGTCACCCAGTTGGCTGCCCTGCCCGCCATTGCCAACATGGGCATCAGCCCGCTGATCGTCGGTATCGTCGCCGGTGCGCTTTACGGCAATGCACTGCGTGACGGTGTACCGGCAAGCTGGGCGGCGGGTATCAACTTTTCGGCCCGCGGCCTGCTGCGCATTGCCGTGGCCTTCTTTGGCCTGCGGGTAAGCCTGCAGGAAATTGCCGAAGTCGGCTGGTCCGGGCTCATCGTGTCGTTGCTGGTGGTGTCCAGCACACTGCTGATCGGCCTGTGGTGCGGCATGAAGCTGTTCAAGCTGGACCGCGATACCGCCTTGCTGACCGCAGCCGGCAGCGCCATCTGCGGCGCCGCCGCGGTACTGGCCTTCGAGTCGGCCCTGCGCAGTGCACCGCATAAAAGTGCCATGGCGGTGGGTAGCGTGGTGCTGTTCGGCACCCTGTCGATGTTCCTCTACCCGTTGGCGATCAATGCCGGCTGGCTGCACCTGGACACCATGGGCGCCGGGCTGTTCCTGGGAGGCACCATTCACGAAGTGGCCCAGGTGGTCGGTGCGGCCAGCAACGTCAGCCCCGAGGCCACGCATATCGCCACCATCGTCAAGATGACCCGGGTGATGTTGCTGGTACCGGTACTGCTGGTGGTGGGCCTTTGGATCAGCCGCGCGCGCCAGCCGGGCCAGGCACAGGGCAATGGGCGCATCGCCATGCCCTGGTTCGCCTTCGGCTTCCTCGCGCTGGTACTGGTGAACTCGCTGCAGGTGTTGCCGGGCAGCCTGACCCAGACGATCAACAGCCTGGATACCTTCGCCCTGACCATGGCCATGACCGCGCTGGGGATGGAGACGCGCCTCAGCCAGATTCGCCAGGCCGGGCCGCGGGCGCTGGCCACCGGGGCGATTCTCAACCTTTGGCTGGTGTTTGGTGGCGTGGCCATTACCCTGGGTGTGCAGAAGCTGTTGGGATGACTTGAGACCGAGTCGCCTGCTTCGCGGGCTTGCCCGCTCCCACAGGTCCAGCGCAAGCCTGAAAGCAGCGCGGCCCCTGGGGGAGCGGGCAAGCCCGCGAAGAAGCCAGCCTGGTCTCAAGCTTTTTCCACTCCCCCCTCGTTGCCGTCCACATTTCTCGGTATGGTGTTGTCAAAGAAGGATGTTTTACCCGCACAGGAAAGACTTAGATGCCTCAACGCAATGTCATCAATGCATCCGTCAGCCCCAAAGGCAGCCTGGAGACGCTGTCACAACGTGAAGTGCAGCAACTGAGTGAAGTCGGTACCGGTAGCCTTTACACCCTTTTCCGCCAGTGCGCCCTGGCCATCCTCAACACCGGCGCCCATGTCGACAATGCCAAGACCATACTCGAGGCCTATCAGGATTTCGAGGTACGTATCCATCAACAGGACCGCGGCGTGCGCCTGGAGCTGCTGAATGCCCCGGCCGACGCCTTCGTCGATGGCGAAATGATCGCCAGCACCCGTGAAATGCTGTTCAGCGCACTGCGCGACATCGTCTACACCGAAAGCGAGCTGGCCAGCCAGCGCATCGACCTGGAAAGCTCCCAGGGCATCACCGACTATGTCTTCCACCTGCTGCGTAACGCCCGCACCCTGCGCCCGGGCGTGGAGCCGAAGATGGTGGTGTGCTGGGGTGGCCATTCGATCAGCAGCGAGGAATACCAGTACACCAAGAAGGTCGGCCACGAGCTGGGCCTGCGCAAGCTGGACGTGTGCACAGGCTGCGGCCCGGGTGTGATGAAGGGCCCTATGAAGGGCGCCACCATTGCCCACGCCAAGCAACGCATGCACGGCAGCCGCTACCTGGGCCTCACCGAGCCGGGCATCATCGCCGCCGAAGCGCCCAACCCGATCGTCAACGAACTGGTGATCCTGCCGGACATCGAGAAGCGTCTGGAAGCTTTCGTCCGGGTCGGCCACGGCATCATCATCTTCCCGGGCGGTGCCGGCACGGCCGAGGAGTTCCTCTACCTGCTGGGCATCCTCATGCATCCGGACAACCAGGACCTGCCTTTCCCGGTGGTACTCACCGGCCCGCGCAGCGCCGAGCCGTACCTGCAACAATTGCATGCCTTCGTGGGCGCCACCCTGGGTGAAGCGGCGCACCGCCTGTACGAGATCATCATCGATGACCCGGCTGAAGTTGCCCGGCACATGGTCGAAGGGCTCAAGGCGGTGAAGCAGTTCCGCCGCGAGCGCAACGATGCCTTCCACTTCAACTGGCTGCTGAAGATCGAGGAGAGCTTCCAGCGCCCGTTCGACCCGACCCACCAGGCCATGGCCGACCTCGACCTGCGCCGCGAGCTGCCGGCTCACGAACTGGCCGCCAACCTGCGCCGGGCGTTTTCCGGCATCGTTGCTGGCAACGTGAAAGACAAGGGCATCCGCCTGATCGAGGAACACGGGCCATATCAGATCCGTGGCGACAGCGCCGTGCTGGACCCACTGGGCCGGCTGTTGCAGGCGTTCGTCGACCAGCATCGGATGAAGTTACCTGGCGGCGCGGCGTATGTACCGTGCTACCAGGTGGTGACCTGAGTCGCCATTCTTGCTGAGGCCCCACGGACGGGGCCTGCAGCTATTTGGCTTTTTGGATATGGCTAACTGAGATCGGCCATCGGTCGTTCGACGAAGCGGATGCTGTCGCGCCCACCGCGCTTGGACTGGTACAAGGCGACATCCCCCTGCTCGATCAAGGCTGCAAGGCTCGTCGGCGGTTGGTCGAACAGGTTGGCGCCGATGCTCAAGGTGACCGGCTGCGGCGTAGGTACCGTCTTGCTGGCATACTGCTGGAACTGCTCGCGCAGCAGTCCTCCCAGCTCCATGACCCGCTCGCTGCTCGCACCACACAGCAGAATGACGAACTCATCACCACCCAGCCGCGCCGCCAGCGAGCGCTCGGGCAGCACCGCACGAATCATCTCGCTCAGGGCAATCAGCAAGCGGTCCCCCGCAACATGCCCGTGCAGGTCGTTGACCAATTTGAAATTGTCGATGTCGATCAATAGCAAGGCCCCGGGTTGCGCCGAGTCCACTGCCTTGAAGAAAGGCCCCGCCCGCACCTCCAGTGCACGTCGGTTGTACAGCGCTGTCAACGGGTCACGGGCTGCCAGGCGGGCAATCCGCTCCTCGCGCCGGTAGCGCACGGTGCCAGTCATCGACAAGGCAATCAGCATGATCGCCATCGCACCTTCGACCAACGAAACCTGAATGATCAGCCCGCCGAAGGTGGCCAGGTCAATCAACGTACCCGGTGTGATCGCAATGATCGCCTTGGCCACATAGAACAACCCATGAACCAGCAACACATAGCGCAACTGCACCGCGCCAACACTCAGCGACCTGCCATGCGGCCGCAACAGCCAGCTGGCCTTGAGCGTCAACAGCGCCACCAGCAACGAGTTGACCATCAGCATCACCTTCGACCACTGCGGCCCCACAGGCAACAGCAGCAAGGCGAACCACACCAGCACGACCGATAACCAGATACGCGACAGCCGCTCCTGGGTGAAACGCAACACACCCATCAGGAAGAACCAGTGCGCCACCACCAGCAGGCCGTTGGCGAACCAGATACCGATCAGCAACAAACCGATGCCGCGCAGCAAGGCCAGGGTGGAACCAATCGTGATGGTGGCAAAGCCTGCGCTCCAGAACAGCAGTGACGGCTCGCGGACGCTGCGCCACTCGATCGCCAGGTACAACGCAGCCGCAGCAGCCAGGGCGATCGAGATAGTCAGCATCGTGGGTGGATCAAGCGCCATGAACGGTTCGGCCTATCTGGTTGACGAGGAAAAGGCCCGATTGTATGCGCTCGTGATGACTTTTCAGAGGAGCCTTACACCACCAGCCTGCAAATGATAGCCCAGCCCTGGCCAATACCGTGCGGGCGAAATGTCATATTGACATCAGCCAGTCATTTGCACCACAAAAACTGCTGTCGTTATGACAACACACCAGCGTAACACCCTCATCTGCAAGGGCTGCCCAGCTGGCACGAAAGCTGAACCATTCTCTTCGCCACTACCTGCCTTGCGGAAATAACCATCATGAAAAATATCCTTCTCCCTCTGGCGATGTCCCTGTCCATCGCCCTGCCCGCCTGCGCCGACGAGGTGCTCTCGGAAAGCCCCGACAACACGGTGGGCCATGGCGTCGGGGGCGTCACCGGCCTGATGGTCGGTGCCGCGCTCGGCGGCCCGTTCGGCGCCATCGCCGGTGCAGCCCTGGGTGCATTTGGCGGAGCCGCCGTGCAACAAGGCAGTGGACACAGCGATGCAGCCTACGTGGTACGCCATGACGACGGCAGTACCCAGCGCTATCGCTCGCCCAATGCCCGCTTCAAGCCCGGTGATCAGGTGCAGGTGAGTGGTATTCGCCTGGCCCCGGCGCAGTAAGCCGTTGCCCGGACAAAAAGGCCGCTCCCACAAAAACGCTTGAATTCCCTCAGAGCACCCGTTTGATCAGCGGCTCCAGCCGGCTATAGCGCAGCCGCCGCAGGAACCTGCGCACTTCCTTGGGGTGCTCGGCCTTGACTCCCAATTCCTCTGCCGAGCCGATCTTCGGCGCATGCCGGCGCAACTCGGCCAACTCTGCCTCCCGTGGCCCCAGCCATTGCTCTTGCGGGTCATCGATCAGCAGGCCGTTCTCCAGGTCCAGGTTGAAGCCGCGCGGGTTCAGGTTGTTGCCGGTCAGCAGCGAATAGCGCTGGTCGACCCACACGCCCTTGGCATGGAAGGTATGCCCGGGGTCGTTCCAGATCCGCACCTGCAGCTGGCCGCTTGCAATCGCAGCGTGGCGACGTCGGGTGAAAGCGCGCAGGTTGTCTTCGTACAGGTAGGGCAACGCGCCGCTGGCGCTGAACGGCTCGCCAGGGGCGATATAGAAATCGTTGGCCGTGCGATCACCAACGATCAGCTCCACCCGCACGCCACGCGCCAGGGCATGGTCGAGCTCGCGCATCAGCACCCGGGGTGGGTTGAAGTACGGCGTGCTGATGATGACCTGTGTGCGCGCCGCCGCCAGCAAGGCGCACAGCGCCCGGTTCAGCGGGTTGCCACGGCCCACACCCAACAGCGGAATAACCCGCAGGCCCTGCCCTGCTGCGCTGGCCGGTGCCTCATAGGCCATGCGCCGCAGCCGCGCGCGCAAGCGCCGGATGTCAACGCGCAGGCTGCGGGTAGAGGGTGGCGCCGGCAGGTCGAGGCGCGGTGTGGCGGTGTGGTGCAGCAGGCGTCGCACCAGCCCGACCATCGCATCGGCCAGCTCTGGTGACTGGAACAGGTGGTAGCGGTCCAGGCGGTAACGGTCGAAACGGTGCAGGTACACGTTGTTGAGGCTGGCGCCGGTGTAGATCACGCAGTCGTCGATGATGCTGCCCTTCAGGTGCAACACGCCGAACAGCTCGCGGGTCTGGACCGGTACGCCATGGATGACGATGTCCAGCCCATGGTGCTGGCGCTGTGCCTGGTACCAGGCGGCGTTACCCGGCTGGCGGCCGGCGCCCAGCAGGCCACGGCGGGCACGGAACCAGTCGACCACGATGGTGATTTCCAGCCCTGGCCGCGCGGCCTTGGCCTGGTACAGGGCATCCAGCACTTCCTGGCCAGCCTCGTCTTCCTGCAGGTACAACGCAACGATGACGATACGCCGGGTTGCGGCGCGGATGCGCTCAAGCAGGCAGGCGCGGTAGGCCTTGGCATCGGGCAGCACCTGGATGGACTCTGCCGACATGGCGTAGCCTGGCAATGCCGCCAGCATGGTTTCGGGGTTCACGAACGATTACCTTCTGTGTGCAACCACTGTCGTGCACCAGCTTGCACAGGAAGATTGAAATGGTCCAGCCCCCGGAGAGCATGGGGGCTGCTTCGCAGCCCCCATTTCTGACGAAGCTATTTCAGGTCAAAGCGATCCAGCTCCATCACTTTCTCCCAGGCCGCCACAAAGTCCCGCACGAACTTGTCCTGGCCATCACTGCTGCCGTACACCTCGCTCAACGCCCGCAACTGGGCATGGGAACCGAACACCAGGTCAACCCGGCTACCTGTCCATTTAACCTGCCCGGTCTTGCGGTCCCGTCCTTCGAAGGCGTCGTTATCCGCCGAGGTCGGCTTCCACTCAACGCCCATGTCCAGCAGGTTGCGGAAGAAGTCGTTGCTCAGGGTACCGACCTTGTCGGTGAACACGCCCTGCTGGCTGCCGCCATGGTTGGCACCGAGCACGCGCAGGCCGCCGATCAGCACGGTCATTTCCGGTGCGGTCAGGGTCAACAGCTGGGCCTTGTCCAGCAACAGCTTCTCGGCCTTGACGCTGTAGCGGGCCTTGGTGAAGTTGCGGAAGCCATCGGCCAGCGGTTCCAGCACGGCGAACGACTCGACGTCGGTCTGCGCCTGGGAGGCATCGGTACGCCCCGGGCGGAACGCCACGCTGACGTTGTGCCCGGCGTCCTTGGCAGCCTTTTCCACTGCGGCGGCGCCAGCCAGAACGATCAGGTCGGCCAGGGAGATTTTCTTGCCACCGGCATTGAACTCGGCCTGGATCTTCTCGAGCGCCGCCAGTACTTTGCCCGTGCCTTGGTTAGCCGGCCAGTCCTTCTGCGGCGCCAGGCGCAGGCGGCCACCATTGGCCCCGCCACGCTTGTCCGAACCGCGGAAGGTCGACGCCGCCGCCCAGGCTGTGGCCACCAGCTCGCCAACGCTCAGGCCCGTCGCCAGCACCTTGGCCTTGAGCTCGGCAACGTCCTGCTCGCCTACCAGCGGATGGTCGACTTTTGGCAGCGGGTCTTGCCACAGCAGCTCTTCGTTGGGCATTTCCGGGCCGAGGTAGCGCGCCAATGGGCCCATGTCGCGGTGGATCAGCTTGTACCAGGCGCGGGCGAAGGCGTCTGCCAGCTGGTCAGGGTTGTCCTTGAAGCGGCGGGCGATCGGCTCATAGATCGGGTCGAAGCGCAGTGCCAGATCGGAGGTGAGCATGGAAGGCGCGTGGCGCTTGGCCGGGTCATGGGCATCCGGCACAGTGCCTGCCCCCTTGCCCTCCTTCGGCCGCCACTGGTGTGCACCGGCCGGGCTCTTGGTCAGTTCCCAGTCGAAGTTGAACAGGTTGTTGAGGTATTCGTTGCTCCATCGGGTGGGGGTCGAGGTCCAGGTCACTTCGAGGCCGCTGGTGATGGTGTCGCCACCTTTGCCGCTGCCGAACTTGTTGGCCCAGCCCAACCCCTGCAGCTCCAGGCCTGCTGCTTCCGGCTCGGGGCCGACGTTGTCGGCAGGGCCGGCACCGTGGGTCTTGCCGAAGGCGTGGCCCCCGGCGATCAGCGCCACGGTTTCTTCATCGTTCATGGCCATGCGGCCAAAGGTGTCACGGATGTCCCTGCCCGAGGCCACCGGGTCGGGGTTGCCGTCCGGGCCTTCCGGGTTCACGTAGATCAGGCCCATCTGCACGGCAGCCAGCGGGTTTTCCAGGTTGCGCTCGCCGGCCAGGTCCCGGCTTTGCTCCTCTGCGTGCTTGGCTGGCTCGGCTACCAGGTCACCCTGGCCTGGCGGCTGGGCCTTGACCTGCTCATTGCCATAACGAATGTCTCCGCCCAGCCAGACCTTTTCCGAGCCCCAGTACACGTCCTCGTCCGGCTCCCAGACATCGGCACGCCCGCCAGAGAAACCGAAGGTCTTGAAGCCCATGGATTCGAGGGCGACGTTGCCGGTGAGCACGATCAGGTCGGCCCAGGAAATCTTGTTGCCGTACTTCTGCTTGATCGGCCACAGCAGGCGCCGGGCCTTGTCCAGGCTGACGTTGTCCGGCCAGCTGTTGAGCGGGGCGAAGCGCTGCTGGCCAGAGCCTGCACCACCCCGGCCATCGCCGATGCGGTAGGTGCCGGCGCTGTGCCAGGCCATGCGGATGAACAGCGGGCCGTAGTGGCCGAAGTCGGCGGGCCACCAGTCCTGGGAGTCGGTCATCAAGGCGGTCAGGTCTTGCTTCAGGGCCTGGAAGTCGAGGCTCTTGAACGCCTTGGCATAGTCGAAACCCGGGTCCATCGGGTCGGACTTGGAGGAATGTTGGTGAAGAATTCTCAGGTTGAGCTGGTCAGGCCACCAGTCACGGTTGGTGGTGCCGCCACCTGCGGTTTGATGGAACGGGCATTTCGATTCGTTCGACATCTGCGGGTACCTTTGGGTCGGTTATCCAGATTTCCGGTCATTGCCAGGTGTTCTTTCAGCCGAGCGCGTGGGCTCGTGCTACCCCTCATCAGGTCTACACGGGGCTTGCGAAGCTGTCACGATGGGGTTGGTGCGGTCTTGCACGCAGGTGCTGACACGCCGCCCGCTCGCGGAACTCGCGGGGCCAGGGGAAAGACTAGCCGAGCTTGGACAGAGTTCTAATAGAGTGGCTATTGAGGGGTGATAGGTTGGCTCTGTCAGCTTTCCGGTGATGATCCTGTGGGAGCGGGTTTACCCGCGAAGAGGCCGGCACATCCATACAAGGCAATCAGGCTGGCCACATGCTTCAATACACCGCCACCCCCTCTACTCCGGAACCCGCCCACTCATGAACCGCAACGACCTGCGCCGCGTCGACATGAACCTGCTGGTACTGTTCGAAGCCCTGATGATCGAACGCAACCTGACCCGGGTCGGCGAAAAGCTGTTCATCACCCAACCCACCGTCAGCGCCGCCCTCGCCCGCCTGCGCGAGCTGTTCGACGACCCGCTGCTGATCCGCAACGGCCGGGCCATGGAGCCGACCCCACGGGCCATGCAGATCTTCGCCGAGCTGGGGCCGGCCATGGACGTGATTTCCGCCGCCATCAGTCGCGCCCGCGAGTTCGACCCGGTCAACAGCTGCAACGTGTTCCGCCTCGGCCTGTCGGACGATGCCGAGTTCGGCCTGTTCCCGGCCCTGCTGCAGGCCCTGCGCGAAGAGGCCCCGAACATCAGCGTGGTGGTGCGCCGGGCCAACTTCCTGCTGATGCCAGGGCTGTTGGCCAGCGGCGAGATCTCGGTGGGCGTGAGCTACACCACTGACCTGCCGGCCACCGCCAAGCGCCGAAAGCTGCGCAACATCGGCGTGCGGGTGCTGCGCGCCGATGACCGCCCAGGCCCGCTGACCCTCGACGAATACTGCGCCCGCCCACATGTAATGGTGTCGTTCTCCGGCGACATGAGCGGCAATATCGACCTTGACCTGGCACGCATCGGCCGTTGCCGCAAGGTGGTGCTGGCGGTGCCGCAGTTCGGCAGCCTGCGCGCCCTGCTGCGCAACACCGAACTGATCGCCACGGTGCCGGACTACGCCGCCTGCGCCCTGGCCGACGACGGCAGCCTGCGCGCCGACCCGGCGCCGTTCGACATCACCGAGGCTGAACTGTCGATGGTCTGGAGCGGCGCCCAGGACAATGACCCCGCCGAGCGCTGGCTGCGCGAACGCATCCTGCAATTCATGGCCACGCAGTGATTCATCGACCTCATCGATAGCTACCATGAATGCCATCAAGTTCCGCTGCGAACAGCCCGGTTGGAAGATGGCGGCATTCACTGATTGATGAGGCCTCCCATGAAAACCGGCATGATCGCAGCCCTGCTCGCCTTGCTGGCCGCCCTTGGCGGTTGTGCCAGCCCGGCGGCTACCGACACGCAGCCCTACGGGCACTTCTATTCGGCCACGGCCATTTCCAGTGTCATCCTGGGCCCTGGCCAGCGGGTGGCCGTGCTGCTGGGACGTGATGCCGCAGCGACCCTCGAATACCTCGGCAGCCATCGCACCCAGGCCACCGCGCCGGCCCGGGGCCAGCGCGTCTCGGTGGCGACCCTGCGCAGCGAGAGCCAGGCGTATGACTGGCTGGCGCGGTCACTGGCGCAGCAGTTTACCGAAGTGACGTTCTATGACGACCTGGACACGCTGCTGGGCGACCACCCGGATGTGATCGTGCTGCTGGACACCGAAAGCCGTTTGGCCAGCGCGGATATCGAAAGCCGGGTGGTAGCTCGCTTTTTCGATGACCAGTTGACCTATATCGGCCGCGCTGAAGGACGGGCCAGCAAGCGCCTGGGCGATGTGGCGCGGGTGGTCGAGGATGAGCGGGCGGTGCAGGCAGATGCGCTGCGGGACTTTGACGATTCGTTGCAGGCGTTGTTGAAGGGTCGCGTTTGAGGGCCTTCCACTGGTCTAGCGCAATGCTTGGGCACAGCTCCTACAGGTCGGTGCTGTAATAACGGCCTTCTACTTACCCCGCTGCATCCACGCCGCCCCTAGCCCACTCAGGCAGATCACCGAGATGCCCACCAGGCTCAAGGTATCCGGCACCTGGCTATAGGCAACCAACCCAAGCAAACCGGCAAACACGATCTGGCAATAACTGAATGGCGCCAGCAACGCCGGTGCCGCATGGCGGAAGGCCTGGGTCAGCAGCAGGTGCGCAGTCATGCCAAAGCCACCCAGCGCCAGCATCAGCAGCGCATGGTCCCAACGCGGCATCTCCCAGAAGAACGGCACCAGCGCACTCATCGCCAGGGTGTTGCACAACCCCGCATAGAAGTTGCTGGTGGTCGGGCTGTCGTGCGAAGCCAGGATACGCGTCAACAATTGGTAGAAGCAGAAGCCCAGCGCCGAACCGAACGGATACAGGATGGCCGGGGTGAACATCGCCCCTCCCGGGTGCACCACCACCAGCACGCCGATGAAGCCCATCACCACCGCCACCCATTGCCCCACCGTCACCCGCTCCTTCAGCAGTGGTGCCGACAGTGCGGTGACCAGCACCGGGGCGAGGAAGTTGACCGCCGTGGCTTCGGCCAGCGGCAGGTACTGCAGGCCGGTGGTGAACAGCAGGCTGGTACTCAGCAGGCTCAGGGCACGTAACGTCTGCAACAGCGGGCGGCGGGTACGCAGCACGTTGAGGCCGGCCTTTGGCAGAAAGATGCCGGCCATCAGCAGCGTATGCACCACATACCGCGCCCACACCACCATGATGATCGGGTACAGGCCGCCGAGGAACTTGGACAGGGCATCGTGGCTGGCGAACAGGAATGTCGCCACCACCACCAGGGCGATGCCGCGCAGGGGTTGGTTGACTCCGGACAGCGGTGTGCTGGAACTCATGGCACTCTCGATGACGGCGCGGCTGGATGCGGCGCCCAGTGAAGGCCGCGCAGGCACAGCCTGGCGGATGCAACAGCTCGGATTCTAGAAGAGATGCCGAAGAATAAGGAAGTTCAATTGCCGCCAGCCAAGGCCGACTGCAGTTTCTGTTCGCTGATCGACCACTTTCCGCCCCGCGCGCATGGCCCGTGCCGTGCTGATCGCCGACCATCCAATGCGAACCCTGCACACCCTACAAGGAATTTACATGCAAAGGCTCACCACCCGAAACGGCCTGGACCTGCCCGCGATCGGTCTGGGCACCTGGCCAATGACCGGCAGCGAGTGCACCCAGGCCGTGCGCCAGGCGCTTGAATTGGGTTACCGGCATATCGATACCGCCACTGCCTATGAAAACGAGGCCGCCGTCGGCCAGGCCCTGCGCGACAGCGATGTACCGCGCGAGCATATTCACCTGACCACCAAGGTATGGTGGGATCGCCTGGCGCCCAAGGCCATGCGCCAGTCGCTGGAGGACAGCCTGCGCGCGCTGGGTACCGAGCAGGTCGACCTGTTCCACATCCACTGGCCCGCCCAGGACTGGGACCTGGCCCGCAGCATCGAAACCCTGGTGGCCCTGCGTGACGAGGGCAAGGCGCGCAGCATCGGCGTGGCCAACTTCCCGCTGGGGCTGCTGCGCCAGGTGGTGGAAACGCTGGGCGCACCATTGTCGGCGATCCAGGTGGAATACCACGTGCTGCTCGGCCAGCAACCGCTGCTGGACTATGCCCGCCGCCACGACCTGCTGCTCACCGCCTACACCCCGCTGGCCCGTGGGCAGGCGGCGGCGCAGCCGGTGATCCAGGCGATCGCCCGCAAGCATGGCGTGCTGCCCAGCCAGGTGGCGCTGAAGTGGTTGCTGGACCAGGACGGCGTGGCGGTGATCCCCAAGGCCGGCAGCCGCGAGAACCAGCTGGCCAACCTGGCGGCCTCGACCGTGCAACTGGATGACGAGGACCGCGCGGCGATTGCCGGGTTGCCGAAAAACCAGCGGGTGGTGAGCCCGGCGTTTGCGCCGGACTGGAACAGCTGATTGCTGCTCAATATCTGAAAGCTGGCACGATCTCTGTGGGAGCGGCCTTGTGTCGCGAAAGGGCCGCAAAGCGGCCCCGACAATTTTTGCGGCGAAGCTGAAAATGTTGGGGGCGCTGCGCGCCCCAATCGCGACACAAGGCCGCTCCCACAATGGGCCGCGCAAACCGTTATGCCGGCGTCATGACCTGCTTCAAGCGCTCGTTCGCCGGTGCAGGTCGCCCGTACAGGTAGCCCTGGAAGTGCGAGCAACCCTCCGCCGCCAACCGGCGCATCTGCTCCTCCGACTCCACCCCCTCGGCCGTCGTCTTGATCATCAGGCTGTTGGACAGGTCGGTAATGGCGCGGATGATCGACATCGCCTCGCGGCTGTCGCACATGTCATGCACGAACGACTTGTCGATCTTGATCCGGTCGAACGGGAACGAACGCAGGTAGCCCAGCGAGGAATACCCGGTGCCGAAATCGTCCAGCGAAATGGCCACCCCCAGGTCCTTCAGTGCACGCAGGGTACGCACGTTTTCCTCGCTGTTGCCCAGCAGCACCGACTCGGTGACCTCCAGCTCCAGCCGCTGTGGCGGCAGGCCTGAGTCGGCCAGCGCCAAGGCCACGGTGTGCACCAGGTTGGCATTCTTGAACTGCACCGCCGACAGGTTGACCGAGACCGTCTGCTCGCTGTCCCAGCTGGCCGCCTCCTGGCAGGCCAGGTTCAGCGCCCGGGCGCCCAGTTCATGGATCAGCCCGGTTTCCTCGGCGATGGGGATGAAGTCCATGGGCATGACCATGCCGCGGGTCGGGTGCTCCCAGCGCAGCAGCGCCTCATAGCCGGTAACGCTGCTGGTCTGCTGATCGACCACCGGCTGGTAATGCAACTGCAACTGGCCCAGGTGCAACGCGGTGCGCAGGTCGGTTTCCACCAGGCGGCGCTGGCGGGCGGCGACGTCCAGTTCGACGTTGAAACACTCGTAGCGGTTGCGGCCATTGCGCTTGGCCTCGTACAGCGCCATGTCGGCGTAGCCCAGCAGTTGCTCGGCCTGGTCGCTGTCGTCAGGCGCAATGGCAATACCGATGCTCACCCCCACCGTGAACTGGTGCCCCTCGATCTGGAACGGTGGGCAGACCGCGTTGATCAGGCGCTGCGCAGTGTTGCATGCGGCCTCCCGGCCTTCCAGGCCGGTCAGCACCACGGCAAACTCGTCGCCGCCCAGGCGGGCCAGGGTGTCGTGTTCGCGCAGCTCGCGGCGCAGGCGCTTGCCCAACGCGCGCAGCAGCTTGTCGCCAAAGGCGTGGCCCAGCGAATCGTTGATGTTCTTGAAGTTGTCCAGGTCCAGGCACAGGGCGGCGGTCAGCTTGGCGTGCTCGCTGTCACGCACCAGCGCCTGGCGCAGGCGTTCGTTGAACAGGGTGCGGTTGGGCAGCCCGGTCAGCGCATCGTGGTGCGCCATGTGGTGGATCTGCGCGTGGGCAGCCAGCTCTTCGGTGGCGTCTTCGGCAACGAACAGCACGTAGTCGGCCTGGCCTTCACGGTTCTGGCTGAGCAAGGTGCGGCTGCGCAGGGTGCGTGGGCCGCAGGCTGTGTCGACCCGGGTTTCGGCGGCATGGCCCTTGGTGCTGCGGGCGCCACGGGCCAGTTGCTGTTCCAGGTAGCCGGCAGCACCCGGTGCCAGGCATTCGCCGGGCAGCTGGCCGATCATGCTGCGCTGCGGCCCGCCGAACAGGCGTTCGGCCTGCTGGTTGGCCAGCAGGATGCGCTGGCTTTCCAGGTCCTGGACAATGACGCTGGCAGGGATGTTGGCAATCACCGAATCAAGAAACTGCGACAGCTTGGCCATTTCCTGGCTGTACTGCTCGGCCAGTTCCTTGGCCTGCAGCAGTTCCAGCTCTTGCCGGTGGCGCTCGGAAATGTCGCGGGTGACCTTGGCGAAGCCCACCAGTTGCCCGGCATCATCGTAAACCGCGTCGATCACCACATGGGCATGGAAGGTCGTGCCGTCCTTGCGCAGGCGCGAACCGACCTCTTCGAAGCGCCCGGTGCTGCGCGCCTGCTCAAGATTGAGCGCGGGCAGCCCGGCGGCGCGCTCGGCATCGGTGTAGAACAACGAGTAGTGCTGGCCGACGATTTCCTCGGCCAGGTAGCCCTTGGCGCGCTGGGCGCCGGGGTTCCAGTTGGCGACGATCCCTTCGGGGGTGAGCAGGTAGAAGGCATAGTCCACCACACTCTGGATCAACAGCCGGTACATGATGTCGGGGCTTGCGACTAGCGACATGAACTTTACCTGGGCCTTCGAAAGGCGTGAAAAGGATTGGTGGCATTATGCCTCCGATGACGATTTTGTGAAGTAGCTCACAAAAAGCCACGATCCCTTCAATTTGCGAACGAAGGCTGGCCACCCTCAATGACGTGCGCCCGTGACCAGGAAATTGAGCAAGCCTGGTTCGTCATCCAGGGCTATGGGCTGCGCCGGGCGCGACAGCTCGGCCAGCACGGCATTGCAGAAGGCCACGGCAGGCGCGTCCTTTGCGTAACAGCGCATCAGCCAATCACCATCGCCGCCCAGCAGCTGCAACGCCACCGCCCGGCCGATGCCCTGTCGGCGGTACTTTTTCAGGATGAACAGGTCGGCCAGTTCGAACGCATCGATGCCCGGCAGTTCGCTGCGCTCGACCAGCACGAAACCGGCGATGAAACCATCTGCCAGCACCAGATACGCGCCCCAGCCATCGGCCTGCCAATATCGTTGCAGGTGCTCGTCATGGATATAGAAGCGGCCGTCCACTTCGACGTCTTCCTGCTCCCAGTCCGAGGACTCGTAGGCGTAGAACTGGTAGAGGTTGCGAATCAGCGGGGCCTGGTCGGCAGTGGTCGCCAGCAGTTCGATGGGCAGCATGATGCGAAGGGCTCGGGTAAAAAGGCGGATTCTAGATCAACAGCCCCTGGCAGCAAAAAGCCCAGGCCCTCCCCGCACGGAAAGGCCCAGGCCAAAACCAGTCATCGATTGATAGGGCTCAACTGTTTTGCAACGCACGCGGGCGATGGCTGCGTGCCTCGGCGTCTGGCGCCTTGGCCGCCTGCAGATGGAAGTCGAACGTCAGCTCGGCAAAACGCTCACCTTCTACGCCGCGATCACGCGCCGCCGCAGCATCCTCGACGAAGCACAGCTCGCCGACCAGCCCGTCACGGGTGGCATAGGCGAAGTCATCCCACAGGTACTTGTCACCAGCCAGGTTTATCTGCGTGGTCAGATGGCGGTGCCCCGGCGCCGAGATGAAGAAGTGCACGTGCGCCGGGCGCTGGCCGTGACGGCCGAGCAGGTTCAGGCATTCCTGGGTCGGCCCCTGCGGGTCGCAGCCGTAACCCGACGGCACGATGGAGCGCGCGCGGTAGCGCCCTTCGGCATCGGTGATGATGCGCCGGCGCAGGTTGTACTCGGTCTGGGTCGAGTCGAAGTACGAATAGGTGCCTTGGGTGTTGGCGTGCCACAGGTCGACGGTGGCGCCGGCCAACGGCTTGCCTTCGGCATCGAACACCTGGCCCTGGAGGAACATCACCACACCCGGGTCGCTACCGTCATCCATTCGCGCTTCGCCCTGCGCCAGCGGCGCCCCTGCCACATACAGCGGGCCTTCGATGGTGCGCGGGGTGCCGCCAGTCAGGCCGGCCTCGGCGTCCTTGGCATCCTGCAGCAGGTCGAGGAAGTGCTCGATGCCCAGGCCCGCCGCCAGCAGGCCGGCTTCGTTACGGCCACCCAGGCGATTGAGGTAGTCGACGGCATGCCAGAACTCGTCTTCGGTGATTTCCAGGTCTTCGACGAGGCGTGCAGTGTCCTGCAGCACACGCAGGATGATCTGCTTGAAGCGTGGGTTGCCTTCGGCATGGCCCAGGCCGGCCACTTCCTTGAAGAACGCCTGAACATCGGCAGTATGGGAAATTTTCACGGTCATCGTGCTTGCCTCATCTTGTTCTTGTCAGGTTGACAGGTGCGTCTCAGCGGTCGTCGCTGTGAATCGACGAGGGGTGCCGGCACAGGCCGTCGACCTCGATGTCCATGTAAGGGAACAGCGGCAGCTGCATCAGGGTGTCGTGCAGCGCCTCGACACTGGGCACGTCGAACACGCTGTAGTTGGCGTAGTGCCCGGCAATGCGCCAAAGGTGGCGCCAAGTGCCTTCGCGCTGCAGGCGCTGGGCCAGTTCCTTTTCGTCGGCCTTGAGCCGGGCAGCCTTGGCCGGGTCCATGTCGACCGGCAGTTTCACGGTCATCTTCACGTGGAACAGCATGCTGGTATCTCCTTTCTCTGATTTGGCGCGAACACTGTGGGAGCAGGTTTACCCGCGAACACGGGCGAAGCCCGTGCCATCCACCGCGTCGCCTGCTTCGCGGCCAAAGCCGCTCCCACAGCGGTTGTGTGTTCTTTCAGCCAGCGTGACTCAGCGGCGGGCGAAGCGCGCAAGGCGCTGTTCGTCCAGGGTCAGGCCCAGGCCCGGTGTGTGTGGCACGTGCAGCTGGAAGTCGCGGTACAGCGGCGGCTCATTGACGATTTCTTCGGTCAGCAGCAGCGGCCCGAACAGCTCGGTGCCCCAGGTGAGCTGGCGCAGGGTCAGGAAGGCGTGAGCCGAAGCCAGGGTGCCGATCGAGCCTTCGAGCATGGTCCCGCCATACAGGGCGATGCCGGCAGCCTCGGCAATTTGCGCGGTGCGCAGCACGGCGCGAGGGCCGCCGTTCTTGGCTATTTTCAGGGCGAAGATGCTGGCCGCGCCGTCGGCTGCCAGGCTGAAGGCGTCCTCGACGCTTTCGATCGACTCGTCGGCCATGATCGGCGCCGGGCTGCGCTGGTTGAGGCGCACCTGGCCGCTGCGATTGATGCGCGAAATCGGTTGCTCGACTAGGTCGATGCCGTTGTCGCCGAGCACCTGGCAGGCACGGATGGCCTGGGATTCGTCCCAATACTGATTGACGTCGACCCGCACGCTGGCGCTGTCGCCCAGTTCGCGCTTGATCGCCACCACGTGTTTGAGATCCTGGGCCAACGGGTTGGCGCCGATCTTCAGCTTGAACACCCGATGCCGACGAATCTCCAGCATGTGCAAGGCTTCGGCGATGTCGCGGGCGGTGTCGCCGCTGGCCAGGGTCCAGGCCACTTCCAGGCTGTCGCGCACGCGGCCACCCAGAAGTTCGCTGACCGGCAGGCCCAGGCGCTTGCCCTGGGCATCGAGCAAGGCACTCTCGATACCCGACTTGGCAAAGGTGTTGCCCTTGGCCAGCTTGTCCAGCTTGAGCATGGCGGCGTTGATGTTGTCTGCCGGCAGGCCGATCAGCGCCGGCGCCAGGTGCGCATCGATGTTGGCCTTGATGCCCTCGGGGCTTTCGTAGCCATAGGCCAGGCCGCCAATGGTGGTGGCCTCGCCGATGCCTTCCACACCATCACTGCAGCGAACACGCAATACCACCAGGGTCTGCTGCTGCATGGTGTGCATCGCCAGCTTGTGCGGGCGAATGGTCGGCAGGTCGACGATAATTGCCTCTATACGTTCAATCAGCGCGCTTGTCATTGTTGCCAGGTCCCGTAGTTTCGGGCTGCCAGCCGCAGGCCCGAGTGGTGCATTTACTTGCTTGTTCAAGGATTGCGCGAGACCCTGATAGCCGTCCAATATCGAATGAATCTCCCACCATACCCTGGAGGTCTGATGGAGCTGCGCCACCTGCGTTACTTCAAGGTCCTGGCCGAAACCCTGAACTTCACTCGCGCCGCCGAGCTGCTGCACATTGCCCAGCCACCGCTGAGCCGGCAGATCAGCCAGCTCGAGGACCAGCTCGGTACTTTGCTGGTGGTGCGCGAGCGCCCGCTGCGGCTGACCGAGGCGGGTCGCTTCTTCTACGAGCAGAGCTGCACCGTGCTGCAGCAGCTGGAGAACATCAGCGACAACACCCGTCGCATCGGCCAGGGCCAGCGTCAGTGGTTGGGGATCGGATTTGCCCCCTCGACCCTGTACAAGGTGCTGCCGGAGCTGATCCGCGAACTGCGTCAGG
Organism: Pseudomonas sp. B10(2017); assembly: GCF_002113295.1. Taxonomy (NCBI): domain Bacteria; kingdom Pseudomonadati; phylum Pseudomonadota; class Gammaproteobacteria; order Pseudomonadales; family Pseudomonadaceae; genus Pseudomonas; species Pseudomonas sp. B10(2017). The sequence continues at coordinate 131,162 of NZ_NEJU01000002.1, forward strand.
ACAACGAGCTGGAGCTGGGCCTGAACGAGATGACCACGCTGCAGCAGGTGGAGGCGTTGAAAAGCGGGCGCATCGACATCGCCTTCGGGCGCATTCGCATCGATGACCCGGCCATTCACCAGCAAGTGCTGTGCGAAGACCCACTGGTGGCCGTACTGCCCAAGGGCCACCCGCTGGGGAACAGCCCGCTCACACTCGCCCAGCTGGCTGGCGAGGCGTTCATCCTCTACCCGGCCAACCCGCGGCCCAGCTATGCAGACCATGTGCTGGCGCTGTTCGCGCACCACGGCATGAGCATCCGCGTCAGCCAGTGGGCCAACGAACTGCAGACTGCCATCGGCCTGGTGGCCGTCGGCGTAGGCGTCACGCTGGTGCCGGCGTCGGTGCAGCAGCAGCACCGCACCGATATCGAATATGTAAGCCTGCTCGACAGCGGCGCCGTCAGCCCGATCATCCTCAGCCGGCGCAAGGGCGATGTGAGCCCGATCGTGCGGCGCTGCCTGGCATTGATTGCGCAGCAGGCCGTATGAGCGTGCGCTCCCCGGTCATCATCAACCAACAGGAAACCCAGCATGATTCACGGCAAGACACTGCAAGCATGGTGCAGCTCCCATCCTCTGATCGAAGACCTGGTGGCCCTGCGCGAAACCCGTTGGTTCAACCCGCACATCGCCCCTGCCGCCCAGGCCCTGGCCGATGTCGGCCTTGGCGCCGCCGATGTCAGTGCCGCCAGTGCCCGGCTGGCACGCTTTGCCCCGTACCTGGCCAAGGTGTTCCCGGACACCGCCACCAGCGACGGTATCATCGAGTCGCCGCTGCGCCCGCTGCCCACCCTGCACGCCACCTTGCTGCAGGCAGCGGGCCTGCCCGCCAGCGGTTCACTCTGGCTCAAGGCCGACAGCGAGCTGCCGATCTCCGGTTCGATCAAGGCTCGGGGCGGTATTCATGAAGTACTCAAGCATGCCGAGGACCTGGCGCTGGAGGCCGGCCTGATCCACCTCGACAGCGATTACCGGGTACTGGCCAGCGACCAGGCCCGGCAATTCTTCAGCCAGTACAAGGTTGCGGTCGGCTCGACCGGCAACCTCGGCCTGTCGATCGGCATCATGAGTGCCAGGCTGGGCTTTCAGGCCACCGTGCACATGTCGGCCGATGCCCGCCAATGGAAGAAGGACAAGCTGCGCGCCCACGGCGTGTGCGTGGTCGAGTACGAAAGCGACTACAGCGTGGCAGTGGAGCAAGGGCGCCAGCAGGCGGCGGCGGACCCGAGCTGCTACTTCGTCGACGACGAGAATTCACCACACCTGTTCCTTGGCTATGCAGTGGCGGCCGAGCGGCTGGCCGCCCAGTTCGAGGCTGCGGGCATCAAGGTAGACGCCCAGCACCCATTGTTCGTCTACCTGCCCTGCGGGGTCGGCGGCGGCCCAGGTGGCGTGGCGTTCGGCCTGAAGCTGATCTGGGGCGACCATGTGCACTGCATCTTCGCCGAGCCCACCCACTCGCCGTGCATGTTCCTGGGGGTGTATAGCGGTTTGCATGATGCCACCAGCGTGCAGGATTTCGGCATCGACAACCTGACCGCCGCCGATGGCCTGGCGGTGGGCCGCCCTTCCGGCTTTGTCGGCAAGGCGATGCAGCGTTTGCTCGATGGTTATTACACGGTCAGCGACGAGGCGCTGTACCGGCTGTTGGTACTGGCCCATGACCAGGAGAACACGCGGCTGGAGCCTTCGGCGCTGGCGGGGATGCCGGGCATGGTCAAGGTGCTTGAATCACCTGAGTACCTGGCGCGCATTGGCCTGTCGGCCGGGCGCATGGAGCGGGCCACGCATCTGGTGTGGGGGACCGGTGGCAGCATGGTGCCGGAGGCAGAGTTTGCGGCCTATCTGGCTAAAGGCAGGGGCTCAGAATTATAGGGGGGGGCAGCGCTGTACCTGTGGGAGCGGGTTCACTCGCGAACACGGGCGAAGCCCGTGCCATATACCGCGGTGCCTGCTTCGCGGGTGAACCCGGCTCCCACAGGGGACCGCGCCAGCTTTCAGATTTGAGCAAGGCAGTTGCTCCTTTGCTGCTAGGCCGGCAGATGATCGCCGCGCAGCCAGTCGATAAACCGCGCAAACAACTCCGACTGCGAGTTGATCTGCAGCTTCAGGTACAGGTTCTTGCGGTGCATGCGCACGGTTTCCGGCGAGATGCCCAGCTCCAGCGCGGTGGACTTCACCGAATGCCCGCGCAGGATCATGTGCGCCACCTCCCGCTCACGGTCGGTCAGCACCTGGCAGCCGAAACTGTCGAACGCCGCCTGCAGGCCGCCACGCTCCGCCGGCGCGGGGCCGGGCTCCAGATGGTGCCGGGCATAGCGCCCCAGCAGTTCGCGCACCATCGGCTCCAGCGCACGCAGCAGGTCGATCTGCCCCGCGCTCAGGCGCGTGCCGCTGCAGCCTTGGAACAGGCTCAGCGACAACTTGCGGCCAGCGCTCAGGTCGACGATGTAGTAGCTGTCTTCACTGCAACCAGTGCCCAGGTAATAAGCCTTGTAGTAATCGCTGTCGAAGAAGTTGTCCGGGGCGATTTCCTGCAGGTGGTAGAAGCCCTCGGCCAGGCCGCTCTGCACGGCCAGGCAGAACGGGTCGAGCAGGTAGCCGGCAGTGAAATAGCGCTCCAGCACGGCGGCGCGGTGCAGGTCGGGGATGCCTTGCTGGTACAGCAGTTGCGGTGCCCGCCCCTGGCACTCGAGGCTGATCATCATCGATTCCACCTGCACCAGCTGGCCGATGGCTGCCGCCACATGGGCCAGCGCCTCGGGCGTTTCGCTGTGGGCCAATGCGCGTTGCAGCGCCGCATGCCATTGCTGCAGCGCGCCCAGTGAAAGGGTAAGCGGGGTGTCGGGAGAGGCCTGGGTCATGCCCGGCAGTCTAGCCTGCCAGGCACGCCCGCGCACAGGCCTTTGCGCCAGGTTCATCGGCCCTGGTACAGGCCAAGCGCCGTGAGTTCGCGCGCGGTTTCGATGATGCACTGGCGCAGGGTTTCGACGATCTCGTCCACCTGCGCATGGGTGACGATCAACGGCGGCGACATCACGTTCAGGTGCATGATCGGCCGCACCAGCAGCCCCTTGGCCTGGGCCTTGCTGTGGATGCGTTCGCCAATGTTCACCTCGTCGGCAAACAGCGCCTTGCTGGCCTTGTCGGCAACGAACTCGACACAGGCCATCAGCTTCATGCAGCGCACATCCCCCACCAGCGGCAGCTCGCGCAGGCTTTGCAGGCGCTGTTCCAGGTAAGCGCCAACGTCCTTGACATGCTCCAGCAAATGCTCGCGCTCGATGATCTCGATGTTCTTCAGCGCCGCGGTGCAGCACACCGGGTGGCCACTGTAGGTGAAGCCGTGGGTGAAACAGCGGCCCTTGCCCGGCTCGGCGATCACCTGCCAGATGCGCTCGGAGAAGATGCATGCCCCCAGCGGCAGGTAGGCCGAGGTCAGGCCCTTGGCGGTAGTGATGATATCGGGAGTTACGCCGAACAGTTCCTCGCTGGCGAAAAAGGTGCCCAGGCGCCCGAACGAGGTCACCACTTCGTCGGCGACGAACAGGATGTCGTAGGTCTGGCACAGCTGCCACATGCGCTGGAAGTAGCCCTTGGGCGGAATGATCACCCCACCCGAGCCCATGATCGGCTCGGCGAAGAACGCCGCCACGTTGTCGGCCCCCAGCGAGAGGATCTTGTCCTCGAACTCGGCCACCAGGAAGTCGAGGAACTCGGCCTCGTCCAAGTCGTGCGGGGCACGGTACGGGTTGGGGTTGGACACGTGGTGGATCAGGTCGTGGTGATAATCGAACTCCGGCACCCGGTCAGCGGCCTTGTTGCCGATCGACATGGTCAGCGTGGTGGAGCCGTGGTAGGCGTTGTAGCGGGCGATGATGTGCTTCTTGTGCGGCTTGCCACGGCAGTTCTGGTAGTACTGGATCAGCCGGTAGGCAGTGTCGACCGCGGTCGAGCCGCCGGTGGTGAGGAACACATGGTTCAGGTCACCCGGCGCCAGCTGCGCGAGCTTCTGGCACAGCTCGATGGCCACATCGTTGGCCATGTCGGAGAACGGGTTGGAATAGGCCAGCTGGCGTACCTGGTCGGCGATGGCCAGGGCCATCTCCTCACGGCCCAGGCCAATGTTGGTGCACCACATGCCGCCGACTGCATCGAGGAAGCGGTTGCCGTGGGTATCGCGGATGTAGGCGCCCTCGCCGGCAACGATGTTCAGCGCGCCTTGCTCGCGGTGCTCGTCGAACACATGGTAGCCGTGCATGTAGTGGGCCTTGTCGGCTTCCACCAGCGGGTCGTTGGCAGTGGCGAATGCTTTGCTTGGGGTAGCCATGGGCAGCTCCTTGGCAGTGATCGTTGGGCGGTGTTCAGAAACCGGTCTTGACCGTGCTCCAGACCCGGGTGATGGCGCGCATGTCCTTCGGGCTCTGGGTTTTCTGCGCGAACAGGCGCTCGCGGGTTTGCGCGTCGGGGTAGATGGCCGGGTCCTGGCGGATCTCCTCGCGCACCAACGCCGTGGCGGCAGCGTTGCTGTTGGCGTAGTGGATGTAGTCGGTGACCTTGGCCATGGTCTGCGGCTGCAGCAGGAACTCGATGAAGCGGTGGGCGTTGGCCACGTGCGGTGCATCCTTGGGGATGTACAAGTTGTCGAACCAGATCAGCGAGCCTTCCTGGGGGATGAAGAACGACAGCTTGATGTTCTTCTTCGCTTCCACCGCACGAGCCTGGGCGGTGGCGTAGTCGCCGGACCAGGTCAGGGCCAGGCAGATATCGCCGTTGGGCAGGCTGGTGAGGTAGTTGACCGAGTCGAACTTGCGAATGTACGGGCGAATGCCCAGCAGCAGTTGTTCGGCCGCCTTGAGGTCGGCAGGCGATGCGCTGCGTGGGTCCTTGCCCAGGTACTGCAGGGCCAGCGGGATGACTTCGGTCGGCGCGTCCATCAGGGTGACGCCACAGTCGGCAAAGCGCGAGACGATCCTGGGGTCGAACAGCATGGCCAGCGAGCCGATGGGGGCATCGGGCATGCGCGCGGTGATCTTGTCGACGTTGTAGGTTACCCCCGAGCTGCCCCAGGTGTAGGGCGCCGAGTATTTCAGGCCGGGGTCGTAGCCTTGCAGGTTGTTCACCACCTGCTGGTCGAGGTTGTGCCAGCTGGGCAGTTGCTGCTTGTCCAGTGCCTGGAACACTCCGGCACTGATCAGCGGGGGTACCAGGGAAGCATTCAGCATGACCAGGTCGTAGCCGGAGCGGCCGGTGAGCAGTTTGGTCTGTACCGTTTCGTAGCCGTCGAAGGTGTCGTAGATGACCTTGATGCCGGTGGCCTTCTCGAAGTCGGCCAGGGTGGTTTCGCCGATGTAGTCGGTCCAGTTGTACAACCGCAACGTGTTACCGCTGTCCACCTCTGCCGCCTGGGCCAGGCTGGCGCCAGACGCCAGCAGCAGACCGCCAATCACCTTCAGTACCTTGCGCATGGCAACTCCATCGTGTGAATGCTCGGGATCGAGCCGATGCAGGCACTATCGAGGGATTTGCCGAAGGGGAACATACCCCGAATGTGTGGGTGGTCGTTTTTTGGCAGGTGGATCTCAACAGCCTGCCGAATCTTTGGGGGCTGCTTTACAGCCCTTTCGCGACACAAGGCCGCTCCCACAGGTTCACTGCCAGCTTCGAAGGCTGCGCAGTCCTTGTGGGAGCGGCCTTGTGTCGCGAAAGGGCCGCAACGCGGCCCCAGTGGCTGGCACAGGAGAAAGGTCAGGTCAGCGGGTACAACGCCTCATCAAACTGCTCAAGGCGCGGGAACACCAGAGGCTGGTCGTCCGAGAGCTGCTCCAGGCGCTGTCGGTACTGCTGCAAAAAGCCCTGCCGCGCCTCGTCACTGATGTACGGCACATGCCAGGCCACGAACGGCGGCAGCACCTCGAAGCCGACGTAGGCCAGCGTACCGCGCAAGATCGGCCGCAGCATATCCTCCAGCGGCCCATGAATCGCCCGGTCGCCAAACATGTGCTCGCGCCCGCCCAGGGTCACGGTCACCAGCGCTTTCTTGCCTGCCAACCCGCCCTGGTCGTAGAAGCGCTTGCCGCCATAGCACACCCCCGACACCAGCACGCGGTCGATCCAGCCCTTGAGCATGGCCGGCGCCGAGAACCAGAAGATCGGGAAGTTCAGCACCAGCAAGTCGGCCGACAGCAGCTTGTCCAGCTCCTGCTGGATATCCGCGGCAATGGCGCCACGCTTGACCCCCTGGCGCTGCTCCAGGGCATACACCAGGTACTCGGGGTTCTCGCGCTGGGTGAAATCATCGGCACTGGCCACTGGGTTCCAGCCCATGGCGTACAGGTCGCTGACCTGCACCTGGTGGCCCTGGGCGCGGAAGGTTTCCACGGCCTGGTCACGAAGGGCGGCAGTGAACGATTGCGGCTCGGGGTGAGCGTGGACGATCAGTACATTCACAAACATTCTCCTCACACAAAACAGGTTGTCTTCCAGCTGTGGCTCAGCACTGCACCGCTTTCACCTCGACGAACTCCGCCAGGCCCTCCTCGCCCCACTCGCGCCCATTGCCAGACTGCTTGTAACCACCGAACGGTGCCTGGTAGTTGAACCCACCACCGTTGATGAAGCACTGCCCGGCGCGTATCTGCCGCGCCAGGGCCAGGCCGTGTTCGCGGCAACCTGCCCACACCGCGCTGGACAGGCCGAACGGCGAATCGTTGGCCAGGGCCAGCGCCTGGGCCTCGTCGGCATAGGGGATCAGGCACAGCACCGGGCCGAAGATTTCCTCCTGGGCGATACGCATGCAGTTGTCGACATCGGCGAACAAGGTCGGCGCCACGTAGAAGCCACGCTCGAAGCCGGCTGGCGTATCACCGCCGCACAGCAGGCGCGCGCCCTCCTCCTGCCCCAGGCGAATGTAGTCGAGCACGGTGCGCCGCTGGCCTGCCGAACACATCGGGCCTAGGAAGCTGGCCGGGTCACGCGGGTCGCCCATGACCAGCGCACGGGTCTCGGCCTCGGCAATCTCCAGCGCCTCGGCGTAGCGGCTGGCCGGCAGCAGCATGCGGGTCAGCGCCGTGCAGGTCTGCCCCGAGTTGATCATCACGTCCTGCACGCCATGGCGCACCGCCGCGTGCAGGTCGGCGTCGGCGGTGATCAGCAGCGGCGACTTGCCGCCCAGCTCCAGGCACACCCGCTTCACCGTCGGCGCGGCCGCCTGGGCCACGCGCACCCCGGCACCGGTGGAACCGGTGAACGACACCATGTCCACCTGCGGGTGCCGGGCAAGGGCCTCGCCAACCTTGGCCCCCGGCCCGCTGACCAGGTTGAACACCCCGGCCGGCAGGCCGATGGCCTCGATCATCTCGGCCAGCAGGAACGCGTGCAGCGGTGTTTCCTGGCTGGGCTTGACCACCACCGTGCAGCCGGCGGCCAGGGCCGGCGCCAGCTTGCCGATCATCTGGTGCAGCGGGTAGTTCCACGGGTTGATGAACGCGCAAACGCCAACGGCCTCGCGGTACACCAGCGAGTTGCCGACTTCGCGCACCTCATCCATCAGCCCGGCCAGTTCGGCATACTGCTCCAGCCCGGCAATCGGGCCCTCGACCTGTACCGCCTGGCACCACTGCACCGGCATGCCCAGTTCATCGGTGATGACCGAGGCCATTTCCGCCGCGCGGCTTTTCAGCTGTGCGGCCAGCGCCGTTATGTACCCGGCACGTACGCCGGACGGTGTACGCGACCAGCCATCGAAGGCCCGCCGCGCGGCCGTCACCGCCCGCTCGACATCGGCCTCCGCGCCCAGCGGCACCCGGCCGATGACCTGTTCGGTGGCCGGGTCGATCACCTCGGCAATGCCCTGCCCGCTCGGTACCTGCCAGGCGCCGTCGATGTACAGCCGCGCATACTCACGCATGGGCCTGCCCCTGCATCGATGCCGCGGCGCAGCGGGCAATGCGCTGGCAAGCGTCGGCCAAGGCCTCGTTGCCCAACACCAGGCCCAGGCGGATATGCCCGGCAGCGCTGGGGCCGAAGGCTTCGCCGGCGAGCACCGATACGCCCTGGCTGTCGAGCAGGCGATCGGCGAAGGCCTGGGCGCTGAGGCCGGTCTCGCGGATGTCGACCATCACGAACATGCCGCCATCGGGCTTGAGCACCTTGATGCCCGGGCAGCCGGCCAACTGCTCGCACACCAGGTCGCGGCGCTGGCGATAGGCCTCGCGCATGCTGTCGAGCTCGGGCAGTTGCTGCTCCAGTGCCACCACGGCGGCGTCCTGGATGAAGTCCGGCGAGCCATACAGCATGCACAGCGCCAGGTTCTCCAGGTGGGCGGCCAGTTCGCTCGAACCAACCACCCAACCCACCCGCCAACCGGTCATGGCATGCGACTTCGACAGGCTGTTGAGGGTGGCGGTGCGCTCGGCCATGCCCGGCAGGCTGCCGGGGCTGACATGCTCGCCGTCGTACAGCAGCTCGCTGTACACCTCGTCGGAGATCAGCCACAGATCGTGGGCGATGCACAGTTCGGCCAGCGCTTCCCAGGTGGCACGCGGCAGGCTCGCCCCCGAGGGGTTGTGCGGGCTGTTCAGGGCCAGGGCGCGAGTGCGCGAGGTGATGCGCGCGGCCACGTCACGGGGGCAAACGCGGAAGCCGTTCTCCGGCTTGACCGGCACCGGCACCACCTTGGCGCCACAGGCCCCGAACACCGCCTCGTAGGTCACGTACATGGGCTCGGCGACAATCACCTCGTCACCCGGGTCGAGCACGCACTGGGCCACGCAGTACAGCGCACACTGGGCCCCCGCCAGTACCGTCACCTGGTCGGCATCGACGGCCTGGCCGCTGCGCTGGCGGTGGCGGTTGGCGATGGCCTGGCGCAGCGCCAGCTTGCCGCGCACATCGGCGTAATGAGTGTGGCCCGCCCGCAGGCTGTCGATGGCCGCCTCGACGATCGGCGCGGGGGTGTCGAAGTCCGGGTCACCCACCGACAGCAGCAGGATATCCTTGCCCTCGGCCTGCAGCGCCAAGGCGCGGTAGTGGATGTCCCAGGCCGCGGCCCCGTCGCCGGCGATGCGTTGAGTGAGCTTGGCGTAGCGCATGGCAATCTCCCTTCATTGGCGGTTTCAGTCGACGAGAATCTTCGGGTTGGAACTGCCCCATACGGTGTAGAGGTCGGCGAGCAGCGCGCCGTTGATTTCCTCTATCTCGGCCTGTGTGATCTCTCCCCCGGCCTGTTTGCCGAACAGCACCACTTCGTTGCCACCCTTGACATCGGGGAAGTCGGTGACATCGACCATCAAGGTGTTCATCGACACCTTGCCCACTACTGGCACACGGTGGCCGTTGATCAGCACATGGCCTTTGTTGGTGAACACCCGGCGATAGCCATCGGAGTAGCCGACGGTGATGTTCGCCAGGCGCGAATCACGCGCCAGGGTAAAGGTGCGGTCGTAGCCGACGGTGTTGCCAGCCGGGTAGCTGTGCACCGCTGCCACGTGCGACTTGAACTGCATGACACGTTGATATTCGGTATGCGTCGGCACGGTGTCGCCGAACAACGCGCCGCCGGTGCGCACCATGTCCAGGCGCGCTTCCGGCACTTCCAGCGTAGCGAAGGAGTTGGCGGCATGCAGGGTGAGCTTGCTGCGATCAAGTTTGGCGTGCTTGATCAGCCAGTCGGTCTGTTCGTTGAACGCTGCCAGGCCTTTGCGCACATCGTCCTTGTCTTCCACGGCGAAGTGGGTCATCAGCGCGACCAGCTGGAGGTGCTTCTGGTCGGTGATCTGCAGCGCTTCACCACGGCCGGACCAGGTAGCCATCTCCACGCCGTTGCGGCTCATGCCACTGGAATTGAGCGCCAGATGGATGCGCAGGGTCTTGCCGTGGCGTTCGGCGAGGGCATCGAGCTGGCGGGCGAACTCGGCGCTGCCGACCAGTTCTTCCATGTCGTACTGCAAGGCATCTTCAACTTCGCCGAGGCTGGCCAGGCGTACCCGCACCAGTTGCCCGGTAAAGCCACTGGCGCGCACCACCCGGGCCTCTTCGTTGCTGGCCACCGCCACGCAAGGCACGCCCTGGGCGATGATCGACGGCATCACCAGACCGATGCCATGGCCATAGGCATCGGCCTTGAGCACGGCGCACAGTTTGGACTTGCCGCCCAGCTCGGCCTGCAGGGTGCGGATGTTGTGTTGCAGGGCGCCGGCACTGATTTCGACCCAGGCGTTGCTGTTCTGCACGGTCAGGGCCGTGGTGCCGTTGTCCATCGACAGGGGTGGTGCGGCGTACAGCGGGGCCTGGCCGGTGATCAGCAGAGCGAGGGATGCAGCCAGGAGGGTACGGCGAAATGGCATGGTGGTTTCTCTTGTTGTTCGTGGTGTCTGCCGCTTAGCAGACGCAGGTGTGTTTGAGTTCGATGAAGGTGACGCCGGGGGTGGCGAAACCGCTGGCCAGATCGGCCTGCAGCGCATCCAGATCACGCGGCTGGCGCACCGTGCAACCAAAGGCACGGGCCAGGCCGATGAAGTCCGGATTGCGCGGCAGTACGCCGACCGGCTCGATGTCCAGGTCGAGCATGTCGTCACGGATCTGGCCAAGGGCGTCATTGTTCCACAACAGCACGACCAACGGTCGGTCCAGCTCCTCGACTGCCGTGGCCAGCTCCTGGACGGTGTAAAGGAAGCCGCCGTCGCCCACCAGCACCAGGCCTGGGCGGTGGTCGCTGGCGAACATGCCGCCGATGCCGGCCGGCAGGCCGTAGCCGAGGGTGCCGTAACCGGTGGGATGCAGCCAGCTGCGCGGCGCCCGGCTGGCGAAGGCGTAGTTGCCGGTATAGGCCAGTTGGGTCATGTCGCTGCTGATGAAGGCGTCATCGGGCAGCACGGCGGCAATACGGTCGAGGATTGCCTGGTGCACGGCCTGCAGCGGCGCATGCCTGTTGCGGATGGCCAGCCGCAGGTTGGCCACGGCTTCGCTGGCCTGGGCTGGGTCACGGTCCAGCGCTGGCAGGTGCTCGAGCAGGCCGGCCAGGGTTTGCCGGGCATCGCCGTGCAGCGCAATGGCACAGGGGTAGAAGTCATTGAACTTGCGCGGATCGATGTCCACGCGCAGCAGCTCGCCGCTGATCGGCAGGCGCTCGCGCCAGAAGTCGGTGTCGGCCATTTCGGTACCCACTGCCAGCACCACATCGGCCTGGCTGATCAGCTGCCAGCCGGGCTCGACGCACAGGCTGGCGCCAGCATTCAGTGGTGCGTCCGCTGGCAGCAGGCCCTTGCCGGCCACGCTGGTGAACAGTGGGGCTGCCAGCCGGGTGCTCAGTTGCTGCAACTGCTCGGCCGCGTGCAATGCCCCACCACCGGCAATGATCATCGGGCGCCTGGCGGCTGCCAGCTTCACGGCAGCCTGGTCGAGGATGTCACGGCACGGCTGGCCGCGCCCGGGGCGGCGCACCACCTCATCGCTCCAGTCACGGCTGACCGGTGCGGCCAGCACGTCCAGCGGCACCGAGATATGCACCGGGCGCGGCCGTTCGCTGTCGAACACGGCCCAAGCACGAGCGATCAGCTCGGGCAGATCGTCGCCGCGCAGGGCCACGGCGGAGAACGCGGTAATCGGCGCGGTCATGGCGCGCTGGTCCTGGGTTTCGTGCAGGCAGCCCCAGCCCTTGCCCAGGCTGGCAGTGTGGTTGACGCTGGAAATCACCAGCATAGGGATGGAGTCGGCATAGGCCTGGCCGATGGCCGTGGCGGCATTGGTCACGCCCGGGCCGGTGATGACGAAGCATACCCCCGGTTTGCCGCTTATCCGGGCATAGCCGTCGGCCATGAAGCCGGCGCCCTGCTCGTGGCGGGTCAGCACATGACGGATGCCACTGCCCGGCAGACCGCGGTACAGCTCCAGAGTGTGCACGCCGGGGATGCCGAATACCGTTTCCACGCCATAGTTGGCCAGCAGGCGCACCAACGCCTGCCCGGCGGTTGGGGTGTGCTTATTCATGTCGTTCTCCTTGCGCCTGGCCGAGGCGGATCAGCGCATCGACCGCAGTGGTGCCGTGGGCACCTACCATCAATGGGTTCACATCCAGCTCCAGTAATTGCCCGGCGTTTTCGCAGGCGTAGTCGGCCACCGCGCGGATAGCCGCAACCAATGCGTCGAGGTCGGCAGCCGGGCGGCCACGGAAGCCTTGCAGCAGGCTGGCACTGCGCAGGCCGAGCAGCGCGCTACGGATGGCGTCGTCGGTGGTCGGCAACAACAGGCTGACGCTGTCCTTGAGCAGCTCGACCAGCACGCCACCGGCACCGATCACCAGGGCCAGGGCGAAGTCGTGCTCGCGCTTGATGCCGACGATCAATTCGGCCAGCGGCGGCTCGGCCATCGGTTCGAGCAGCACCTGGTCGAACGCTACCTGCGGGGCATAGGCGGCGATGCGCTGGCGCATCTGCACCAGCGCAACCTCGAGGGCAGCGGCATCGCGCAGGTTCAGCGCCACCGCACCGGCTTCGGTCTTGTGCGGCAGTTGCGCGCTGACCGCCTTCAATACCAGCGGGTAGCCGACGCGGGCGGCATCTGCCACGGCACGCTCGGGTGTGCTCAACACCCCTGCCGGTACCGGCAGGCCGAAGGCACGCAGGGCTTGCTTGGATTGCCATTCGTCCAGCAGCTGGCCCTCGCCCGCGATGGTCTGGGGGCACAGCGGCACCCGTGCGGCCTCACCCTGTTCCAGCAGCCGCTGGCGGTTGCGCTGGTAGGCGACGATGCGGCCCCAGGCTGCCAGGCCATCCTCCACACCCTGCAGGGCGGCGATGCCGCGCGCGTGCAAACGCTCGCGCGCGCAGGCGGGCAACAGCTCCGGGAATGCCGAGGTGACGAAGCCGATCTTGCCGTGGCGCTCCAACGCATCGCAGTACAGTGCCAGCAGCAGGTCGCATTCCTTGCGTTCGCCGGTGAACGCCGCCGGGTAGTCCAGCACCAGCATGGCCGCGTCGGCTGCGCCGCTCAGGGTGCTGTCGAGCATGCGTTGCAGGGCCGCTGCATCACCCCAGATGGCAGTGGTGAAATCCAGTGGGTTGACCAGGTTGGCATAGGCCGGCAGCACCTCGGCCAACTGCGCCACCTGTCCTTGTTCGAGCTTTGGCAGGACCAGCTGGTTGCGCTCGGCATAGTCGGCGATCAAGCCGGCATCGCCACCGGAACAAGCCAGGGCTATCAGCTCGCCATTCACCGGCAGGCGGCCACAGGCGGCGGCCTTGAGGGTTTCGACGAAGCTCACCGGGCCACTGACGCGGATCACGCCCAGGCGCTGGAACAGGCTGTCGTACAAGGCATCGGAGCCGGACAGCGAGCTTGTGTGGCTGAGCGCCAGTTCGGCGCCGATCTGCGACACGCCGGTCTTCAGCGCAATGATCGGCGTGCCCTGCTGCAATGCCTTGCAGGCGGCACGGGCGAAGCCCGGCACGTTCTTCAGGCCTTCCAGGTGCAGGCCGATGGCGGTTACCCGTGGGTCGTCGAGCAGCACGTCCATCAGCTCGGCCACGCCCAGTTGTGCCTGGTTGCCGACAGAGGCCATGTAGGCCACCGGCAGCGAGCGGTCGCTCATCGACAGGTTGTAGGCGAAGTTGCCGCTCTGGGTGAGGATCGCCACGCCCTTCTCCACTTGCTGGCCACCATGGGCCACCGGCCACAGGGCAGCGCCGTGCAGGTAGTCGAGCAGGCCGTAGCAGTTGGGGCCGAGCAAGGCCATGTTACCGGCGGCGGCCAGCAGGCGCTGCTGCAGCTGGCCGCCCTCTTCGCCGCTTTCGGCAAAGCCTGAGGCATAGCAGATGGCGCCACCGGCGCCGCGTGCGGCCAGCTCGGCAACGCACTGCAGAGTCAGTTCGCGGTTGGTGGCGATGAACACCGCGTCCGGGGCATAGGGCAAGTCGGCCACCCGCGCCACACAGGGGATACCTTCGAGGCTGTCATGCTGCGGGTTGACCAGCCACAGCTCGCCGCCAAAGCCACCTTCGGCGCAGCGCTTGAGCGCCCGCGCCATGCTGCGCCCGCCGACGAAGGCCAGGTGCCGGGGTGCCAGCAGGCGCTTGAGGTTGTCACGAATCGAATGCGACATGGGTGTTCTCCTGGCGCTCAGCGCAGCAGCGGGCGCAGCAGTTCGCGGGCGATGATGTGCCGCTGGATTTCCGAGGTGCCTTCCCAGATGCGCTCGATGCGTGCGTTGCGCCAGATGCGCTCGACCGGCCCTTCATCCATCAGGCCCATGCCGCCGAAGATCTGCACGGCTTCGTCGGCAACCTTGCCCAGCACTTCGCTGGCGAACAGCTTGGCCATGCCGGCCTCGCCGTCGGTCATGCTGCCCTGGTCCATCTTCCAGGCGGTGTGCAGGGTGAGCATTTCCGCAGCGCGAATCTGCGTGGCCATGTCGGCCAGCTTGAACGACACGCCCTGGTAGCTGCCGATGGCCTGGCCGAACTGCTTGCGGTCGGCGGCCCATTGCAGCGACAGGTCGAGGGCTCGCTGGGCCTGGCCCACGCAGTTGGCGGCGACCATCACCCGGCCGGCGGTGAGCCAGGCGTTGGCCACTTCCCAGCCCTTGCCGACCTCGCCCAGCACCTTGCTGGCCGGCACCCGGCAGTCGTCGAAGAACAGCTCGTAGGTGTGGTAGCCACGGTTGCTCACGCACTTGGGGCCACGGCGAATGGTCATGCCCGGCGTGCCACGGTCGACCAGGAAGGCCGTTACCGCGTTGCGCTTGCGCCCGTTGTGCTCGTAGGTGTCGGTGACGGCGAAGACGATGGCGAAATCGGCGTGGCCGGCATGGCTGATGAAGTGCTTGCTGCCGTTGATGACGAAGTCGTCACCCTGGCGCACGGCACGGGTCTTGATGGCGTTGGCATCGGAGCCGGCGCCCGGCTCGGTGAGGGCGAAGCAGTCGATCTTCTCACCCTGCACGCAGGGCAACAGGTAGTCGTTGATCTGCTCGTCCTTGCAGGCCATGAGGATTTTCGATGGCCGCGCGACGAACACGTGCAGGGCCCAGGACACCTTGGACAGTTCGCGCTCGATCAGCGCCTGGGACAGATAGTCCAGGCCACCGCCGCCGACCTCCTCGGGCATGTTGAAGGCATAGAACCCGGCGGCGATGGCCTTGCCGCGGATCTGCGCAGCCAGCTCGGGCGACACGGCATCGGCGCGGTCCACTGCCTCCTCATGGGGCAGCAGCTCCTTGGCGACAAAACTGCGTACCGCTTCCACCAACATTTCTTGTTCTTGGGTCAGTTGGAAATTCATCTGCGAAGGTCCTGGTGAGGGTCGGTTATCGGGTTACTGGCCGGTGAAACGGGGTGCGCGGCGCTCCACCGACGCTCGCAGCGCCTCGGCACCGTCCTGGCTGCGGCCGCACAGCAGGCCGGCCTGGCGCTCGGCTTCCAGCTGCTCGGCCAGGGTGCGCCGGGCGCCATCGCGGATCAGCCGTTTGGTCTGCGCGTAGGCGAAGGTAGGGCCATTGGCCAGGCGCCCGGCCAGCTCGGCGGCCACGGCGGGCAGTTGCTCGTCGGCGCAGACTTCGCTGACCAGCCCGGCCGCCAAGGCACGTTCGGCACCCCACAGCTCATCGAGGAACAACAGGCGCTTGGCCTGCTCGCTGCCGATCAGCCGTGGCAGGTGCCAGCTGGCACCGGCGTCGGGGCTGTAGCCCATGCTGGTGTAGCCGGCCTTGAAGCGCGCCGAGGCCGCGGCGATGCGCAGGTCGCAGCACAGGCTGAGGTCCATGCCACCGCCCACGGCGGTGCCGTTGATGGCAGCGATGGTGGGCTTGTCGAGGCTGTGCAGGCGCAACATCAGTGCGTGGGCGGTTTCGGTCCAGCCGTAGCTTTCCAGGGTGCCCTGGGCCTCGGCCGCGGCCCATTCGGCAAGGTCGGCACCGGCGCAGAAGCTGCGGCCGCTGCCGGTCAGCACCACCACGCGCACGGCCGGGTCGCTGTTGCAGGTTTCCAGCAGAGTGTGCAGTTGCTTGAGGGTGGGGATGTCCAGCGCATTGCGCTGCTCGGGGCGGTTGAGGGTGATCCAGGCAACGCCGGCTTCGACCTTGCTCAACAGTGACGACGACGGGGTGGTCATGGGGGGCCTCGGTGTTGTTGTGATGGTTTGAGAGGGCTTGATGAGGGAGATACTAAACGAGTGTTCAACAAGGCGGCAATTGGGTGGGGATGGGGCTGTAACAACGCTTGAAAACGATATATGTCGTTGTTTTTATTAGTTTTATTTGTTGGATCAAGGTTGAGATAGGAGGTGGTTGTTACAACTTTGTACAACTGGCGGATTGCTGGGGGCGCTTTGCGCCCCATCGCGATACAAGGCCGCTCCCACAAGTCATTCGCAGACTTCAGGTCTGCGCGGTACCTGTGGGAGCGGCCTTGCGTCGCGATGGGCTGCGTAGCAGCCCCCGAGGTTGAAACCTCAAACCCCCGGCACGCTCGGCTCGAAGGCCCCCTGCCGACGGCGGTTGACGAAGAAGTACGCCGCATAGCACAGGGCAATGAAGCCAAAGCCCCAGTACAACGACGGCCGCTGGGTTTCATCCAGCGCCAGGAACACGAACAGCGAGCTGCACAGGGTGATGCACAGCAGCGGCACCAGCGGGTACAGCGGCGCCTTGTACTTCAGGTCCTGCAGTTGCCCACCTTCACGCAGGTAGACCTTGCGGAAGCGGTACTGCGCCAGGGCGATGACGATCCAGGTCACGGTGCCGGACATGCCACTCACCGCCATCAACACCATGAACAGGGTGTCGGCAGCAATGAAACTGGTCATCAGCGAGATCAGCGCAAAGCACAGGGTGATGCTCAGCGCCCGCAACGGCACGCCACGCTTGCTCAACGGCGACAGGCTTTTCGGCGCCATGCCGCTCTTGGACATGGCCCAGAGGATGCGCGTGGAGGCATACAGCCCGGAGTTGCCCACCGAAAGGATGGCGGTGAGGATGACGAAGTTCATCAGGTCGGCGGCAAAGGGAATGCCGACCATGTCGAACACCTGCACGAACGGGCTTTCCATCAACCCGGCCTGCTCGAACGGCACGATGGCCGAAAGCACGGCAATCGCCAGCACGTAGAAGATCAGCACGCGGAACACAACGTTGCGCACGGCCCGTGGGATGCTCTTTTCCGGGTGCTCGGTCTCGCCGGCCGCCACTCCCATGATTTCACAGCCCTGGAAGGCATAGACCACGGTCATCATCACTGCGAACACTGCCGACAGGCCATGGGGGAACAGCGACTCGCCCACCAGGTTGTCCAGCATCGGTGCCGGCGCCCCGCTGCTCAGCGGGATGGCGCCAAAGATTACCAGCAGGCCGATGATGATGAAGCCGAGTATGGTTGCCACCTTGATCCCCGAGAACCAGTACTCCGCCTCGCCGAAGGCACGGGTGGCCAGGGCGTTGAGGCCGAACAGCACGACCACGAACAGCGCCGACCAATACCATATCGGCACCTCCGGGAACCAGCGGGTCATCAGCATGCCGGCGGCAGTGAACTCCAGGCCCACGGTGGTGGCCCAGCTCATCCAGTACACCCAGCCGATCATGAAGCCGGTGGCCGGGCCGATGAACCTGGTGGCGTGGGCCTGGAACGAACCGGACACCGGCATCTGCACCGACAGCTCGCCCAGGCAGACCATCACCAGGTACATCAGCAAACCCGCGACCAGGTACGCCAGGATCGCGCCTATCGGGCCGCCCTGGTTGATGGTCACGCCCGAGCCCATGAACAGCCCGGTGCCGATCACCCCGCCCAGCGACAGCATGAAGATGTGTCGGCTTTTCAGCGCACGGGTGAGCTGGATCTTTTCGCGGTTGTCAGTCATGGCGCACCTCGCCTTTGCGGCCGGTGCCAGGCCGCGCGTGGGTGCCGCGCGGTGTGGTAGGAAGGAGGGGCTGAGCGCTACGGCATGTCATTATTCTTGTCTCCAATAAGCCTCATGGACCGCGTGCAACACGGTTGCCATGGATTATTGGAAACGGATGTAAGGTGCCGTTGTACGAACGGATCGAAGATGTAAAAAGTCGTAAGTATTTTGTACGTCAGCTCTGGATCAACTGTTCCAGGGTGGCGCGGGCCTGGGCAAGCTCCATGGCCAGCGGCTCGCCGAGCGCGTTCAATGCCTGTTCGTCATGCTGCCGGGCAGCGTCCTCAAGACGACGCAACAGCGCAGCCATGCCAGAAAAACCCAGGGAGTCGCAACTGCCGGCCAGGCGGTGGGCCAGGTGCAGCACTTCGGTATGGTCCTGGGCAGGCAGCGCCTCGGCCAATGCCGTGGCGTGATGTTCCAGCGACTGGCGCAGCACCTTCAACAGGCCTTGCAGCTTCTGTTCACCCAGCAGCGAGCGGTGGGTGTCCAGCAATGACCAGTCCATTCTCGCGTCGATACACGCCACCTCGGTGGGCACCGCTTCGGCCAGCGCCTGGCGCAGGTTGTCCAGCCGCAGGGGCTTGGCCAGCACTCCCTGCATGCCGGCATCCAGGTACCCTGGCACTTGCCCCGGTTGCACGCCAGCCGTCAGTGCCAGGACCCGGCTGTAGCGGTTCGGCCCGGGCGTGGCACGCAGTTGCCGGCAAAGCTCCACCCCGCTCATGCCGGGCAGGTGCACGTCGAGCAGGATCAGGTCGAAGCGCCGCTGCGCGCAGGCCAGCAGGGCTTGCCCGGCGTCCTCGGCAAAGCTCACCCGGTGGCCATCGCGCAGCAGCAACCCACCGGCCACCTCGCGGTTCAATTCCACGTCCTCGACTAGCAGGATGTCCAGGCTTGCCAGAGGCGAAGGGGCTGGTGAGTTGGCCTTCACTGGCTGCCCGCGGGCCATGTCGAGTTCGAACCAGAAGCGACTCCCCTGTCCTTGCACGCTGTCCAGGCCAATGCAGCCCCCCAGTTTTTCTACCAGATGCTTGCAGATCGCCAGGCCCAGGCCGGTGCCGCCATAGCGCCGGGCCACCTCCTCGCTGGCCTGGACGAAGCGGTCGAAGACCCTGGCCTGCACAGCCGGCTCGATGCCGATGCCATTGTCGCTGACCGACACCCGCACGCGCTGCGCGCCCTGGTCACTGGCCAGTACCTGCACCACAAGCCGCACCTGGCCGTGTTCGGTGAACTTGATGGCATTGGCCAGCAGGTTGCTGAGCACCTGGCGCAGGTACTGTTCGGCACCGTGCTGGTACTCGGCCAATTGCTCGTCGATGTGCAGCTGCAGGGCGTCGCCATTGTCCCTGGCCATGGGTTCGAGCAGCGTCAGCACTTCCTGGCACAACTGGCGTAGCGAGAATCCGACCAGCTCGGCGCGGCTCTCGCCTTCCTCGAGCCGGGCGAAATACAGCACTTCGTTGAGAATCGCCAGCAGCCCCTCGCCGGCCTTGTACAAGGCCTCGACGCGCTGACGGTCGGCCACCTCCAGCCGGCCGCCGCGCAGCAGCTCGGCCATGCCGAGAATGCCGTTGAGCGGTGTGCGCAACTCATGGCTCATGGTCGCCAGAAAGCGTGACTTGGCCAGGTTGGCGGCTTCGGCCTCGTCCTTGGCCCGGGCCAGGCTGGCGGTGCGCCGCTCGACCATGGCCTGCAGTTCGTCGCGCTTGTCCTGCAGCGCCAGGCGGTCGCGCTCGCGGCGCTCGATGTCGCTGAGGATGGCGCGGCGCATGTCATCCAGGGCATTGGCCACGGTATCGATCTCGTCCGGGCGTGTCGACGGGCGGCGCCCCAGGCGCAATGGTTCCTGCCACTGGCCGGCACCAATTCGCCGGGCGAACTCGGCCATCACTTGCAGGTGGCGGGTGACCAGGCGATAGAACAGCCCCGACAGCGCCACCGCCAGGCCACACAGGAACACGCCCATCCACAGCAGGCTGGCAAGGCCAGTGGCATACAGCCGCCTGTGCACCGCGCCCAGGTCGATGCTCACTTCCAGCTCGCCAAGGTGCCTGGCCGGCCCCGAGGGCGGCTGGTAATCGAGGGGGAAGCGTTCGATGCGCAGCGGCCCCTTGGGCTCGGCGGCGCCGCGCAGCAGCTGGAAATCGTCGCTGACAAGGCGCACCCGGGCGACATCGGAAAAGTCCACCAGGCCGCGCAGTTGTGTGTCCAGCTGGGCCTCGTCCAGGTCCCACAGGCTGCGCTCCAGGCTGGCCAGGTAACCGGCGCGGATCAACGCCATGCGCGCCTCGATATCGCGCATCTCGCGGCGGTACTCGAAATACAGCTGCACCGAGCTGGCCAGCACGGTGAAGCACAGGCTGAACAGCAGGATGAACAGCAGCAGGCGGCGCAGCAAGCCATCGGTGCGCAGGCGGATCATCGGGAGTCCGCCGGCAGGTTGACCATGTCGCGGTAGGTCACTTCGCTCTGCTCCAGCCAGCGCTCGATCTCGCCGGTCTGGTTCATGCGCAGCAACTGCGCGTCGATTTCGTCCATATGCTGGCTCAAAGGCGATTGCCGTGATATCGCAACGCGCAGGTAGTCCACGCTCAGGGCCGTGGGCAATACGCGGATGTCCTGCGCCCCGGGCAGGTTTTCGATGAACAGCTGACCGGTGCGCCGCTCCTGGATCACGTAGTCGATGCGCCCACGGATCAGCTTGCCGAAGTTCTGCTGACTGGACGACACCCGTTCGATGTTCTGGTGGCGGGCGACGAAGCGGTCGAAATCGGCGCCGTAGCTTTCCCCGTAAAGCAGGCCGCCGCGGTAGCCGGCCAGGTCCTCCAGGCGCTGGAACTGCACTGGCCGCAGGCGGTTGTAGAACACCGCCACTTCCTCACGCACCACCGGCACCGTGGAAAAGCGCATGCGTTGGTCACGCTGGTCGCTGTTGTAGGCCAGCACCACGTCCACCCGCCCGGCAGCGGCGTCCATCAGGCAGCGCTTCCAGTTGCCCAGCACCACGGTCTGCACTTCGTAGCCCATGCGCGCGAACAGCTCTCGCACCACGGTGGGGGCCAGGCCACGCACCTGGTGGCCGTCACTCCAGGAAATCGGCGGGTACACCGGGTAGTCGCAATAGCGCACTGGCTGCCTTGCACTGGCTTGCAAGGCGAACAATGCCAAGGCCAGCACCCAGGGGCTGCGGGTCATGCCGCCACGCTGGCGGTGAACAGGTAGCCGGTGCCGTGGATGGTGATGATCAGCTGGGGCTCGGCCGGGTCATCGTGCAACTTGCGCCGCAGGCGGCCAACCAGCACGTCGATGGAGCGGTCGTTGGGTACCCACTCGCGGTTGCGGATCTGGTCCATCAGCTGGTCGCGGCTGAGAGTATGGCCGCTGTTGCGCAGGAACACGCTGAGCAGCTGAAACTCGCCATGGGTCAGCAGGGTTTGCCCGCCACGGGCGTCTATCAGCCGTCGGCGGTCGGTGTCCAGCGCCCAGTCGGCGAACTGCTTCAGCGATTGTGCGCAGGCCGGCGCCGGGTGCACCTCGCGGGCATGGCGCACGCGGCGGATCAGGTTCTTGGCGCGGGACACCAGTTCGCGGGGGTTGAGCGGCTTGATCACGTAGTCGTCGGCGCCGCATTCCAGGCCGACGATACGGTCGATATCGTCGTTGCGGCCGGTGATGAGGATGATGCCGACCTCCGAACGCACCCGCAGCTCGCGGGTCAGAGTGAGGCCGTCCTTGCCGGGCAGACGGATATCCAGCAGCACCAGGTCGACATCCTGGCTGCCGAGCAGGGCTTCGGCCTTTTCCGCGGTGTCGGCGCAGTGCACGTCATAGCCTTCCTGGGACAGATAGGCCTGCAGCAAGTCACGAATAAGCGGATCGTCATCGACGATCAATACCCGAGGCGTCATTGCGTGTCGTCTCTTTTTTTTATTGGTTTGTTCTACACACTCGCGACAGCAGCGTACTCGTTACTGAACAGGCGATCAACAGCCCTCCGGCAGGCTGAAGCGGCGCCGGCCACCGGCCTGCAGGCCATCGACCCAGGCCTCGCAGATCAGCACGCCCTGCTCGGGGGTGAAGGTACCGGGGTTGAGCCCCGACTCTAGCCACAGGCCATCGAGCAAGGCGCTCAGGCTGATGGCCGCCAGGTCGGCATCGAAGCCCTGCCAGCCCTCCTCCCCGGCCAGCGTGGCCAGCAGCCCGCTCAGTTCATTGCGGTATTCGCCATAGGAATGGTCATGCACCTGGTTGATCGCATCGGCGGTCTTCACCGCACCCCAGAACGCCAGCCAGGCGTCGAGCAATTGCGGGTCGAGCAGCTCGGCGCAGAACGAGGCGCGGAAGAACGCCGACAACCGTTCGCGGGCATTGGGCGCAGCCTGGGCCATGGCCTCGCGCAGCAGGCCCATCACTCGGCCGGTGACCGCCATGTAGGCTTCGGCCACCAGCTCATCCTTGCCTGCATAGTGATGGCTGATCAACCCGACCGAAACCCCGGCCTCGGCCGAAATCTTGCGGATCGACGCGCCCTGGAAGCCATGGCGCTTGAGGCATGCCAGGGTTGCCTCGACCAGGTTGGCTTTGCGCAATTCCGGCAGCATGCGGTGGTAGCGGGCTTCCTGGTTCATCGGCGGCTCTCGGGCTATGGGCTGGGCTGAACGACTGTACAACAAGCCGGACTGCGTGATAAACCCTTGCCACCCTTGCCTACAACAACAAAAGCGGCTGCCATGAACGACCTGATCACACGTGACCTGGACCAGGGCCTGCTGACCCTGGCCTTCAATCGCCCCGACAAGCTCAACGCCTTGAACACCGCCATGTACCAACGGCTGGGCGACCTGCTGCTGGCGGCAGGTGAAGACCCTGATGTCGAAGCCATCATCATCACCGGTGGGCCGCACTGCTTCAGCGCCGGCAATGACTTGCGCGACTTCCTCGACAACCCGCCTGCCGACCTGGACAGCCCGGTGTTCCGCCTGATGCGGGTGGTGATGGGCCTGGACAAACCGCTGATTGCCGCGGTCAGTGGTGCGGCAATCGGCATTGGCGCCACCTTGCTGTTGCATTGCGACCAGGTACTGGTCAGCCGTACCACCAAGCTGCGCATCCCTTTCGCGCCCTTGGGCGTGTGCCCAGAGTTCGGTTCCAGCCTGCTGCTGCCGCGTTTGCTTGGCCATGCCCGGGCAGCTCGCCTGCTGTTGGCAAACGAGTTGCTCGACGGCGAACAGGTGGTGGCCTGGGGGCTGGCCAATGAACTGCATGAAGACGGGGAACAGTGCCTGGCGGCTGCCCGGCGCCTGGCGCGGCAGCTGCAAGGCTACCCGCAGGCGGCGCTGCGCATCAGCAAGCGGCTGCTCAAGGATGGCCAACGGGCCGAGCTTGAGACGACAGTGGCGCGGGAGGCCCGGTTGTTCATCGAGTGCTTGCGCACTGAAGAAGCGCGAGCGGTGTTGCGAGGGTTGATCAAGGATTGAAAACCTGGGGCCGCGTTGCGGCCCATCGCCGGCAAGCCAGTTGCTCCCACCACAAATATCGCTCGCTTGAAGCGTCCTTTGTAGGAGCAGCCTCACTGAACCGATGAGCCCTGGGTTGTTCCATGACAGCTGGCTTGCCGGCGATGGGCTGCAACGCAGCCCCGGTAAAACTCAGAAACCCCAGTATTGCTAATAGCCGGTCATCTCCAGATACCCACGCCCACCCGCACTCCCGGTCAAGCGTACCGGCCCCTCCCAATACGGGAACCGCGTTTCCATCCAGGCTTGCGATTCCACAGCCTCGACCTTTACATCCACGCCATGCCCCGGCACCTGCACCCGCCATCGCGTCGGCACCTGCTTGCCGTTCTTCTGCCGGGCCCAGGCCAGCGCCTGCAGCTGGATCTGCGCACCCTGCAGTGCCACCACCTTACCCTGCGGGCCAACCCAGGTCCCGGCGCGATACGCCTGCCCCTGCACTTCGCGCACCTGGAACAGCATCAATCGGGCACCACTGTCCAGGTGCAGGGAAAACCAGTCCCAACCCGTCTGCCCGGCAGCCAGCGGCTGGCTGCTCCATTCCCGGTCCAGCCAGGCCAGGCCGCTGACTGCAATGCATTGGCCGTCACGCTGCACTTCCCCACTCACCCGATAGAACGGCTGACTGTAATAGTACGAAGCCTGGCCCTTGCCGGACTTCTCGCTGTAGCCCTGGTCCCCGTGCAGCACCAAGGGCCGCTCGCTGTGCAGTTGCAGGTCATAGCGAAAGCCGTCACCACCGGCGAGCATTTGCAGATTTTCGATGCCACTGCTGCCCTGCAACGACCAGTCATTGATCCACGCCCGGAACGGCTGGGCCTGCACGCCGGCCTGGCCGATACCTCCACGCGCCAAGGTTTCGCCGAACTGATGGCCACCGGGACCGGTCAACGCCGCATGTCCCATCCACAGGTTCGGGCTGTTCCAGCCGGCAGTCTCGGGGCCTGGGCGCAGGGCCGAGCGAAACAGCGTCCACTGCGCGCCCCAGTCCCGCCCCAGGAAGTCCTGGAGGTTGGCGGTGACATACCACCATTCGATGCGAAAGCCATCGTGGGCCCCGTGGTCACGCGGAAATTCCAGGCGCTGGCCGCGGCTTACCTGGCTGAATTCGCCCGCCTGCTGCCCGAGCCCGGCATAGCTCTGCTCGGCGGGCTGGTCACAGCCGCCGAGCAACCCACACAGCAACAGCCAGGCGCTACGTTTCATCGGCAAACGGCCTCAACAGTTCGCGCGGCTGGCGACGCGCCAGCTGCCACAGTGGCCAGGCGCTGGCCAACAGGCTGGTAAACACGCCCAGCAGTGTCAGGTGCAGCAGTTGCCCAGGGAACACGTAGAGCGGCAAACGCCAGCCGAATGCCTGCACGTTCACCACCGCTACCAGGCACCAGGCCAGCAGGATGCCCAGCGGGATCGCCAGCAGCACGGTAAGGCTGCTCAGCAACAGTGTCTGCCCAAGGCTCAGCCACACCAGGTGCGTACGCCGCACACCCAGTGCCCACAGCGGCGCCAACTGGCGCAGGCGGGTCTGGCCCAGGGTCAGCAGGTTGATGAACAGCGCCACGCCTGCCACGCCAAGGGTGAGGCTGTTGAGCGCGGCAGTGGCGGCGAAGGTGCGGTTGAACACGTCGGTCGACCAACGTTTGAGACGCGCCTGATCGACCACGCGGCTGTCGTCCAGGGCAAAGCGCTGTTGCAATGCAGCCTCGAGCGCCGACACCTGATCGCCCACCAGATCGACACTCAAGCCGGTCAGGGTTGCCTGTGGCCAGTGCCCGCGCAGCCAGCCGGCGTTGACCAGCATGTGCCCTTTGGGGTTGCCATAATCGGCATAGATGCCCACAACGCTAAGGGCTGGCGAAGTGTCTGCAGGCAGCCTCAGGCGATCGCCCAGTTGCAGGTTCAGTCGCCTGGCCAGCTGTTCACTGAGCATCACGGCCTGCCCGGCAGCCAGTTGCTGCCAGGCGTGCTTTTGCTGCGCCAGCAATGGCCAGCGTATGCGATAGACGGGATGATCGACGATGCCCTGGACCTGCACCGGCCAGCCCTGCAGCTGTGTTTCCTCACGCCAGCCGGGCAACACCACACCCACCGAAGGTTGCTGCCCAAGCCACTCGGCTATCTGCATGCCCTGGGCGGTGTCCCTTGGGGTGACATACAGGTCGGCGGACAGGCGCAAGTCAAGCCAGCCGACGAAGGTCTTGCGAAAGCCCTCGGTCATGCTGCCCACCCCGACACTGGCCGCCAGCGCCAGCAACAGTGCCATCAACGCCAGGCTCAGGGCCGGCAATTGCTGGCGGCTGTCGGCGACGAACCATTGCGCCAAAGGCCGCCGGCAATGGCGCGCCAACCAGGCCAGCACCCGGTCGAGCAAGGCCGGTAGCAGCAGCGCCGCCGCCAGCAGCAAGCCTGCCAGCAGGCCGAACGCGCTGGGCAGGCTGTCGCCCAGCACGCCACAGCCCAGGGCCAGCAAAAGCAACAGGCCGGCCACCAGGGCCTGGCGCCGCAACCAAGGCCCCTGCGCCAACCGCCACGCCTGAGGTTGCGCCAGCGCCAGCAACGGCAACCGCGCCGCACGCAGTACACTGCCCAAACCCGCCAGCAGCGCCCCCAGCACGCTCATCAGCATGCCCAGCAGCCACCACCCTGCGGGCAGGCTCAGCGCCCCGGCGACCTGGGCGCCATACAGGCCGCGCAAGCTGGCGGCCACATCGGGCAGCAACCACGCGGCCAGCCCGTAACCACTGGCCACGCCGGCCAGCCCGCCCAGCACCGCGAACAGCCCCAGCTCCAGCACCAACGCGCACAACAAGGTTTGCAGGCCGATGCCACAGGCGCGCAGGTTGCGGATCAGGCCGCGCCGCTGTTCCAGTGCCAGACCGATTGCGGCATGGGCTATGAACAGGCCGACGACGAACGCCAACAGGCCAAGGGCGGTCAGGTTGAGGTGGAAACTGTCGGTCAGCCGCTGCAAGCCGCCATCGTCCTGCCGGGGTTGCAACTCAAGGTAAGGCGCGATATCCGCTGGCAACGGACCCGGCGAGGCAGCCACCAGCAAGCGCGACAACTGCCCGGGTGCATGCAGCAGCGTCTGGGCGTGGCCGATATCGACCACGATCACCCCTGGGGCCAGCGCTGGCTGTAGAACCAACGGCGGCAGCAGCTGCCCTTCGCTGTCGCGTGCCGAGGCCCCGGGGCCTGCATGCAGCTGGCGCAAGGTGTCCGGCCCGCCCCAGGCTTGCCCGGGCATGCCGACAAAGGCCTGCAGGTCGAACGTTCCGGGCTGCACACCGGCGATGCTGCTGGCCGGCGGCAGGCTCAACGGCTCGATGCCGATCAACCGCACGCTGCGCGCCGGCTCACCAGCAAAGCGCAAGCGCCCTTCCAGTACCGGCGTCACCGCCCAGCCCAGCCTGCGCAACTGCACGTACAGTGCCTGGTCGAAGCGCTCGCCACGGCGCGGCACCAGTTGCGCCTGCAACGGCCCGGCCAGCACCGCGCTGGCCCGGGCATAGTCGCTGCGTGCCTGGCTGTTCAGCGCCTGCACGCCGGTCCACAGCGCCGTTGCCAGCCACAGGCCGGTGAAGATGCTGAAAAACTGCACGCGATGGCGCCGCCAGTGGCTGAGCAGCGCCAGCAGGGCCAGCGATAGAAGCCTCATCCGCCCAGCTCGGGCCGCACGCGGCCGGCCTGCAGGTAACAACACTGCTGCAAGCGCGCCGCCAGCCGCGGGCTGTGGGTCACCAACAGCACCCCACTGCCAGCCTCGGCGACCAGCTGCAACAGCAGGCTCAACACCTCATCGCTGCTGGCTTCATCAAGGCTGCCGGTGGGTTCGTCGGCCAGCAACCAGGCCGGGCGTCCGGCCAGGGCGCGGCCGATGGCAACCCGCTGTTGCTGGCCGCCAGACAATTGCTCCGGGTAACGCGCCAGCAAATTTGCCAGCCCCAGGCGCTGCGCCAGGTACGCCAGCCAATCGGGATCATGCCGAGCGGCCAGCCGGGCCTGAAACGCAAGGTTGGCCCCCACGTCCAGGCTGCTGATCAGGTTGTACTGCTGGAACACCAGGCCGATGCCCTCCCGCCGCCACAGCGCCAGCGACGCCTCGGAACGGCTGTCGAGCGGGGTGTCGTCGATCAGGATGCGGCCACTGTCGGCACGGTCCAGACCGGCCACCAGGTGCAGCAAGGTGCTCTTGCCGCTGCCCGACTCGCCCATCAGCGCCAGGCTGCTGCCGCGCGCCAGGCGCAGGTTGACGCCTTGCAAGACCGGGATTGGGCCTTGGGGCGTAGGGAATGACTTGTAGAGGTTTTCGATGACCAGCATCGAGAGGCCTTGGTGGGTGAGGTCTGTTTAGTAATAGCAGGTCAAGCGCTGCTGGAGCATGAAAGTGCCCATGCGCACTACAAATGGATCCACTAATTATCCGATAACCGCACAAAACTCTGAAATAACGGGCTGTTTATATTGACCGTGCGTACTCGTACGGCTCTAATGGATCCATTAAATAAAAACAAAACCCCCGGAGAGCCTACCCATGTACCCCAAGAACACTTGGTACGTTGCCTGCACCCCCGACGAAATCGCCACCAAGCCCCTGGGCCGACAGATCTGCGGGGAGAAGATCGTGTTCTACCGTGGCCGCGAGAACCGCGTAGCGGCCGTCGAGGACTTCTGCCCGCACCGTGGCGCGCCGTTGTCGCTGGGCTATGTCGAGGACGGCAATCTGGTATGTGGCTACCACGGCCTGGTCATGGGTTGCGACGGCAAGACCGTGTCGATGCCGGGCCAGCGGGTACGAGGCTTCCCCTGCAACAAGACCTTTACTGCAGTCGAGCGCTATGGATTCATCTGGGTCTGGCCGGGCGATCAGGCACAAGCCGACCCGGCGCTGATCCCGCACCTGGAATGGGCGGTGAGTGATGAGTGGGCCTATGGAGGTGGGCTTTTCCACATCGGCTGCGACTACCGCCTGATGATCGACAACCTGATGGACCTGACCCACGAAACCTACGTGCACGCCTCCAGCATCGGCCAGAAAGAAATCGACGAGGCGCCGCCGGTCACCACCGTCACCGGCGACGAAGTAGTCACCGCCCGACACATGGAAAACATCATGGCCCCGCCCTTCTGGCGCATGGCCTTGCGCGGCAACGGCCTGGCCGACGATGTGCCAGTGGACCGCTGGCAGATTTGCCGTTTCACCCCGCCCAGCCATGTGCTGATCGAAGTCGGCGTGGCGCATGCTGGCAAAGGTGGCTACCACGCCGAGGCGCAGCACAAGGCGTCGAGCATCGTGGTCGACTTCATCACTCCGGAAAGCGATACCTCGATCTGGTACTTCTGGGGCATGGCGCGCAATTTCGCGGCACACGACCAGACCCTGACAGACAACATTCGCGAAGGCCAGGGCAAGATTTTCAGCGAAGACCTGGAGATGCTCGAACGCCAGCAACAGAACCTGCTGGCCAACCCCGAGCGCAGCCTTCTGAAGCTGAACATTGATGCCGGCGGCGTGCAGTCGCGCAAGGTGCTGGAGCGGCTCATCGCCAAAGAACGTGCACCCCAGCCGCAACTGATCGCTACCAGCGCCACCCCTGCCTGAGGAACTGCCAACATGATCGATGCCGTTGTGGTATCCCGTAACGATGAAGCGCAGGGTATCTGCAGTTTCGAGCTGGCGGCGGCGGATGGCAGCCTGCTGCCGGCGTTCAGCGCTGGCGCGCACATTGATGTGCATCTGCCCGACGGGCTGGTGCGCCAATATTCGCTGTGCAATCACCCCGAAGAGCGCCACCGCTACCTGATCGGCGTGCTCAACGACCCGGCCTCGCGGGGCGGTTCACGCAGCCTGCACGAGCAGGTGCAGGCCGGTGCCCGGCTGCGTATCAGCGCGCCGCGCAACCTGTTCCCGCTGGCCGAGGATGCACGGCGCAGTTTGCTGTTTGCCGGAGGCATCGGCATTACCCCGATCCTGTGCATGGCCGAGCAGTTGTCCCACAGTGGCCATGATTTCGAACTGCACTACTGCGCCCGCTCCAGCGAGCGTGCGGCGTTTGTCGAGCGTATTCGCAATGCGCCGTTTGCCAATAGGTTGTTCGTGCATTTTGACGAGCAGCCGGAAACGGCGTTGGACATTGCTCAAGTGCTGGGCAACCCACAAGGCGATATGCACCTGTATGTGTGCGGACCAGGTGGTTTCATGCAGCATGTGCTCGAGAATGCCAAGAAGCTGGGTTGGCAGGAAGCCAACCTGCACCGCGAGTACTTTGCAGCTGCGCCAGTGGATGCCAGTAACGACGGTAGTTTCTCGGTGCAGGTCAACAGTACCGGGCAAGTGTTCGAGGTGCCGGCCGACCAGACCGTGGTGCAGGTGCTTGAACAGAACGGCATCGAGGTCGCGATGTCGTGCGAGCAAGGTATTTGCGGTACCTGCCTGACCCGTGTGCTACGGGGTACGCCCGACCATCGCGACATGTTCCTCACCGAGGAGGAGCAAGCCCTGAACGACCAGTTCACGCCTTGTTGCTCGCGGTCGAAAACGCCGTTGCTGGTGCTGGATATCTGAGCCGGCTCAAGAAGTCGGCAGGATGACCTTCATGCCTGGGTCTGGAGCAGCGCCGCCGAAGGTCTCGGCGTAACGAAGGGTGGCATTGGCGTGCTCGCGCATGATCGCTTCGGCGCGGGCACCCTGGCGGTTGATCAAGGCATCGAACACCGCATGGTGCTGCATGTGGGCGAAATTGAAGCGCCGGTATTCGCGGGCCAGGTTATGGCGGTCTACAGCCAGCGCGGTGACCGAAGCGAACGGCAGGTGATCGTTACGCGCCAGTGCTACGGCAATGGCCGGGTTGTGGCTGGCCTCGATGATCACCTGGTGAAAGCGCATATTGAGATCGTGGTAGGCCTCCAGGTCTGCTTCGGTCACGAAGCCCTTGTCGAACAGCTGGTCGCCATCAACCAGGCATTGTTGCAAGGCCGCGCGAGCTTGCGCGGACAAGCCACGTTCTGCGGCCTGGCGCGCAGCCAACCCTTCCAGCACGCCTCGCACCTCGACAGCTCCGGCGATGTCATCGGCGCTGACAGAACGCACCTGGAACCCCCGGCCACCGAAGCGCACCAGCAAGCCTTCCTGCTCGAGGGTACGGAACGCAATGCGCACCGGCATGCGTGAGACACCGAACAATTCTGCGGTGGGGACTTCCATCAAGCGCTCGCCGGCCGCCAGCTCGCCCGAGGCGATCATCTTGCGCAACGCGACCAGCACCATTTGACCGGGTTTGCTCATCCAGGCAGCTTCCAGAGACATGAGCGGGCATTGTAGCGCAAGCCGAGAGGTTGCTGCTGGCCTGTTGAGGCTGGCGGGTTGCATGACAACGCCCCCGCCTCAAGCCATGCGCTGCAGATGCAGGAGCGGGTTTGGCCGCAAAGGAGACGACGCGGGGCATGCGACCCGTTTTGCCCCCCCGCAACCTCAAGGATACGACGCGCTTACAACGTCAGCGGATAGGTGATGATCAACCGTGTCTGGTCAAAATCAGCATTGAAGCTACGCCGGTTGGTCGCGTTGTTAAGCCGGATGTTGAGGTCCTTCAATGCCCCGCTCTGGAAGGTGTAGTTGACCTCGGTATCGCGCTCCCACTCCTTGCCATTGCTGCCTGCCGCCGTGGTCGCGTTCTCGCCGTGCCCGTAACGCACCATGGCCATCAGGCCTGGCACGCCCAACGCGACAAAGTTGTAGTCGTAACGCACTTGCCACGAGCGCTCGTCAGCATTGCTGAAGTTGCCGTTGAACATGTCGTTGCCCAAGGTTCGTCCGCTACTGCCGTACACCGACATCCACTGGCTATCACCACTCACCTTCTGCAGCCCCAGGTACAACGTGTGACCACTGCGCGTGGCAGAAAGCAAGGCGTAGCCTGTACGGCTCTGGATATCACCGATGCGCGCCTGGCCATCGTCCCGGTCGATGAAGTAACCGAGGTTGGCACCCAGCGTCCAATCCCCTACTCGCTGACTATGCAGCAGGTTGAAGAAGCTCTGCTGGTAGATGTCCTCCAGCTGCGAATGCCAGGCGCCGATCAGCGTACGCTGCTGGTTGAAACGGTACTCGGCACCGGCATAGTTGAAACCGTCCGCAGTCACCCCTGGCGCAGCCCAGGCAGAAAGGTCCTGCATGTCCGACGAGTTGCGCAGGCTAACCTCACGGTACTGGCCAGCCTGCAAGCTCAGGCCTTCGATTTCGCGTGAGTCGAACATTGCGCCGCGGAAGGTCTGCGGCAACAGGCGGCCATCGTCGTAGCGCAGCAATGGAATGTCCGGCAGCAGTTCACCTACCTTCAACTCGGTGGCCGAAATGCGCAGCTTCGCCGCCAGCCCGGCGCGCCCATAGTCGTCAGCCGCGCGCCCCTCATCATGCACCGGCAGCAGTTCGGAGCCGCTGGTACCGCGGCCACTGTCCAGCTTCACGCCGAACATGCCGATGCCGTCCAGGCCCAAACCGATCAATCCTGGGGTGTAGCCTGAACTGAACTTGAAGATGAAGCCTTGGGCCCACTCTTCAACCTTGCTCTTGGCCGCCCCTGGGTCGCGAAAATCACGATTGAAATAGTAGTTGCGCATTGTCAACCCGGCCTTGGCATCCTCGAAGCCCCCCCTTCCTCGGCCCAGGCCGGCAACCCCAGGCCCAGCGCCAGCGAAACCGCCAGGGCCGAACGGGTCAGTGTGCAAGTCATGTGCATCATTATTATTGTTCTCCGCTTTTCGTAGGCGCAGCCGACCACCCCGTGCCGGCGTGAGCACAGGGCGACAAGCTGCATTCAGGTGCCCGACCTGACCGGGCAGTACTCAGTGGCTCAGTGGCTCAGTGCATCGCTAGCCAAGCCTGGCGTCGGCCTGGTTCCGCTGCGCAGCAACAGCAGGCAACCTGCGGCCAGCACGAATACGCTGGCGAATACCCCGTACAGGTGCAACGGTTGCCAGCCGCCATCGAGCAGCACACCAGCCACGGTCGGCGACAGGATCGCGCCCATGCGACCGATGCCGATGCCCCAGCCCACACCAGTGGCGCGCACCGAAGCGCCATAGACCACGGGCGACAAGGCATACAGCCCGGCCACGCAGCCGTTGGAGAACAACCCGATCAACAACCCCAATACCAACGCCGCGCTGACCGAGGCGCTATTGGTCACGAACAGCACCAGCAGCGCTGCGGTGATGAGCATGAAAAGCGCAAGCACGCGGGTCAGTGGCCAGCGCGAGGCCAGGCCGCCTATCAGCGCCGCACCGAGGATACCGCCAACGCTCAACAGTACCCCGCCAGTAATGCCCTGCTCGGCCGACAGCCCGGCGGCCACCAGCAGCTTCGGCGTCCAACTCATGACGAAGTAGAAGCCGAACATGACCAGGAAGAACAACAACCAGATCACCAGCGTGGTACGACGCATGACCGGTGTCAGCAGCTGCTTGAAACCGCTGGCTGCGCCCTGCTCCCTTACCGCCAGTGCTGGCAGTTGCTCCAGTGTCGGCTGGCCGAGGCGCGCCGCCAGGCGGTTGACCCGCGCCAGGGCATTGGCTGGCCGGCGTGCCAGCAGGAAGTCCAATGACTCCGGCAACCACAACAGCACCAGCGGAATCACCAGGACGGTGACGATACCGCCGAACAGGAACACCGAGCGCCAGCCCCAGTGCCCCAGCAGCCATACCGCCAGCAAACCGCCCAAGGTCGCGCCCAGCGCATAGCCGGTGGACTGCAGGCTGACCGCCAGGCCACGCCAGCGCTTGCTGGCGTACTCGCTGGCAATCACATTGCTACTGGCCAGGATGCCGCCGATCCCCAAACCGGTCAGTCCACGCAACATTGCCAGTTGCAGCGAGCTTTGGCTCAGCGACGAGAGCAACATGCCAATACCGGACAGCGCCAGGCACAACAGGATCAGCGGGCGACGACCAAGGCGATCGGCCCATGGCGCGATGAACAGCGACCCCGCCGCCATGCCGAACAGGCCGGCGCTGAGCAGCAACCCCACTTGCGCCCCGTTCAGGCTCCACTCAGCAGACACCGAGGCAGCAGTAAAGGCCATGACCAATACGTCGAAGCCGTCGATCATGTTGAGAATGATGCAGATACCAATGGCCAGGCACTGGAAGCGCCCCATCGGTTCGGCGTCCAGGCGTTGCTTGAGGTCGGGATTCATGGGCTCACCTGCCGGTTCACAGGTGAGAGAAGAGATGCGCACGTGCAGGCAAAGCGCAAGGAACCTTGGCGGCTCCACACCCTTGAAAAGCCATTCATGACTGGGCCCTTTTTTTGTAATTGTTGTTGCATACGGCCGGAGGTTTCTGGCCGTTGCCAGGCGCTAATCAACCAGATAATGGATCCATAAACAATCAGTGCGCACACAAGAAAACAGGGTTTCTCTTAGCAAAACGCCACTACATGCTCGACATAATCAACATAAATATATGATTTTCAATATTTTATTAGATCAAACGAACCAATAATTAATGTTCGATTATCGAACAAACAAAATTTATGGATCCATAAAAGCGCCAAAAATCTCCCTTAAACCTTCACGAACGGTCAGCCATGAACAAATCTTCATATAGCCCGCCAGCGCCCTGATCACGGGGCTCACAGCCGATGCCACGCTATCGTCCGACGGCACTCGCCTTGAGGCGGCATAGCGGGTTGCGTAGCATCCCCCGCCCATTCGTGCGCCCGCACGGCCAAGGCGACCCCGTAGAAAAGAGCCCCTGATGCCGCAACCGATCCCCCTCAAGGACCACGAAAAGGAAAAGCACCTGGTCAACCGCCGGCTTCTGGCCTGCGCCGCCCTGGTCTTCAGCCTGGTCGCCGTGCTGGTGGGCCGGCTCTATGTGCTGCAGGTGCTGCAACACGACCAGCAGACCGCCGTATCGGAAAACAACCGCGTGCACGTGCTGCCCATCGCCCCCGAGCGCGGGCTGATCTACGACCGCAACGGCGTGGTGCTGGCCGACAACAAGCCCAGCTTCGACCTGACCATGACCCGCGAGCGGGCTGGCGGCGACACGGCCAAGGTGCTCGATACCCTGGCCCAGGTGCTGAGCCTGACCGACGACGACCGCAAGCAGTTCGACAAGGACCTGCGCCGTGGCCGCAAGCCGTTCGAACCGGTGACCCTGATGGTCGGCCTGAGCGAAGAGCAGATCGCCCTGGTGGCGGTGAACCAGTTCCGCCTGCCAGGCCTGGAGGTGGAACCACAGTTCATCCGCGAGTACCCGCTGGCCGAGCATTTCGCCCACTCGGTGGGCTATGTGGGGCGCATCAACGAGAAAGAGGCCAAGACCCTCGACAGCACCGAATACCGGGGCACCCAGTCGATCGGCAAGACCGGTATCGAGCACTTCTACGAAAGCCAGCTGCATGGCCACGTGGGCTACGAGGAGGTCGAGACCAACGCCCAGGGCCGGGTGATGCGTGTGCTCAACCACAAGGCCCCGACCCCGGGCCAGGACATCGTCCTGACCCTGGACGCCCACCTGCAACTGGCCGCGGAAAAGGCCTTGGGCGACCGCCGCGGCTCGGTGGTGGTGCTCGACCCGGCCAATGGCGACGTGCTGGCGATGGTCAGCAACCCCAGCTTCGACCCCAACCTGTTCGTCAAGGGCATCAGCTTCAAACAGTACGCCGCCCTGCGCGATTCCATCGACCGCCCGCTGTTCAACCGCGTGCTGCGCGGCCTGTATGCCCCCGGTTCGACGGTGAAGCCGGAGGTGGCCATCGCCGGCCTCGACAGTGGCGTGATCACCCCGGGCAGCCGGGTGTTCGACCCAGGCTACTACGAGCTGCCCAACTACGACCATAAGTACCGCAACTGGAACCGCAGCGGCGATGGCTGGGTGGATATGTACACTGCCATCATGCGTTCCAACGACACCTACTTCTACGACCTGGCGCACAAGCTGGGCATCGACCGCCTGCACGACTACATGGCCGAGTTCGGCCTGGGCCAGAAGGTGTCGCTGGACATGTTCGAGGAGGCGTCCGGGCTGATGCCGTCGGCCGAGTGGAAGCGCGCCACACGGCGCCAGGCCTGGTTCCCGGGCGAGACGCTGATCCTGGGCATCGGCCAGGGTTACATGCAGGTCACCCCACTGCAGCTGGCCCAGGCCACCAGCCTGCTGGCGAGCAAGGGCGTGTGGCACCGCCCGCACCTGGCCATGACCGTGGGTGGCGATGCGCCGGTAGACCCCAACCCGATGCCCAATATCGTGCTGCACGACAGACACGCCTGGGACCAGGTCAGCCAGGGCATGCAGATGGTCATGCACGACCCGCGCGGCATCGCCCGCGCGGCCGCGGCCGGTGCGCAATACCGGATTGCCGGCAAGAGCGGCACCGCGCAGGTGGTGGCGATCAAGCAGGGCGAACGCTACAACCGCGACAAGACCCTGGAGCGGCACCGCGACAATGCCCTGTTCGTCGGCTTTGCCCCAGCTGATCACCCGAGTGTGGTGGTGGCGGTGATGATCGAGAACGGTGAAGCCGGCGGGCGGGTGGCAGGGCCGGTGGTGCGGGAGGTGATGGATGCCTATCTGCTGGATGAGCAGGGGCATCTGAAGCCGCAGTATGCGGGTGGGGTAGTGCCTCGCAGCGTGCCGCACACTTGAGACTTCTGGGGCCGCTTCGCAGCCCTTTCGCGACGCAAGGCCGCTCCCACAAGTTCAGTGTTGCGTCACAGGCAGCGCAAATCCTGTGGGAGCGGCCTTGTGTCGCGATGGGGCGCGAAGCGGCCCCAGCACATCAAAATCAAAATAGGGAATAAGAATATAAAATCTTATTCCTTTTTCATCATTCCGTAATCCTCTATAAATCCCCCAACTGCACAGCCGCCAACACCCGGCCAACTGTCTGCAGCGCAACACACGATCAACAGGCAACGCCCACACGGCAACAGCGCCGCAAGCATCATAAATGCGCTAACCTGTTGAAATAAAAGAACATTCATACTCGGCACGACGATTGCTCAAGCAAAGTCCCCCGCTCAACCAGCACCGGAGACCTGCCCATGAGCACCCCACTGAACGTCGTAGCCCTGTCCGGCGGCACTGCCCGCCCATCGCGCACCCTGGCCCTGACCGAGGCGATCCTCGCCGAACTGGCCCTGCACCTGCACATCAAGCCGCACCTGATCGAACTGGGCGAGATCGCCCGCCCGCTGGGCAGCGCCCTGTGGCGCAGCGAACTGCCCGAGGCCGTCGAGCAGCAACTGCGCCTGGTGGAAAAAGCCGACCTGCTGGTGGTGACAACGCCGGTGTACCGCGGCAGCTTCACCGGCCACTTCAAGCACCTGTTCGACCTGATCGGCCAGGACGCCCTGGTCGACACCCCGGTGCTGCTCGCCGCCACCGGCGGCAGCGAGCGCCACGCGCTGGTGCTCGACCACCAGCTGCGCCCACTGTTCAGCTTCCTGCAAGCCCTGACGCTGCCCATCGGCGTGTTCGCCAGCCAGGCGGAAATGGCCGACTACCGGGTGTCCAGCGCAGCCCTTGCCGCCCGCATCCGCCTGGCCGCAGAGCGCGCCGTGCCGCTGTTCGGCGCTCATCATGCGCTGCGCAAGAGCGCCTGAGGAGCGGCCATGAATGCACCTGTGAATACCGCCCAGCGCCCTGCCCTGATCATCGCCCGCGAACTGGCCGGGCAGTTTGCCCAGACCGCCGTCGAACGCGACGAGCGTGGCGGCACGCCAAAAGCCGAGCGCGATGCCCTGCGTGACAGCGGCCTGCTGTCGCTGGTGATCCCGCAGGCCTTCGGCGGCCAGGGCGCCAGCTGGCATGACACCTTCGCGGTGGTGCGCGAGTTCGCCCGGGTCGACAGCTCCATCGCCCACGTGTTCGGCTTCCATCACCTGATGCTGGCCACCGTGCGCCTGTTCTCGCGCCCTGACCAATGGCAACCGTGGTTCGAGCAGACCGCCCGCAAGCAGTGGTTCTGGGGCAATGCCCTGAACCCGCTGGACACACGCACCGTGGTCAAGCACTTCGATGGCTGGTGCGAGTTTTCTGGCAAGAAAAGCTTCTGCTCCGGCGCCAGCGACTCGGAAATGCTCATCGCCTCGGCGGTGGACGAACGTGCAGGCGGCAAGCTGCTGATTGCCGCCATCCCGAGTGGCCGCACCGGCATCAGCCTGCACAGCGACTGGAACAACATCGGCCAGCGCCAGACCGACAGCGGCAGCGCCACGTTCGAGCGGGTACGGGTGGAGCACAACGAACTGCTGCTCGACCCTGGCCCCCTGAGCACGCCGTTCGCCGCCCTGCGCCCGCTGATTGCCCAGTTGCACTTCGCCAACCTGTTCCTCGGCATCGCCGAGGGGGCGTTCGAGGAGGCCCGCCAGTACACGCTCAAGGAAAGCCGGCCGTGGTTCCGCTCAAGCGCCGCCAGCAGCGCCGAAGACCCCTACGTGCTGCGCCATTACGGCGAGTTCTGGGTCGGCCTGGAGAGCGTGCGCCTGCTGATCGAACGGGCCGCACGCCAGCTCGATGCCGCCTGGGCCAGGGAGCACGCCCTCACGGCGCAAGAGCGCGGCGACCTGGCCCTGGCCATCGGCACCGCCAAGGTTGCCGCCAGCCGCCATGGCCTGGACATCTGTAACCGCCTGTTCGAGGTCACCGGCGCCCGCGCCACCCATGCCTCGCTACGTTTCGACCGGCACTGGCGCAACCTGCGCACGCAAACCCTGCACGACCCGGTGGACTACCGCATCCACGAACTCGGCGAGTGGGCCCTCAACGACAAGCGCCCTGCCCCATCCTTCTATTCCTGAGGATTGCCCATGCAACTGCTGACCCTCCCCCCGTCCCCGACACTGGCCACCTCGATCCGGGCCACCGCACAGGTTTTCGAAGACCCCAGGTCGCAGGCGCTGCTTGCCCACCTGCAACAGGTCGCCCCCAGCGAGGCCAGCGTGCTGATCATCGGCGAAACCGGCACGGGCAAGGAGCTGGTCGCACGCCACATCCACAACCTCAGTGGCCGGCGCAACGGCCCGTTCGTCGCTGTCAACTGCGGTGCCTTCTCCGAATCGCTGGTCGAGGCGGAGCTGTTCGGCCATGAAAAAGGCGCCTTCACCGGTGCCCTGGCGGCCAAGGCCGGCTGGTTCGAGGAAGCCAACGGCGGCACGCTGTTCCTCGACGAAATCGGCGACCTGCCGTTGCCGATCCAGGTCAAGCTGCTGCGCGTGCTGCAGGAGCGCGAAGTGGTGCGGCTGGGGTCGCGCAAGAGCATCCCGATCAATGTGCGGGTACTGGCGGCGACCAATGTGCAGCTGGAAAAGGCCATTAACGCCGGGCATTTTCGCGAAGACCTGTACTACCGGCTGAACGTGGTGACCTTGCAGTTGCACCCATTGCGCGACCGCCCTGGCGACATCCTGCCCTTGGCCCGGCACTTCATCCGCAGCTACAGCGACCGGCTGGGCTACGGGCCGGTGGAACTGAGCGCCAAGGCCCAGGCCAAACTGGTGGAATACAGTTGGCCGGGCAACATCCGCGAGTTGGAGAACGTGATTCACCACAGCTTGCTGACCTGCGGCGACGGCACGGTGCAGGCGCAGGACCTGCGCTTGTCCAACCTGCGTATCGAACGGCAGGAGGAAGAGCCGGCGGGCAATGGTGTGGAGGATCTGCTGCAGCGGGCGTTCAGCCGCTTGTTCGAAGAGCAGTCGGGTGACCTGTACGAAAAGGTGGAAAATACCCTGCTGCGGTCGGCGTATCGGTTCTGCCATTACAACCAGGTGCATACCGCGCAGTTGCTGGGTTTGTCGCGCAACATCACCCGCACCCGGCTGATTGCGATCGGTGAGTTGGTGGTGAACAAGCGGCGGGGGCAGGAGCAGCAGGTGCTGGATAACCGGGTGGTGCGGTTGTCGATCTGAATGGTGTATGGCCTGTTCGGGCCTCTTCGCGGGCACGCCCGCTCCCACAGGTGCTGCGCCAACCTTGAAAGCGGCGCGATACCTGTGGGAGCGGGCGTGCCCGCGAAGAGGCCGGCACAGGCACCCAAACTGCTAGTTCTGGTCGCCTCCGCGATCATCCCCAACATCATGGTCAGCCCCATCATCAGCGCCATGCCCTACACCGTGGGGCTCGCCCACGTCGTGATTCGCTTCGTGATTCGCCTCATGGTTGGCTTCATGATTTGCTTCGTGGTTGGCCTCGTGGTCGGCACCATCATCAGCACCATTGCGCCCGCGGCCATCATGACCCGGGCCACCATGCCCTCCACCATCGCCACTGTGCCCGCTGCCACTGCCGCCGTGGCCACCACCCGAGCCACCGCCGCCGCTACCACCACCTCCACCGCCATGACCACCGCCTCCGCCGCCACCATGGCCACCACCGCCACCACCTCCGCCGCCATGGCCACCGCCACCGCCACTGCCTCCTCCACCGCCACCGTGACCACCGCCACCGCCACCATCCTTCGCGTACGCGCTGGAGGTAACGCCAAAGGAGTCAGGCACCAACACGGCCGAAGCCGACAATACTGCACCGATAGCCAAAGCCAACAAGCATTTCCTGAGCATCATGAGCCTCCGCTTGGAGTAACACCGGGTTGCATTACGCACCCTGTGATTTCCGGCCCCCATGGGGCGACTTGCTAGCCAGTGCGGCCTTCCATCTGTAGCGGTGAACGAGATCCTTCAGGGCCTTGCCGGCCAAATATTTCAGGATGTTTCTTGATTTTTTGAGCGTAGCCACGCCGCTGCGCTTGTCACCGACCGGTCATCAGAATGGCTTGCTCGCCAGAGGCCACTGCACCATGGCCTGGCGAGCCGGATTGCTCAGGATGCCGCGCGGGGCATCAGCTCATACGGGTGCTTCCACCCTGGCAACGTCTGGATTCGCGCCTTCCATGCCTCGATGTGGGTGAACTGCGCCAACACAATGCCAGTGTCCTCAGGCATGAACACATACCCGGCCAACGACAGGTCAGCGATAGTCAACCGGCCACCGACCATGAACGGCGTCTTCGCCAGGTGCGCGTCGACAATACGGTAGGCTGCCATGGCACGTTCACGCAGGAACCGGGTCACGTCCGTTTCACCGGTTTTCTTCAGGCAGAAAAGAAAACGCAGCGCCGCGTAGTAACTGGTGAACTTGTGGTTGTCGAACAGCATCCAGCGCCAGATCTCGCGCTTTTCGTATTCGTCGCGGGGGCCGAACTGCCCGGTTTTCTCCGCAAGGTAGTCAAGGATCAGCGCAGACTGGGTGAAGGATTTGCCGGCGTGCTCCAACACCGGCACCTCGCCCTGCTCGTTCACTTCGTCGCGCCAGGCTTGTTCGCGAGTCTGGCCATTGAAGAAATCGACGAACACCGGCTGCCAGTCCAGGCCTGTGAGCTCAAGCATCAGGGCAGCCTTGTAGGCGTTACCGGATTCGGCGAAACAATGCAGCTTGTAGTCGGGCATGGGTGAGAACCTTCAGTATCCATTGAATGATTGGGCCATCAGCCCGAGCAGATCACGCCTGGCCCGCCAGGGTCAATGGTCCCAGTTGGAGCTGGCTTGCCGGCGATGGGCTGTGCAGCAGCCCCGGCAATCTCCAGCGTTGAACAAGGGAACTACCACCCCACCTGCGCTTTCTTAAACACTGAGTGGTTCAATTACTTGGGCTTCATGCTACTGGAGAACACACCATGCGCCACCTACTCCTCGCCCCTGCGCTGCTGCTCCTGCTGCCTGCCGGTGCTGCCCTGGCTGACGTCGACGCAGGCGACGTCGCAACCTCGGCCGGTGTTTCCGCCTCGCTTTACTCGACCTTCAAGGACGACAAACGGATCATCCCGGCGCGTGACGAGCTTTCGGCCTACGTCGCCAGCGGTGGTGCAATCCGTGGCGCCTATGTGGAGTCGGCGCTGGAACAAGCCCGCAAGGACAACCCAGGCCTGCAGGCCAATGATGAAGAGCTGGCCCGGGCCCTCCTCTCGCAGGATGACCGCATAGCCGATCATTGATTGAGGTAATCCTGCACCGGCCTCTTCGCGGGTAAACCCGCTTCCACAGGAACCGCACCGACTTCAAACCCAGTGCGGTCCCCTGTGGGAGCGGGTTTACCCGCGAAAGGGCCGGCACGGGCGAAACTTCAACCCCAGCCATCAACCCCAGCCATCCATGCGCATGGTAGCCCTTACCAGGCGCTGCTCCTCCTGCTCGATCTCCCGCAAGCTGTCGCGGATCCCGTTGATGTGTTCGCGCGCCGCGCGCTGCGCCTGCTCGGGCAACTGCTCCATCACCGCGTGATACAGCCGCGCATGCTGGCGGTCGATCTGGCGCTTCTGCGCCGGCCGGCAATACAGGTTGTTGACCGAGGCGAACACCGTGCTCAAGGTCAGGTCACTGAGCGATTGCAAGGTATGCACCAGCACCGGGTTGTGCGACGCCTCGCTGATCGCCCGGTGAAAGGCATGGTCGCGGCGGG
This sequence comes from Pseudomonas sp. B10(2017), assembly GCF_002113295.1. NCBI lineage: Bacteria > Pseudomonadati > Pseudomonadota > Gammaproteobacteria > Pseudomonadales > Pseudomonadaceae > Pseudomonas > Pseudomonas sp. B10(2017). The sequence continues at coordinate 173,079 of NZ_NEJU01000002.1, forward strand.
CATGTTCACGGGCATCGATCGCTTCCGGGGCTTCGTGCGCAGCCAACATTTCTTCATAACGCCGGCGGATCAGCAAACGGTCGACCTCGGTAGCCCGCAACGCCGCCAGGCGCGCCGATTCGGCCTCCAGCAACGCCCGCACTTCCAGCAGGTCGAACAGCGTGCGCGGCTGCGAGCCGAACAGGTGCATCAAAGGCGTGGCGCCCGCATGGCCCGTCAGGTCGGCAACGAACGAACCGCGCCCCTGCTCGGTGTCGATGATGCCGCGCCCGCGCAGGATGCGCAGGCCTTCGCGCAGCGCCGAGCGCGAGCACCCCAGCTTGTCCACCAGGCGCCGCTCCGACGGCAGGGCCTGGCCCACCTTGAGCACGCCTTCGACGATCAGCCGCTCGACCCGTTCGGCCACCTGGTCGGCAACCTTGGCCTTGCCTTCAGTACCCACTGCGTACCCTCCTGCTGGTAGGACCACTTAGACCACTTGCCTCAATCTAGCCGGGCAAAGCCATCAATAACCAGTACTCACGGCAAAAACTGGTAGGACCAGTTCAACCCGTACTCGACCCCTGCCGTGGCCACGCGCAGGCTGCAAGGGTGAGCGCTTTGCCAACAACAACAAAACCGTTGCCGAGTGAGCCGATGAATATCCTGTACGACGAACGCGTCGATGGCGCGCTGCCCGATGTGAACCGGGCGGCGCTGCTGCAAGCGCTGCGCGCTGCCTTGCCCGACCTCGAGATCCTGCACCGCGAGGAAGACCTCAAGCCCTATGAATGCGACGGCCTCTCGGCCTACCGCACGGTGCCAATGCTGGTGGTGCTGCCCGAGCGCCTGGAGCAGGTGCAGACGTTGCTCAAGCTCTGCCACCAGCGGGGCGTGCCGGTGGTGGCACGCGGCGCTGGTACCGGCCTGTCGGGCGGCGCTTTGCCACTGGCCAAAGGCATCCTGCTGGTGATGGCACGGTTCAACCGCATACTCGAAGTCAGCCCGCAGGGCCGCTTCGCCCGTGTGCAGCCCGGCGTGCGCAACCTTGCCATCTCCCAGGCGGCCGCGCCCCACGGCCTGTACTACGCGCCGGACCCGTCCTCGCAAATCGCCTGCTCCATCGGCGGCAATGTCGCCGAGAACGCCGGTGGCGTGCACTGCCTCAAGTACGGCCTGACCGTGCACAACCTGCTCAAGGTGGAAATCCTCACAGTCGAGGGCGAACGCCTGACCCTTGGCAGCGATGCCCTGGACAGCCCAGGTTTCGACCTGCTGGCACTGTTCACTGGCTCCGAAGGCATGCTCGGCATCGTCACTGAAGTCACCGTCAAGCTGCTGCCCAAGCCCCAGGTCGCGCGGGTGCTGCTGGCCAGCTTCGACAGCGTCGAGGACGCCGGCCGGGCAGTGGCCGAGATCATCGCTGCCGGGATCATCCCCGGCGGCCTGGAGATGATGGACAACCTGGCGATCCGCGCGGCCGAGGACTTCATCCATGCTGGCTACCCGGTGGACGCGGCGGCGATCCTGCTGTGCGAGCTGGATGGCGTCGAGGCCGATGTGCACGACGACTGCGAACGGGTCGCCGCCGTGCTGGCCCAGGCCGGCGCGCGTGATGTGCGGCTGGCCTGCGACGAGGCCGAGCGCGTGCGCTTCTGGGCCGGGCGCAAGAACGCCTTCCCGGCGGTGGGGCGCATCTCCCCGGACTACTACTGCATGGACGGCACCATCCCGCGCCGCGAACTGCCACGGGTACTCAAGGGCATCAGCGAACTGTCAGGCGAATACGGCCTGCGCGTGGCCAACGTGTTCCATGCCGGCGACGGCAACATGCACCCGCTGATCCTGTTCGATGCCAACCTGCCAGGCGAGCTGGAACGTGCCGAAGCCATTGGCGGCAAGATCCTCGAACTGTGCGTGGCCGTGGGCGGCAGCATCACCGGCGAACACGGTGTGGGGCGCGAGAAGATCAACCAGATGTGCGCGCAGTTCAACAGCGACGAAATCACCCTGTTCCATGCGGTCAAGGCCGCTTTCGATCCACAGGGCCTGCTCAACCCCGGCAAGAACATCCCCACCCTGCACCGCTGCGCCGAATTCGGCGCCATGCACGTGCACCATGGGCAGTTGCCCTTCCCCGAACTGGAGCGTTTCTGATGAGCATGGACCGCGACAACAGCCAGGCCCTGCTGGAGCAGGTCAACCAGGCGCTGAACCAGGCCACGCCGCTGCGTATCCAGGGTGGCAACAGCAAGGCCATGCTCGGCTGCCCGGTGGCTGGCGAGGTGCTCGACACCCGCAGCCACCGTGGCATCGTCAGCTACGACCCGACCGAACTGGTGCTGACTGCCCGCGCCGGCACGCCGCTGCGCGAGATCGAGGCGGCGCTGCACGAAGCTGGCCAGATGCTGCCCTGCGAACCACCGCACCTGGGCCCAGAAGCCACCCTGGGTGGCATGGTCGCGGCCGGTTTGTCCGGCCCCAGGCGGCCGTGGGCCGGGTCGGTGCGCGACTATGTGCTGGGCACGCGGGTGATCACCGGCCACGGCAAGCTGTTGCGCTTTGGTGGCGAAGTGATGAAGAACGTTGCCGGCTACGACGTGTCGCGGCTGATGGCGGGCAGCTTCGGTTGCCTCGGGTTGCTGACCGAGGTGTCGCTGAAAGTGTTGCCACGCCCGCGCCAGTGCCTCAGCCTGCGCCTGCCGATGGGCCGCCACCAGGCACTGGCGGAGCTGGCTGAATGGGGCCAGCAGCCGCTGCCGATCAGCGCGGCCTGCCATGACGGCGACGCGCTGTACCTGCGCCTGGAAGGCGGCGAAGGCTCGGTCCAGTCGGCACGCCAGCGCCTGGGCGGCGAGGCATTGGACAGCCGCTTCTGGAGCGACCTGCGCGAGCAGCGCCTGGCGTTCTTTGCCGGCCCCGCGCCGCTGTGGCGCTTGTCCGTGCCCATCGTCACCGGCGAGCTGGAGCTGCCTGGCCAGCAGCTGATCGACTGGGGTGGTGCGCAGCGCTGGCTCAAGTCCACGGCGCTGGCGCAGCACATCCGCGATCAGGTTGCCAAGGTCGGCGGCCACGCCACCTGCCATGCCCCTGGCCCTGCCAGCAGCCCACCGCTGCCCACAGCGCTGATGCGCTACCACCGCGCACTCAAGCAGCAACTCGACCCCCAAAGGGTGTTCAACCCCGGCCGCCTGTACCCGGACCTGTGAGGCCAGACCATGCAAACCAACCTGAGCGAAACCGCCCGGCACCTGGCCCGCGCCGACGAGGCCGAAAGCATCCTGCGCTCCTGCGTGCACTGTGGTTTCTGCACCGCCACGTGCCCCACCTACCAGCTGCTGGGCGATGAGCTGGACGGCCCACGCGGGCGCATCTACCTGATCAAGCAAGTGCTCGAAGGCGCGCCGATCACTGCCAGCACCCAGTTGCACCTGGATCGCTGCCTGACCTGCCGCAACTGTGAAACCACCTGCCCTTCCGGGGTGAAGTACCACGACCTGCTGGACATCGGCCGCGCCGTGGTCGATCAACAGGTGCCACGCCCGCTCGGCCAGCGCCTGCTGCGCCAGGGCCTGCGTGCAGTGGTGCCACGCCCGGCGCTGTTCAAGGCACTGACCCGTAGCGGCCAGGCTTTGCGCCCGCTGCTACCGGCCACGCTCAAGCGCAAGCTGCCGGCGCGGGTCACCGCCCCCGGCCACCGCCCCGCACCGCGCCATGCGCGGCGGGTACTGATGCTGGAAGGCTGCGTGCAACCAGCCCTGTCGCCCAACACCAATGCCGCCGCCGCACGCCTGCTGGACCGCCTGGGCATTAGCGTGGTGCCGATCCAGCAGGCCGGCTGCTGTGGCGCGGTGGACTATCACCTCAATGCCCAGGAGCAAGGCCTGCAACGGGCGCGTCGCAATATCGATGCCTGGTGGCCAGCCATCGAAGCCGGCGCCGAGGCCATCGTGCAAACCGCCAGCGGCTGCGGCGCGTTCGTGCGTGACTACGGCCATCTGCTGGAAAAAGACCCGCGCTACGCCGCCAAGGCCGCACGGGTCAGCGCCCTGTCCCGCGACCTGGTGGAGGTGCTGCGTGACGAGCCGATTGAGCAACTGGGGCTGTGCGCCGAACAGCGCCTGGCCTTCCATTGCCCATGCACCCTGCAGCACGCGCTGAAGCTGGGGGGTGTGGTGGAGGCACTGCTGACACGCCTGGGCTTCACCTTGACTCCGGTACCGGACGGCCACCTGTGTTGCGGCTCGGCCGGCACCTATTCGCTGACCCAGCCCGAGCTGTCGCTACAACTGCGCGACAACCGCCTCAACGCCCTGGAAAGCGGCAAACCGCAAGTCATCGCCACCGCCAATATCGGCTGCCAGGCCCACCTCGACGGGGCCGGGCGCACACCGGTGCGGCACTGGATCGAAATCGTCGAAGCAGCCTTGAACCCGGAGAACCACCATGCATAGCAAATCCGTGATCGGCCAGGCCGAAGTCACTCGCGTGCTCACCGCCGCCCGTCAGCAAGCTCAGGCGCAACAATGGAACGTGACCATTGCCGTGGTCGACGACGGGGGCCACCCGCTGGCCCTGGAGCGCCTGGACGGCTGCGCGCCGGCCAGCGCCTACATCGCGATGGAAAAGGCCCGCACGGCCGCGCTGGGGCGCAAGGAGACGCGGGACTACGAGGAGATGGTCAATGGTGGCCGTACCGCTTTCGTCACCGCGCCGCTGCTGACCAGCCTGGAAGGCGGCGTGCCGCTGCGGGTGGATGGGCAGGTGGTGGGGGCGATCGGCGTGTCCGGGGTCAAGGCCGAACAGGATGCCCAGGTGGCCAAGGCCGGGGCGGCTGCCCTCTGAATCCTGTGCCGGCCTCTTCGCGGGCTTGCCCGCTCCCACAGGGCCTTCACAAGACCTGAAACCTGTGCAGTACCTGCGGGAGCGGGCAAGCCCGCGAAGAGGCCGGTACAAGAAAAAACTTTCCAGAAGCCTGAACATCGAGCGAACAGACAATGCCAAACCATTCACTCCAGATCGCCCCCACCCTGCAGCGCTTCATCGAAGACGAAGTGCTCCCCGGCACCGGCATCGAAGCCCACGCCTTCTGGCAAGGCTTCAGCACCCTGGTCCACGACCTCGCACCGCAAAACCGCGCCCTGCTCGCCGAACGCGAGCGCCTGCAAGCAGAACTGGACAACTGGCACCGCCAGCACCCCGGCCCGATCCGTGACATGGCCGCCTACCAGCACTTCCTGCAAGGCATCGGCTACCTGGTCGAGCCCCCGGCAAGCGTGCAGGTCAGCACCCGCAACGTCGACCGCGAGATCGCCGTGCAGGCCGGCCCGCAACTGGTGGTGCCACTAAGCAACGCCCGCTACGCCCTCAACGCCGCCAACGCCCGCTGGGGCTCGCTGTACGATGCCCTGTACGGCACCGATGCCATCGCCGAAACCGATGGCGCCGAACGTGGCCGGGGCTACAACCCGCGACGCGGTGCCAAGGTGATCGCCTATGGCAGGCAGTTCCTCGATACCGCTGCCCCGCTCGACAGTGCGTCGCACAACGACGCCACGGCCTACGCGATCAACCAGGGCACGCTGCAGGTAACCCTGGCCGATGGCCGCCAGGTCGGCCTCAGGCAGCCCGCGCAACTGCGTGGCTACCAGGGTGAGCCGAACACGCCAACAGCGATCCTGTTGCAGCACCACCAACTGCATTTCGAAATCCAGGTCGACCCGGCCCACGCCATCGGCCAGCAGGATCCGGCCGGGGTCAAGGACATCCTGCTGGAGGCCGCGCTCACCACCATCATCGACTGCGAAGACTCGGTAGCCGCCGTGGATGCCGACGACAAGGTCAACGTCTACCGCAACTGGCTGGGCCTGATGAAGGGCGACCTCAGCGAACAGGTCAGCAAGGGCGGCAGAACCTTCGAACGCACCCTGGCCGAAGACCGCCACTACCACGGCGCAGACGGCCAGCCACTGACCCTGCCGGGCCGCTCGCTGCTGTTCATCCGCAACGTCGGCCACCTGATGACCAACCCGGCCGTCCACGACCGTGATGGCCGGGAAATCCCGGAAGGCATCCTCGATGCCGTGGTCACCAGCCTGATCGGCCTGCATGACCTCAAGCGCCGTGGCAATTCCCGCGAGGGCAGCCTGTACATCGTCAAGCCGAAGATGCACGGGCCGGCCGAGGTGGCCTTTGCCGACCAGCTGTTCGGCCGCGTCGAAGCCCTGTTGGGCCTGCCCGCACACACACTGAAGATGGGCATAATGGACGAGGAGCGGCGTACCAGTGTCAACCTCAAGGCCTGCATCGCCAGCGCCGCATCACGGGTGGTGTTCATCAATACCGGCTTCCTCGACCGCACCGGAGACGAGATGCATACGGCCATGGAAGCCGGTGCCATGCTGCGCAAGGGTGACATGAAAGGCAGTACCTGGATCCAGGCCTACGAGCGCAGCAACGTGCTGGTAGGTCTGGCCTGTGGCCTGCGCGGCAAGGCGCAGATCGGCAAGGGCATGTGGGCCATGCCCGACCTGATGGCGGCCATGCTCGAACAGAAAGTCGCCCAGCCCAGGGCCGGCGCCAACACCGCCTGGGTGCCCTCGCCCACAGCCGCGACGCTGCATGCGCTGCACTACCACCAGGTGGATGTGGCGGCCGTGCAGCAAACGCTGGAACAGGTTGACCTGACTGCCCAGCGCGCCGAATTGCTGCAGGGTCTGCTCAGTGTCCCGGTGAGCCCGGAGCGGCCCTGGAGCGCAGCCGACATCCAGGCCGAACTGGACAACAACTGCCAGGGAATCCTCGGTTACGTGGTGCGCTGGGTCGAGCAAGGGGTCGGCTGCTCCAAGGTACCGGATATCCATGACGTGGGCCTGATGGAAGACCGCGCAACCCTGCGGATTTCGGCGCAGCACATTGCCAACTGGCTGCACCACGGGGTGGTCGATGCCGAGCAGGTCGAAGCGACCTTGCAACGCATGGCCGGCGTGGTCGACCAGCAGAATGCCGGGGACCCGGCTTATCGGCCGATGGCCGCCGGTTTCGAGGCATCGCATGCCTTCCGCGCTGCGCGGGAGCTGGTGTTCAAAGGGCGGCAGCAGCCCAGTGGCTATACCGAACCGTTACTGCATGGCTGGCGCTTGCGCTTCAAGCAGGAGGTCGGGCGCTGAAGCTGACAGGGGCCGCTATGCGGCCCCCACTGCATGAAAACAGGTGGTATTCCGGCATCTTCAGAAATTTCCTATTCGGCGCTCGGAAGCGTCCTACTTGTTGCCTCTGCCCTCGGAAAACATGATCGGCACTGGATGACGCAAGTAGCGATCCAGAGGAGGTTCCGCATGCACCTGTACGCCCGCCCCACTGCCGAACTGCGCAGCACCCTGCGCGAACTGCTGGCCCATGACATGAACAACCCCGATGACGACCCGCACCTGTCGGGGGTGATGTTCTTCTGCGCTACCGATGAACGCTCCCGCCAACTGATCGAGCGTATAGAGTTGCTGGCCAGCGAGTTGTTCTTCGACCCGAACGGGCGGGCCATTACCGAGCATATGAAAGCGGCGGCGGTGGAAGGCGTGCGCATCAAGCGCAACCGCAAGGCGCCGGTGGACGAGACGGTGATACGTATCGCGCTGGCGGACAAGGGCTACATCACGGTGAGCACTGCCCGGATCTGAGTTTGCGCTGGCTTTCTGGGGGTGCTTTGCACCCCATCGCGACACAAGGCCGCTCCCACAGGACATCAAAGACTTTGAATGCAGCGCTGTACCTGTGGGAGCGGCCTTGTGTCGCGATGGGCCGCAAAGCGGACCCATGCCCTTCCTCGGCCAATCCGCTATCCTGAGCACTTCCCCGCTCCGGACCGCTCCATGGAACTGCACATTCGCCTGGAAGGCCGCAAAGGCCTGGCCGACCAGCTTTACCAGCAACTGCGCGCCGGCATCGACAGCGGCCACCTGGCCGCCGGTACCCAACTGCCGCCAAGCCGCCTGCTGGCAGAGCAGTTGGGTGTGTCGCGCAAGACCGTGTCCGAGGCCTATTCGCGGCTGACCTACGACAACCTGCTGAGCGGCGTGGTCGGCCGGGGTACCTTCATCACCCCGCGCCAGCCGCTGCGCAGCGACGAGTCGAGCGCCATTCCCCTGGCCGCTGCCGCGTCGCTCGAGCGCTGGCAGCAGCGCGCCACCGTGCTGAGCCAACGTCAACTCGAGGCGCCCTCGCGTTACGACTTCATCGGCGGGGCCTCGAGCAAGGCGCAGTTCCCGTTCGACCAATGGCGCAGCTGCCTGAACTATGCCCTGCGCCGCAGCCAGCGCCACCCCGAGCGACAGTTCCCCGCCCAGGGCCTGCCAGAGCTGCGCGAGGCCATTGCCCATCACATCGCCTACGCCCGCGGCGTGCACTGCAGCGCCGCCGACCTGCTGGTGTGCAACGGCGCACAGCAGGCTCTGGACCTGATCGCCCGGGTACTGGTCGAGCCGGGTTGCCAGGTGGCCATGGAAGACCCGGGCTACCCGCCGGCGCGGCAACTGTTCCTGGCCCTGGGCGCGCGCCTGCAATCGGTACCGGTGGACGATGAAGGCCTGTGCGTGGAGCAGATCGCCGACGGCACCCGGCTGATCTACGTGACGCCCTCGCACCAGTTCCCGCTGGGCATGCCAATGAGCGAGCCACGCCGGCACGCCCTGCTGGCACGGGCCGCCGAGCTGGGTGCGTTGATCATCGAAGACGACTACGACTGCGAGTTCCGCTACCACGGGCCAGCCGCGGACGCACTGCAGCGCCTCGACCGCCACGGCCTGGTGGCCTATGTGGGGACCTTTTCCAAGACCTTGCTGCCCGAGCTGCGCCTGGGCTACGCCGTACTGCCGCCCGCCGTGTTGAAGGCCGCTTGCGTGGCCAAGCATCTAAGCGACTGGCACAGCCCGACCCTGTTGCAGTGGGCACTGGCGCGGTTTCTGGGCGAAGGCCACCTGAACAAGCACATCCGCCGTTGCCACGAGGTCTACAGCGCCCGTCGCGAACGCATCCTCGCGCGGCTGGGCGGCGACCTGGCACCGTGGTTCAGCGCCATCCCCGCCAGCGCCGGGTTCCACCTCAGCGCCCTGGCCAAACCTGGGGTCGATGTCGAGCTGCTGGCCAACCTCGCACGCAAGGTGGAGGTGGGCCTGTACTCGCTGGCGCCGTTCTTCAGCCAAGTGCCAGTGCGCCCGGGGCTGTTGCTGGGCTTCGGCGCCATCGAACTGCTGGACATCGACCCGGCGCTGGACCGGGTGCGCGACACCCTGCAACGCCTCAGTTGACCTGCGCGGCCTTGCCCGCCGCTACCGGGCGGGCAATGGCCGCGGCATAACCGCGTGGGTTGAAGCACGCGGTAACCAGCAGCATTGCCACCACGGTCACGGTCAGCAGCGTCCACGAAGCCTGGAAATCACCACTCATGTCGCGCAACCAGCCCGTGACGTACGGCACGATGCCGGTGATGATGAAGCCGATGCCCTGCACGAACGCCGCCAGGCTGCCAGCCTCGGCAGGTGTCTTCAGGTGCTCCAGGGTCAGCGTCAGGCTCTGGCTGAAGCAGGCGCCCAGGCCGAAACCGATCATCGCCACCCACACCCCCGAAGCCAGCGTGGGTACCAGCAGCAGGCCTAGGAATCCCACCAGCTGGATCGCCAAGGCCAACCACAGGCCCGGGCGCCTGTCTGCCCAGCGCCGCAGCAACAGCGGCAGACCCAGTGCGCCAGCCACCTGGAAGATGGTCATCAGGCCCACCAGGTCGGCACCGCCCTGGGCGCTGCCGCCATGCTCGATGTGATAGGCCGGCAACCAGGCCACCATGCTGGTGTAGCCGCCGTTGATCAAGCCGAAGTACAGCGCCAGCAACCAGGCCCGGCGCGTGCCGAACCAATGACCGCCGGCGGCACCGGCCAGCCTCGGCGCTTGCTGGCGTGGCCGCAGCACGGCCCAGGCCAGCACCGCCAGCACCGCCGGGATCGCCCACACGCCCAGGCCGACCTGCCAGTGGCCGAAGTAGCCACTGATGTGCGGCCCGAGCACGGCGGCCAGGCCGCCGCCGCTCATCAGCGCTGCCGAATACAGGCCCATCGCCCCCGCCAGGCGGCTGGGGAACCAGCGGTTGACCAGCCCCGGCATCATGCCCTGCACGACCGCCACGCCCAGGCCGGCGACCACCGCACTGGCAATCAGTGCCCAGGCGCTGTCCAGTTGCAGGCGCCACAGGCAGGCCAGGGCGATGGCAGACAAGCCAGCGAGCATGCCGCCATGTTCGCTGATCCAGCGCCGCAACCAGGGTTGCAGCAAGGGCACCAGGCCCATGCACAGCACCGGCAATGCCGTCAGCAAGGCCGCCTGCTGGTAACCCAGGCCAGTGCTGGCGCGCATGGGTTCGAGCAACGGGCCGATGCTGGTCAGGATCGGCCGCAGGTTCACTGCCAGCAGCATGACCAGCAACAGGTTCAATGCCGCTCTCATTGTGCGTTGGCCTGTTTCCATTCAAGGTACAGACCGGCTTCGCCGCTGGGTTTCAGGGCGCGCAGCGGCAGGCTCTGCTGCTGGGGCGGGCGGGCCATCTGCGCGTATACCGTCGCGGTGGACAAGCCATAGGGTTCGCCCTCGGCGTTGTCGTAGGCAAACCAGGCCCGCTCGATGCCGCACAGGTGCATGGCCGCCAGGCACATCGGGCACGGGTGGCCGCTGGCGTAGATTTCGGCACCATCCAGACGCGCCTGGCCCAGGGCGTGGCTGGCCTTGCGGATGGCCTGCATCTCGGCGTGGGCGGTCGGGTCCTGAGTGCTGTGGATCTCGTTGACCGCACGTGCCAGCACCTGCCCCTGGTACACCAGCACGGCGCCGAAGGGCCGGCCACCGGCCTTGATGTTGGCGCGGGCCAGGTCGAGCGCTTCGCGCATGTAGCGTTCTTCGGACATGAATCGGTTCTCCTGTTGCAAGACCTGGTCATTATCCGGCCTTGGGCGGCCTGGCAGAAATGAAGAGATTGGATGCCTGTCAGTGGCCACCCAAATGGCGATTGGCCTCCCGCTCATACGCGCGATTGGCTATCGGGGAGGCCCTGGGCCAGCGCTACCATGAGCTCACTTTCAACCAGCAACGCATTTCCCTGTAGGAGCAGCCTTGCGCTGCGAAAGCGCCATGCGCCATATCGGCACTGGCCGCACGGGCGCTTTCGCAGCGCAAGGCTGCTCCTACAGGGACGATGCCAGCCTCGAATACTGGAGATAAACATGCACAACCGTATCGAATGGGCCAAGCACGCCCCCGAGGCCTACAAAGCCATGGTCGGCCTGGAGCAGGCCCTGGCCAAGAGCGGCCTGGAGAATTCCCTGCTGGAGCTGGTGCGCCTGCGGGCCTCGCAGATCAATGGCTGCGCCTACTGCGTCAACCTGCACGCCAACGACGCGCGCAAGGCCGGTGAGACCGAGGCGCGCCTGCAGACCTTGTGCGTCTGGCAGGAGACCGCCTACTTCACCCCGCGCGAGCGTGCTGCGCTGGCCTGGGTGGAGAGCCTGACCCGGCTGCCCGAGCACGGCGCGCCGCAGGGGGAATATGAAGCCTTGCAGGAACACTTCGAGCCGGCCGAGGTGGCCAACCTGACGCTGGCAATCGCCACCATCAATGCCTGGAACCGCTTCGGGGTCGGGTTTGCCATGGTGCCGGCCTGATCATTGATCGGTAGCCTGTACCGGCCTCTTCGCGGGCTTGCCCGCTCCCACAGGGATCGCACAGGGCCTGAAAGCTGTGCTGCACCTGTGGGAGCGGGCAAGCCCGCGAAAGGGCCAGTGCAGGTGAACGCTACCGCCCGGCCAACCGCGCGCGGTAGCTGCCGGGGCTCTGCCCGGTCCACTTCTTGAACGCCCGGTGAAACGCACTGGGCTCCTGGAACCCGGTCTGCTCGGCAATCTCGGCAATGCTCAGTTCCCCTTCGCGCAACCGCTCGAAGGCCATTGCCCGGCGCACCTCGTCCTTGATCTGCTGGTACGAACGCCCTTCCCGCTCCAGCTGGCGACGGAAAGTGCTGGCACTGACCCCCTGCTGCTGCGCCAGCGCCGCCAGGGTCGGCCACTGCCCATAGCGCCGCGCCCGCAGGTGCCGGTACACCTCGGCCACCAGCCCGTTCTGGTTGCGAAAGCGAATCACCAGCCCCTGCGGCGCGCTGCGCAGGAAGGTTTTCAGGGCCGCCAGGTCCTGCACCACCGGCAGGCGCAGGTAGGCGCTGTCAAATTCCACCTCGGTGCGCCCGCTGCCCAGGCGCAGGTCCGGCCCCCACAGCAGCAGGTCGTCCTCCTGGGCCGGGCGCGACACCGCCAGCTCGGTGCGGTCGATGGCGATCCGCCGCCCGGCCAGCCAGCACAGCATGCCGATCATCAGCACCAGGTAGGTTTCCTCGGCATACACCCGGGTCAGCGGGTCGGCGATGCTCGACTGCACACTGATCAGCGCCCGCCCGCCACGCAGCGTCAGGCTGCCGCGCAAATCGCGCAGGAACAGGCCAAAACCGCCCATGCACTGGCGCAAGGCCTTCTCCAGGTTCGGCTCCAGGATCAGGCCCCGGCAGATCAGGGCGAAGCTGCCCGGTGGCATGCCATGGCTGTCGAGGCGGAAGAACTCGTCGTCCAGGTGCTGGATCATCGCCAGCCACAGCTGGGCGAAGGCCTTGGCCGGTACACGAGCCTGGGGTTGCTCGAGCAGTTGCGGGTCGATGCCCACCGCGCGCAGCTGCGCATCGCGTTCGGCGGGGCAGTCGCGCAGGGCGTGGAGCATGGCATTGAGGAAGTACACGGCGACCGAATCGCTATCGCGCATGGCGGTTTTCGCTGTCTATGCTGAGTGGCAAAAAGTGCCAGGTTGTCTGAACAGTTCCGGCATAGGCTGCAACAGAGCCTTTGCCTAGACTCGGTCCCACTCCGGGATCGCCGGCCATTCTCGCAGAGCCTGGCCCGGTCCCGCCATGCCTTCGCAATCGGAGCCCCTATGAGCAGCGCAGAAATCTACGTCGTCAGTGCCGTCCGTTCAGCCATTGGTGGCTTTGGCGGTTCCCTCAAGGACCTGCCGCTGGCCGACCTGGCCAGCGCCATCACCCGTGCCGCCATCGAGCGCTCGGGCGTGGCCGCCGAGCAAGTCGGCCACCTGGTGATGGGCACGGTGATCCCGACCGAACCACGTGACGCCTACCTGGCCCGCGTGGCGGCAATGAACGCCGGCATCCCCAAGGAAACCCCGGCATTCAACGTCAACCGCCTGTGCGGCTCGGGCCTGCAGGCCATCGTATCAGCGGCACAATGCCTGCTGCTGGGCGATACCGATGTGGCCGTTGCGGCGGGCGCCGAATCCATGAGCCGTGGCCCGTACCTGCTGCCGCAGGCACGCTGGGGCGCTCGCATGGGTGACCTGCAAGGCATCGACTACACCGTCGGCGTGCTGCAGGACCCGTTCGAGCACTTCCATATGGGCATCACTGCCGAGAACGTTGCGGCCAAGCACGGCATCACCCGCGAAATGCAGGACGAACTGGCCCTGACCAGCCAGCGCCGCGCCGCCCGCGCCATTGCCGAAGGCCGCTTCGCCAGCCAGATCGTCCCGCTGGAACTGAAAACCCGCAAGGGCAGCGTGCAGTTCAGCACCGACGAGCATGTGCGTGGCGAGGTGACCGCCGAGCAACTGGCAGGGATGAAGGCCGTGTTCAAGAAAGACGGCACCGTTACCGCCGGCAACGCCAGTGGCATCAACGACGGCGCTGGCGGCCTGGTACTGGCCAGTGGTGATGCGGTGCGCCGCCTGGGCCTGAAACCGCTGGCACGCCTGGTGGGCTATGCACATGCCGGCGTGGAGCCTGAACTGATGGGCCTTGGCCCGATCCCGGCCACCCGCAAGGTGCTGGAGAAGACCGGCCTCAAGGTGCAGGACCTGGACGTGATCGAGTCCAACGAAGCCTTCGCCGCCCAGGCCTGCGCCGTGGCTCGCGAACTGGGCTTCGACCCGGAAAAGGTCAACCCCAACGGTTCGGGCATTTCGCTGGGTCACCCGGTGGGCGCCACCGGCGCGATCATCGCCACCAAGGCCATCCATGAGCTGCAGCGCATCCAGGGCCGCTACGCCCTGGCCACCATGTGCATCGGCGGTGGCCAAGGCATCGCCGTGGTCTTCGAGCGCGTCTGAGGGAGACCGACACATGAGCATTGAACAGATTGCCGTGATCGGCGCCGGCACCATGGGCAACGGCATTGCCCAGGTGTGTGCGGTGGCCGGCTACCAGGTGCTGTTGGTGGACGTTTCCGACGCTGCGCTGGAGCGCGGCGTGGCCACCTTGAGCAAGAACCTCGAGCGCCAGGTCGGCAAAGGTACCCTCGACGCCGACAAGGCGGCAGCCGCCCGCACCCGCATTCGCACCAGCACCGACTACACCCAGCTCAGCAGTGCGCAGATGGTGATCGAGGCCGCCACCGAGAACCTGCAGCTCAAGCAGCGCATCCTGCAGCAGGTGGCTGCCAACGTCGCAGCCGACTGCCTGATCGCCACCAACACCTCGTCGCTGTCGGTCACCCAGCTGGCGGCCAGCATCGAGCACCCCGAGCGATTCATCGGCGTGCACTTCTTCAACCCGGTGCCGATGATGGCGCTGGTCGAGATCATTCGCGGCCTGCAGACCAGCGACAGCACCTACGCCCAGGCGCTCGTGGTGACCGAAAAGGTCGGCAAGACCCCGATCACCGCCGGCAACCGCCCGGGGTTCGTGGTCAACCGCATCCTGGTGCCGATGATCAACGAAGCGATCTTCGTGTGCCAGGAAGGCCTGGCCAGTGCCGAGGATATCGACACCGGCATGCGCCTGGGTTGCAACCAGCCGATCGGCCCGCTGGCCCTGGCCGACCTGATCGGCCTGGACACCCTGCTGGCAATCATGGAGGCCTTCCATGAAGGCTTCAACGACAGCAAGTACCGCCCTGCCCCGTTGCTCAAGGAAATGGTCGCGGCCGGTTGGCTGGGGCGCAAGAGCGGCCGCGGTTTCTTCACCTACTGAGGAGCGAACGCCATGCCCCCGGTCAATGCCGCGATGCGCTGTGCCAACTTCGAAGAGCGGCGTGACCGGGCCATGGCGCTGTTTGCCGAAAAGGGCTTTGGCCAGGTCAGCATGCGCGAGCTGGCAGCCCATGTTGGGCTTACCGCAGGCTCGCTGTACCACCACTTTCCCAGCAAGCAGGACTTGTTGTACGACCTGATCGAGGAGTTGTACGAGGAGCTGCAGGCCACCCTGGACCAGGGGCGGCGGGCCATGGCACGCGGGGCGTCGGCGCTGAGCAGCCTGATTGCCGCACATTGGCAGTTGCATGCCGAACGGCCCATGCAGTTTCGCCTGGCAGAGCGCGACTTCTGTTGCCTGAGCGAAGACCAGCAGGCACGCCTGGCCTTGTTGCGCAAGCGCTATGAGGCGGGGTTGCTGAGGTTGATCGCACCGCAGGCGAAGTTGCAAGGGGAGGCCCTGGTGGCCACGGCGCATGTGGTGGCGACGCTGCTGAACCAGTTGCCGGGGCTGTTGAAGGCCTTGCCTGAAGAACAGGGGCTGGGGTTGATGGAAAGCATGCTGGTGGGTGGGCTGGAGCGGACACTGCGCTAGTCTGTTCGGGCCCTTTCGCGGGTAAACCCGCTCCCACAGGAACTGTGCAAACCTTGAGACTTGCACAGTTCCTGTGGGAGCGGGTTTACCCGCGAAAGGGCCAGTGCAGGCTAGCGCAGAAGCGACTGGATCTGCTCGTGCAAGGTATCCAGGTCGAACGGCTTGGCCAGGATCGGTGCCTTGCGGGTGATCGGGCTGCCGGATTCGAGAATCTCCGCCGGGTAGCCGCTGATGAAGATCACCTTCAGGTCCGGCCGCAATTTCACCGCCGGCTCCGCAATGTCCACCCCGGAAACCCCGCCCGGCAAGCGGAAGTCCGTCACCATCAGGTCCAGGTGCGGCTTGCTCGCCAGGATCGCGAATGCCTGTTCACCATCTTCGGCCACCAGCACGTGGTAGCCCTCCCCTGCCAGGTAATCACGCAGGATCATGCGAATCGCCGGTTCGTCCTCGACCACCAGTACTACGTCTTGTGCATCTTCACTCATGTCAACGCCTTGAAATACTTACAGCTGGCCATCAGACCCCAGTCTCAGGCAGAGGTTGCCCGTGCCTGGTCGTTTTGTTGTTCGTAGGTTGCCAGTGGCAATTGCAAGGTGAAGGTGGCCCCTTTGCCCTCTTCACTCTGCACCAGTATGCGCCCGCCATGGGCCTGGACGATCTGTTCCGATATGTACAGCCCCAGGCCCAACCCACCACTGGCTTGCTGGGTGGCGACCCGCTCGAACTGCTGGAAGATGCGCTGCTGGTTGGCCACGCAGATGCCGATGCCATGGTCCTGCACCTGTACGCAAGCCAGGCCGTCCTGCTCGAACACCCGTACCTGCACCGGCTTGCGCTCACCATAACGCAAGGCATTGGACAACAGGTTGGCCAGCACCTGCTCGATGCGAAACTCGTCCCACTCGCCTTGCAGCGGCTCGCAGCGCTGCAACTCGATATGGGTTTCCAGTGCGCTGGCCTGGGCGGCAAAGTTCTCCACCAGGCCACGCACCAGCAGGCCCAGGTCGAACGCCTTGGGCCGCAGCGACAGTTTGCCGGTGCGGATGCGCGACACATCGAGCATGTCTTCGACCAGGCGGATCAGGCTGTTGATCTGGCGCTCGTCGCGCTCGACCATGGCCTGCAGCTTGTCGCCGCTGAAGGCGGCCAGGTTGCCGCGTGCCAGGTGCAGCTTGCGCAGCTGGGTTTCCAGGATCAGGCCATTGAGAGGGGTGCGCACCTCATGGGACACGATCGACATGAAGTCATCGCGCATACGCACGGCATGTTCCAGTTCAGCCCGCGCCGTTTGCAGCTGGGCCAGCAGCAGCTCCTGCTCCTGGCGGCTGCGTTCAAGGGCCTCCAACTGGCGGTCGAGCACCTTGCGCTGGCGGTACAGGTCGACGAACACCGACACTTTGCTCTTCACCGCCAGGGTGTCGAGCGGCTTGTGCAGGAAGTCCACCGCGCCGCTTTCATAACCCTTGAACGCGTAGTTCATCTCGCGCCCGGCGGCAGTGACGAACACAATGGGGATGTTGCGGGTCTTTTCCGTGCCGCGCATCAGCTCGGCCAGCTCGAAACCGTTCATGCCCGGCATCTGCACGTCGAGGATGGCCAGGGCGAACTCGTGCTCGAGCAACAGCGACAACGCTGCCTCGGCCGACTGGGCCTGGTGCACCTCGCGGTCTTGGCCCTGGATCAGGGCGTCGAGGGCCAGCAGGTTTTCTGGCAGGTCGTCGACGATCAGCAGTTTTGCGATGGTGTGGCTTAGCATGCGCTGGGTTCCAGGGCCGCGAGCAATCGCTCGATGCCACTCAGAGAAAGAATATGGTCGGGCTGGTGCAGGGCCAGTGCGGCCTCCGGCATCAGCGCCACCTGTGCGTCGCAAGGGTCCTGGACCACGGTCCGTCCCCCGTTGCGCTTGATATAGGCCAGGCCTTCGGCGCCATCTTCGTTGGCGCCGGTGAGCAGCATGCCCAGCAGGCCGGCTCCGTAGGCATCGGCCGCCGACATGAACAGGTAGTCGATCGCCGGCCGGGAAAAATGCACCGGCGGCTCCTGGCTCAGCGACAGGGTCAGGTCACGCTCCACGGACAGGTGGTAACCCGGCCCGGCCACGTAGATCTGCCCGGCGCGCAGCGGCTGCTTGTCACGGGCTTCGCACACTGGCCGCCGCAGGCGGCGCTGCAGCACTTCGGCCAGCTGGCTGTGACGGTCATCCGGCAGGTGCAGCACGCATATCACCGGAATGGCGACGCCGGCCGGCAATGCGCCCAGCACGCTGAACAGCGCCGTCACGCCGCCCGCAGAGGCGCCGACTACCATCGCGCGTACGCCTTTCATGACTTGCGGTAGATCCGTTCGGGCTTGACCAGCGGCTCGAAACGCTCGCTGTAGGCGGAAAAATCCACCGATTCCTTGCTGCCCAGCACCAAAAAGCCGCGGTGACACAGCGACTCGTGGAACAGGCCCAGGGCGCGGTCCTGCAGCTCCTTGTTGAAGTAGATGAGCACGTTGCGGCACGACACCAGCTGGGTTTCGGAA
This sequence comes from Pseudomonas sp. B10(2017), assembly GCF_002113295.1. NCBI lineage: Bacteria > Pseudomonadati > Pseudomonadota > Gammaproteobacteria > Pseudomonadales > Pseudomonadaceae > Pseudomonas > Pseudomonas sp. B10(2017). Next base: position 191,236 of record NZ_NEJU01000002.1, read on the forward strand.
AACACGCTGTCGGTGGCCAGGCTGTGGTCGGCGAAGGTCACGTTGTCACGCAAGGTACTATCCATGATGGCGTTGCCGTAGGCCGCGGTGTAGTACTCGGCAAAGTCACGCCGGCCGCCTGCGATGCGATAGTTTTCGGCGTACTCGTGCATGCTCTGCATCGAATAGATGCCCTGCTTGGCCTTGTCCAGCGAATGCGGATTGATGTCGGTGGCATAAATGATGGTGCGTTCCAGCAGGCCCTCCTCGCGCAGCAGGATGGCCATCGAATACACCTCCTCGCCCGTGCTGCAACCGGCAATCCACACCTTGATCGAAGGCCAGGTGCGCAGCAGCGGCACCACTTCGTTGCGCAGCGCCAGGTAGTGCCCCGGGTCGCGGAACATCTCGCTGACCGGGATCGTCAGGTATTGCAGCAACTGCATGAACATGCCAGGGTCGTGCAGCACGCGCTCCTGCAGCGCCGACACCGTGAGGCAGTCGAACTGGCGCAGCGCATGCAGGATCCGACGCTTGATCGACGCGCCGGAATAGTTGCGAAAATCGTAGCTGTACTTGAGGTAGATGGCCTCGATCAGCAAGCGGATTTCGATATCGGTGTTACGTTCGCTAGTCAAATTCGCTCCAGTTGCGGCAGCCACACACGGATCAGCGAGAACAAACGGTCCAGGTCGATCGGTTTGGCCAGGTAATCGTTGGCGCCGGCCTGCAGGCAACGCTGCTGGTCATCCTTCATCGCCTTGGCGGTCACGGCAATGATCGGCAGCTTGCGCCAGCGCGATTGCTGGCGGATCAGCCGGGTGGCCTCGAAGCCGTCCATCTCCGGCATCATCACGTCCATCAGCACCAGGTCGATGTCGTCATGCTGCTCCAGGCGCTCGATGGCTTCGCGGCCGTTGCGGCCGATTTCGACGATCGCGCCCTTGTGTTCCAGCGCGCTGGTGAGGGCGAAGATATTGCGCACATCGTCGTCCACCAGCAACACCTTGCGGCCTTCGAATACCTTGTCGCGGCTGCGCGCGGTCTTGAGCATGCGCTGGCGTTCGTTGGACAACTGCGACTCGACCTTGTGCAGGAACAGCGTCACTTCGTCCAGCAGGCGCTCCGGCGAACGGGCGCCCTTGATGATGATGGAGCGCGAATACTTGAGCAGATCGGCTTCTTCTTCGCGGGTCAGGTTGCGCCCGGTATACACGATCACCGGCGGGAAGGCACGGATATCCTCGGCGGTCATGCGCTTGAGCAGCTCGTTGCCAAGCATGTCGGGCAGCTTGAGGTCGATGATCATGCAGTCGTAGATGTTCTCGCGCAGCAACGCCAGGGCATCCTGGGCCATGGCCACGGCGGTGATCTCGACATCGTCGTCGCCGATCAGGCGCGCAATGCTCTCGCGCTGCAGGTCGTCGTCCTCGACCAGCAGGATGTGCTTGAGCTTCTGGGTCAGCTTGGCCTCCAGGCGGGCGAACACTTCCTTCAGTTGTTCGCGGCTGGTGGGCTTGACCGCGTAGCCGACTGCGCCCATGTGCATGGCAGCCTCGACCCGGTCCTCCACCGAAATGATATGCACCGGGATGTGCCGGGTGCTCGCCTGCTCCTTCAGGCGTTGCAGCACGGTCAGGCCGGAATGGTCAGGCAGGCGCATGTCCAGCAGGATGGCATCGGGGATGTACTGGGCGGCCAGTTCGAAGCCCTCGTCGGCGCCCTGCGCCACCAGGCAGCTGTAGCCCAGCTCGTGGGCCAGGTCGAAGAGGATGCGGGCGAAATTCGGTTCGTCCTCGATAACCAGAATGCAGCGGTTGCCGAACGGTGCACGCTCGCGGTCGTCGTCAAACACCGGTGCCTGCCGTTTCGGCGCCGCCACCGCCGGTGCCTGCGGCGGGGGTGGCAGGCTGTCGACCGCCGGGCGCAGGCTGAGCGGCTCGATATCCTGCGCCACCCGCTCATAGCGCTCCGGCAGGATCAGGCTGAACACGCTGCCCTGGCCGGGGCTGCTGTCGACGTTGATCTGCCCGCCCAGCAGGTGCGCCAGGTCGCGGGAAATGGACAGGCCAAGGCCGGTACCGCCATAACGGCGGTTGCTGGTGCCATCGACCTGGTGGAAGGCGCCGAAGATTGCCTGCTGCTGGTCGGCGGCGATGCCGATGCCGGTATCGCGCACGGCGAAGACGATGCCGGTGCCAGGCTGGTAACCGATGTTCAGGCTGACCTGGCCGCGCTCGGTGAACTTGATGGCGTTGGACAACAGGTTCTTGAGAATCTGCTCCAGCCGCTGGCGGTCGGTGAACAGAGTGGCCGGCACCTGCGCCTCGGCGGTCACCTCGAAGGCCAGCCCCTTGTGCCCGGCCAACGGCTCGAACATGCCACGCAGGCCTTCGACCAGGCGTTCCACCTGGGTGTTTTCGGGGCGCACTTCGAGCTTGCCGGCTTCCACCTTGGCGATGTCGAGAATGTCGTTGATCAGGTTGAGCAGGTCGTTGCCGGCCGAATAGATGGATTCGGCGAACTTGACCTGCTCGTCGCTGAGGTTGCCCTCGCCGTTCTCCGCCAGCAGCTTGGCCAGGATCAGCGAACTGTTCAACGGCGTGCGCAGCTCGTGGGACATGTTGGCGAGGAATTCGGACTTGTACTTGCTCGAACGCTGCAGCTCCTCGGCGCGCGCCTGCAGCTCGTCCTGGGCCTGGAGCAGTTCGTCGTTCTTGCGGTCCAGCGCCTCGGTGCGCTCTGACAGTTGCTCGTTGGTCTGCTCCAGTTCCGCCTGCTGGGTTTCCAGGTGGGCCTGGGACTCCTTGAGCACGCGGGATTGCTCTTCGAGCTCTTCGTTGGCGGTTTTCAGCTCTTCCTGCTGCACTTGCAGCTCTTCGTTCAGTTGCTGGGTCTCGGCCAGCACTTCCTGCAGGCGTTGCCGGTAGCGAGCGCTTTCGATGGAGATACCGAGGTTGCCACGGACCCGCTGCAGCATCTCTTCGTCACGCTCCTGCAGCGGCCGCAGGAAGCCCAGCTCCAGCACGCCGTTGATCTGCCCGTCATCGCTGCAGGGCATCAGCATGGCACTGCGCGGCAGGCCCCGGCCCAGGCCGGAACTGAGGTGGAAATAGCCTTCGGGCAAGTCGTCCAGGCGCAGCAGCCGCGCTTCGCGCACGGCCTGGGCCAGCAGGCCTTCGTGATCGCCCAGCACCTGCTCGCGTGCCTGCTCCTCGGCATCCAGGCCATAGCTGGCCACACGTACCAGGCGGCCATGTTCGTCGCGCACATACAACGCGCCGACCACGCTGCCCAGGTAACCGGCGAAGAAGCGCAGGATGTTGTCACCGAGCATGGGCAGGGTCAGCTGGCCGAGCACCTGTTCGGCCAGTTGCGTTTGCCCGTTGCGCAGCCATGCCTGGTATTCCAGGTGTTCGGCCGCGCGCTGCTGGGCTTTCAGGTTTTCGTCATAGCTACCGGACAGCGCCAGCAGGTCGCGCCGCCCGAGGTAGGCCAGCAAGGCGCTGAGGCCGACGATGAACAGCACGAAGGACGACATGACCGTGACGGTCACACTGTTGACCCTCTCGTTGCGCGCCATGCGCAACTGCTGTTCGCTGGCGATCAGGTTGTCGAACTCCTTGCGGATCTCGTCGGTCAGGCGCTTGCCGCGGCCGTTGCCGATCAAGGCGCTGTAATCACCCTGGCTGCGGCGCAAGTTGATCATCTCGCTGCCGAAGGTGTTCCACGCCTGCTGCAGGGCGATCAGCCGGTCGATGCGTTCGACCTGCTGCGGGTTGTCCTCGACCATGCCGCGCAGGCTCTGCAGGCTGCCGAAGATGCGTGGCTTGGCCACCTCGTAGGGGTCGAGGAAACGCTCGTCGCCGGTGATCAGGAAGCCACGCATGCCGGTTTCCATGTCGATCGACAGTTTGACCGTTTCGTTGGCATTGCCGATCACCCGGTCGGTGTGCTCGACCCACTGCAAGGCCGAAAGCAGGTAGTTGATCACCGCGACGAAGGCAACGGCCCCCAGCAGGCCAACCCCCAGGGGTAGGCCGACGTTGCGGCTCAACAGCTTGCGGAAGCTCCGCTGGTCCATCGTGGCTGCTTGAATCATGTGAAAACGCCCGAGCAAGTAAAGTCCATTGAAAGTGTGGCAAATCGATCGTTGTAGTTGTCTGCCGCTGCTCTGTCCCGTAAAGCGAGTCTAACCAGCTTTGACGGGTCTGGCAGGGCATTTAGCCAGTATTTGAAGGTAGCGTGCGCCAAACGTTCCATCTGATTGCAGTGCCCGGTATCCTCGGGAACTTCTGCTGCCATCTGGAGCACAGATTAAAGACATTCATTAGCACAGGATCCGAACCATGCACCTTCTGGTAGTCGAAGACGACGACATCGTACGCATGCTGATGGTCGAAGTGCTCGACGAACTGGGCTACACGGTCATCGAGGCGGACAGTGCCGGCGCGGCGCGGCGCATTCTCGAGGACCCGGGCCAGGAGTTGGCGCTGATGCTGACCGACGTGGGGCTGCCGGACATGCGCGGCGAAGAGTTGGCCGGCAAGGCGCGCGAGCTGCGCCCGCTGCTGCCGGTGCTGTTCGCCAGTGGCTATGCCGAGAACATCAAAGTGCCGGAGGGCATGCACCTGATCGGCAAGCCGTTCAGCATCGACCAGTTGCGGGAGAAGGTGCAGGCCCTTCTGGGTAACCCCTGAAGTCGGCGTCTCCTGCTTCGCGGGCTTGCCCGCTCTCACAGGGAACGCGCGCCCCTGAAGCTGGCGCTGTACCTGTGGGAGCGGGTTCACCCGCGAAAGGGCCGGAACAGGTACCACACCTCACAGCTCCCTGCGCAACAGGTAGCTATCCATGATCCACCCCTTGCGCGCCCGCTCCCGCTCACGCACTTCCACTATCTGCGCCTTTACCGCCTGCAATGGCCCGGCAATCAGCACCTCATCCGCGGTCCCAAGGTACGCCCCCCAGTAGATCATCAATGCCGGATCATCGAGCCGGGCAAACGCGCACTGCCCGTCGAGCATCACCAGCACATTGTCGATCTGCCCCTGCCCGGCCAGGCGCCGCCCTGGCAATACGGTCAACGGCTCACCGATGCGGTTGAGCGGCACCTGATGGCGCGCCGCCAACGCCTGCACGCTGCTGATGCCCGGAATTACCCGCAGGCGCAGCGCCACACCACGCTCGCGGACCAGGCCAAGTATGCGCAGGGTGCTGTCGTAAAGCGTCGGCTCGCCCCACAGCAAAAAAGCGCCGGTTTCACCGTCGCCTATCTCCTGTTCGATCAGTTGGGCATACAGCGCTGCGCGCTGCCGGTGCCAGTCCTGCACCGCGCCCAGATAGTCATCCGCCTGGCCATCGCGTGCAGGGTCGGCCACCTGTACCAGGCGGTAGCCGCCCTCGGGCCTGTAGCGTTGCAGGATGGCCTTGCGCAGGTGCACCAGTTCGTCCTTGTCGCCGCCCTTGTCGAGTACGAAGAACACGCTGGCCTGGCGCAGCGCATCGACCGCCTCGTAGGTGACCTGGCGCGGGTCACCCGGGCCGATGCCGATCAACAACAGGTCTTTCATTGCCCTGCCCTTTGCGGGAACCAGCAGCCATTGTCAGGTGGCTGCCGGTATTTGGCAAAGCGCCCCATCAGAAGACGGAGAAGTTGTAGCTGACAATGACCCGAGTCTCGTCCATGTCACGCGCCCACTTTTCATAGTTGCTGCGGTAAGTGGAATTACGCAGGCGCACACTGACATCCTTGAACGTGCCACTTTGCACCTGGTACTTGAACTCGGTGTCGCGTTCCCACTCTTTGCCTTCGGCCGTGCTGCCCGGCACCTTGATATTGTCACCGTTGATGTAGCGGGTGAAGAAGGTCAGGCCGGGCACGCCCAGGGCCTTGAAGTCATAGTCATAACGCACCTGCCAGGAACGTTCCTGGGCGGCGGCGAAATCGTTGACCTGGGCATAGTTGACCAGGTAGGGGTTGGTGCCATCCAGGTATGGCATGGCACTGTCGCCATACATGCGCTGCCAGCCGGCACTGAGCTTGTGGCCACCCAGGCTGTAGCCGAGCATGCCGCTGAACGCGCGATGGTCGATTTCGCCGGCGCGGGCATTGCCGATGTCGTCACTCTTGATCAAGCGCAGGTCTGCCGTCAGGCTGCCCACGGCCAATGGCTGGCTGGCCACCAGGCCGAGGAAGTGCTGGCGGTAGATGTTCTCCAGCTTGGCCACCTGGTACTGGGCGCTGAAGCGCTCGTTGAAACGGTAATCGACACCGGCCAGGTCAAAGTGATCAGCCTCGATATCGCAGGCATAGCGCTTGTTCTTGCAATGCACGCGAATGTCCTGGCGGTCGGTGGAATCCCGTGCGGTGTACTTGTCCAGGCGGGCCAAGGTGAACTTCAGGTCGCGCACTTCTTCGGAGGTGAGCATGGCGCCATGGAACATGGTCGGTAGCAGGCGACCATCGTTGTACTTGAGCAGCGGCAAATCCGGCATCATCGAACCGTACTTGAGCACGGTATTTGAAACCTTGACCTTGGCCGCCAGGCCCATCTTCGCGTACTGGTCCGCCGAGTGCCGTGGGTCATGGCCGGAAGACGGCAACAGGCCGCTGTTACTGTCCGCCGGGCTGGAGTCAAGTTTGAAGCCGAACATGCCCAGCGCATCCACACCAAAACCTACCGGCCCCTGCGTATAACCCGACTGTACATTGAGGATGAAACCTTGTGCCCATTCTTCGCGTTTGGACGCACCCTGGCTGGAACTGCTGTGGCCGTCACGAAAATCCCGGTTGAAATAGACATTGCGTGCTTCGACCTTTGCACTGCTGTCTTCAAGAAAACCGGCGGCCTGGGCATTGACGCCGGCACACAACAGGAACAGGCCGGCAACACGACGCCCGGGGGCGAGGGGGAAAGGGGCAAACATGGGAGAGAACATCCAGAATCAAGGCGAGTAAACAACCTGTGGCACGTACTGGCCACGGTACTGCGAGGGGGCCGGACAATAGCCAGCCATCATCTGAAATGATCGCGCGAAGGCTCTGGCATGGGCCATTGGACCATGGTCTAAGCAACCCGCAAGGCAACCGCGGAAAAACCGGAAAATACCGCGCACAAAACTAGGAAAGTTCCCGGCTTACTTACAAAAAGTTTGCAGTTTACCCAGTACCCACGAATGACTACACTCGATATCAGCGAACAGCGGAACCCACCCGCGTGGCCGGCGTTTTTATTCTTCTTCAATGTTCGTCACGCCCTGCCACGACCGACGTACAGGAGTGATTACAGTGTCCAGACTTGCAGAGTTTCGTGCTGCCGAAAAAGCGCTCCAGGAACAGATGGCGCAACTGGAAGCGTTGAAAAAGGATGCCGGCCTCAAACGCGAAATCGAATTCGAGCAGAAACTAGTCGGCCTGATGAAAAGCTACGACAAGAGCCTGCGCGATATCATCGCCATCCTCGACCCGAAGGCAGTGGCCCGGGTTACCAGTGCAGCGCCCAAGCAACAGCGCCGCGCGCGCGTGGTGAAGGTTTACACCAACCCGCACACCGGCGAGCGGATCGAGACCAAAGGGGGCAACCACCGTGGGCTCAAGGCCTGGAAAGAACAATACGGAGCCGCCACGGTAGAAAGCTGGGTACGCTGATGAAACGTCCACACGTACTTCACACTTTTTTCACAAGGGCTGGCTCAGTATCGAGACAGCTAAAGGACTAGCGACCCCATCACGCGCCCGCACATGCGGGCCTCTAATTCCAGCGCCCTGCCTCGTGCAGGGCGCTTTCATTTGCGCAATCGACACACTGCCGTATCATGGCCAGCCTGTCTGTTTTGCCGGCGCCCTACGCCGGCCCCGCCTCAGGAGTTCCCATGAGCCTGCACGATCTGCAAACCCTGCCTGGCGTCACCGCCCAACCGGACGCCGCCACTGCCCAGTTCGTCTTCAACCACACCATGCTGCGGGTCAAGGACATCGAGAAGTCCCTGGACTTCTACACCCGCGTGCTGGGCTTCCGCCTGGTGGACAAGCGCGACTTCCCCGAAGCTGCCTTCAGCCTGTACTTCCTGGCCCTGGTCGACCCGGCGCAGATCCCGGCCGATGACAACGAACGCCACCAATGGATGAAGTCGATTCCGGGCGTGCTGGAGCTGACCCACAACCACGGCACCGAAAACGATGCCGAATTTGCCTACCACAACGGCAATACCGACCCACGCGGCTTTGGCCATATCTGCATTTCGGTACCAGACGTACGCGCTGCCTGTGCACGCTTCGAGGCACTGGATGTACCGTTCCAGAAACGCCTGCAGGACGGGCGCATGAACCACCTGGCCTTCGTCAAGGACCCGGATGGTTACTGGGTTGAAGTCATCCAGCCGACCGAACTCAAAGGCTGAGCGCTCATCGCGGCTCGCTCGTCGGGCCGGGAACTCCCGGCCCCTTGCTGTGGTATATGAAGGTAACTGCTTCACATGCCACAGCGAGGTAAGGACGATGCAATCTCTTCACTGTGAATATCGCAAGCACACCATCACCGCCAGCGTGATGCCCCACCCCGATTCCCCCCTGCCCTATGCCGCCGGGTGCCTGATCACCGACCCCGACGGACACACCAGCAGGCGCATGTCGATGCCGATGAAGTTCTTCTCCGACCTCGAGAACGCACAGCATGTGTCGCTGGCCCATGGCCGGGCGCTGGTCGACCAGCAGCTGGATGAAGGGCACAAGGTGTTCTGACCTTGTCGATGCCTGTACCGGCCTCTTCGCGGGTAAACCCGCTCCCACAGGAGGTAATGCCGCCGCTACATGCCGGCACTATCCCTGTGGAAGCGGGTTTACTCGCGAATGGGCCGGCACAGTAATAATCAGATATCCCGGGCGTACGCCACCGCCGCCTCCACCTGCGCCCGGGTCGGCCGCACCCCGGTGTACAGCACGAACTGCTCCAGCGCCTGCAGCGCGATCACCTCCAGCCCGGTGATCACCGGCTTGCCCAGCGCCCGCGCCCGGCGGATCAACGGTGTGCTCTCTGGCATCGCCACCACGTCGAACACTCGCGCCGCCGCGGCAATGGCGTTCTCGGAAAACGCCAGTTCCTCGGCCTCGGGGCCGCCCGCCATGCCGATCGGCGTCACGTTCACCAGCATGGGTGGGCACAGGTCCTCCAGCTCCGGCACCCAGCGATAACCACAGACATCCGCCAACTGCCGCCCGGCCTGCTCGTTGCGCGCAACGATGATGCCTTCGGCGAACCCGGCGTCGCGCAAGGCACTTGCCACGGCCTTGGCCATGCCGCCACTGCCGCGCAAGGCAAACGCCGTGGTCGGGTCGACCTGGTGCTGCGCCAGTAGCTGGCGCACGGCCAGGTAATCGGTGTTGTAGGCCTTCAGGTGGCCATTGGTATTGACCAGGGTATTGACCGACTCGATGGCCGCCGCCGATGGGTCGATCTCGTCGACCAAGGCCATGCAGGCCTCCTTGTACGGCATCGATACACCACAACCGCGGATACCCAAGGCGCGAATACCCGCCACCGCCGCCGGCAGGTCATCGGTGCGCATGGCCTTGTAATAGAAGTCCAGGCCCAACTGCTGGTACAGGTGGTTGTGGAACCGTACCCCGAAGGTGCCGGGGCGGCCGGCCAGGGAAATGCACAGCACGGTGTCTCTGCTGGGAGTTGTCGACATAACCTGCTCCTTTGTCATAACTGAAACGTTTGTTCAGCGTAACAGAGGCAACCGCTGGTCGTCCCTTACACAACCTTTACCGTTCCCCCATGCTCAGCTGACGAAGAGTGGAGTCATAGTAATAGGACCCCACACCTGGAGTGTCCTTGCGAGGGTCTCTTCATGAACCGTCACATTCCCGGAATCGCCCTGCTGGTCGGAGCCCTGGCCATCAGTGCGCCCGCTGTCGCCCATGGCGGCCATGGCCATGGCGGTTGGTATGGCCCCGGCCCGCTGCTGGGTGCGGCCGTGGTTGGCGCCGTGGTCGGGGCGACGGTTTATGGCGGGCGTGACCGTACCGTGTACGTCGAGCGCCAACCGGTCTACTACGGGCCGCCACCGGTGTACGTGCAACCACCGCCACCGCCGGTGTACTACCAGCCGTACTACGTACCAGCACCACCGCCCCCGGGCTACCGAACCTACTACGGCCCGCCACCGGTGTATTACGGCCCGCCGCGGTGGTAAATGTTGATAGAACCAATGACCACTATCGAGGAAGTTAATTTCAAACCGCCCCGGCTGCTGCGTAAGGTAGGGCCATGTTTTACAGGAGGTCCACATGGCCACTATCCAGATCATGTCCGTCGTCGGCAGTGCCGTCCCCGCTTCGCTGCGTCAGCAGGGCCTGCTGGCATGCTGGTACCTGGTGCGCAACGGCGAAGCCGTAAGCGGACCGATGCCTACCCTCGCCTCGGCCCAGGCGCTGGTCGAACAGTTGCAACCAGGCACCCTGGTCGCCTGACCCGTATTTGTTGTGCGTTGCTCCCTACGCCCTTCTGGCCCGCCTACCTGGCGGGTCTTTTTTTTCCTGGGCGCTACGCCTGCACCTCCCCGCTGCAGGCGATGAACATTGCCAACAACGCGGCCAATTGGTGCTCATGCTGACCGTAGCCAGCGCCAGGCAGGCTGGCCCAGATGGGCGCGGCCTTGGCAATGGCCTGGGTAATGTGGCCGGCCTTGATCAGTGCCAGTGCGCCGCACTCGCTCAGCAACTTGATTGCCGCCAGGTCCTGGGCCTCAGGGGTAAAGCGGCCATTGAAGCCATAAGTGCTCACGATGGCATCCCAGGTACCGGCCAGAATCTGGTACCGCCCCGCTGCGGAGCTGTGGATGCCGTAGCTGGGCAACCATACCTTCTGCCTCGGGTGCCCTCTGTAGTCATTGAAAAGCTGACCGCCGACCAGGACGTTGTAGCCATCATCACTGGCAACGATGGTCGAGGTACCCTCGGACCAGGCCAGCATGTCCAGGAATGCGAGCACGTTCGCGCCGCCGGCAGCGGCAGAATCCAATCGAGCCATGTTGTCTCCATACAGAAAAAGGCCCATACGCATGGGCGTGAACAGAATTTGTCTTGCGGGCCGCCTCATTCACCCTGCTTTCCGCGCAGGCGGGCGACCCCCTCACCCTGTACGATGACCTGCCGGGGAGGATGGCTGCCCCGACTGGTCAGCGCTTCGATCTTGCCCTCCAGGCGCCCTACGGTGACCACCAGCTCATTGCGTTCCTTGGCAAACTGATCGGCCCTGGCCTGCGCTTCCCTTCGTGCGTCACGCTCGATATCGAGCAGCTCGTTCAGGCGCCGGACCACGCCAATATCAGCGTTGTCCATGGCACGGTCAGCCGCATCCCTGGACAGCCACTTGCGCAGCCAGAGGAATGCACCCAGCAAAACGGTGCCTGTTCCGCCCAGCCAGGTGATGGTGCCTGGGCCGAGGTCAGTCGGATCCATGAAAACCTCATTTCCGATGGTGATGTCGTAAGCCCTGGAGAACAGCTTCTCGGAGGCTTTCCTTGCTTGCATATTAAATTTAGCCTGCAGCTAATGTAATGACAAGCATAATTTAGCTATGGGCATATTTAGCAGCGAGCTAAACACTGGCATGCTTCGCCCCATGGACATCTACGAAATTCGCAAGCACAACCTGGTCAAGCTGATCGGCAGCCAGAGGAAGGGATCCTGCGCAGAGCGCTGGGGGATGGCGCCTGCGCACCTGAGCCAGATCCTTTCGGACAAGACAGCGAAGAACCTGGGCGATGACGTGGCCCGCAGAATCGAGGGCATCGAAGGCCTGCCGCGGGGGTGGTTCGACGCGATGGCAGCGGGCGACCAGGCGCAGTCGCCGGTCGAGGCTGGCGACAGCAAGCTTTCCGCGGCCGACCTGGTGAAGCAGATGCTTGCCAGAAGCGGCAGAGGCATCCCTGAAGAAACCCGGCAAAGGCTACTGGCCGCCGCTGAGGAGCCGGCAGACTCGACGCTGGTGGCAGCTGAACTTGTTCGGCCAGGCCTGGTGGGCGACGAAGTGTGGATTGCCCACTACGACGTCCGTGCGGCAATGGGCGGCGGGCAGATTCCCCACGACTACCCCGAGATGTTCAAGGATGTTCGCGTCAGCCCAAGCCATCTGCGTGAGTTGGGCGTGGAGTTCAGCGAGCACCACCACCTGAAGATGGTGACCGGCTGGGGCCAGTCGATGGAGCCGACCATCAAGCACCGCGACCCGCTGATCGTGGACGTCAGCATCCGCGAGTTCGTCGGCGATGGAATCTACCTCTTCTCCTGGGGCGACCACATCTACATCAAGCGGCTGCAGATTGCCGACGAAGACCATTTCGAGATGATTTCCGACAACTCGCGGCACAAGGACCGCGTGATTCGCCGGGAAGAGACCTACATCCAGGCACGGGTGCTGTTGGTGTGGAATGCGCACCTTGTGTAAGCGTCATTGATCTAGCGGGGTACTGCAGGAGCAGCCGTGTGATGCGAAGAGGCCAGTACTGACAAGGCATGCCTGTCCCGGCCTTTTCGCAGCACAAGGCTGCTCCTACGAAGCGGGCATTTTCCGATGTTCAGAAAGGTGCCGCCTCCTCTACCGGCTGCTCGCTGTCCTGCTCGACGATAAAGTCGTCGCGCTCCTCCACGCTGCCGCGCTCCCAGCGCACCGTCACGCTCTCGTCGTCGTTGAAGGTCAGTTCCAACTCGGGCGTCTCGGCCAGCAGGCCCATCACCTCCTCCCACTCGGCATCACCATCGGTATCCAGGCGATGTACCGTCACCCAACGCTGCGTCTGCGCGAGCGGGTGGTTGATCATCGCTGATACCCGCAAGCTCAGCCGCTCCATTCCGGTCATTTCCTGGCGCTGATGGGGCGTCGACTTCATCTGCTTAGACATATTGTTATCCTGACAGCTGTATATTCGTACAGTATTCGAGGAAAGCTTATCTCACCGGCAAATCAAGCGTAAAGCCCCGCTGCGGAAAATTTTCGCCAACAGGTAATTTGTCGCCCGGCGAAATAATTTTAGCCATTAGCTATTGACGCAAATTTAGCGTGAGGCTAAATTTCGTTTCAGCAGCCGCCACCGTGCTGCTGTGGCATCAACCGTCATTTCACTCAGGAGTTACACCATGAGCGTAGATATCCGCAACCTCACCATCGCCGTTCCGGTAGCAGAATCATCGATCAACACCGTAGCGGGCGAACTCACCGGCAGCGAAGCGATTGCCCTGTACCCGACCTACGTGACAGTGCTCAGCGATGGTTCGGTCCAGTTGTTTGCCCCCACCAAAGGCGCCTCGAGCAAAAGCACCCGCAGGACCCGCTGCGAATGGTCGGAGCCCAGATACTGGACCCTGGGCGGCGCCCCGGATCACTGGAATCGTCAGGAGATGACGCTGACCAAGGTCAACTGGGCGCAGAAGGTGGTCATTGCGCAGATGCACGTCTACGGGGACGACAGCCCGCCCGTGAAGGTGTTCTGGAAGAAGGGCGACATCACCCTGGGGTTTCGACAGACCTACAACCAGGCAGATCCCGTAAATTCCACGGTGCTCAAGGGGGTACCGCTAGGGGCGAAGTTCGAGGTGAGCATCCACGCCACCTCCGCAGGCGTGGTGAACGTCACAGCCAGGTGCAATGGAGTGAGCGGTTCGTCCGGCGATCTGCAGTTCGACAGCACCTGGGCTTCGCAGCTATTCGAATTCCACGGCGGGGTCTACAACCAGGTGGACTACACCGATACCACGCCTGCCGATGACGGCTCGATCTGCATCATCAGCGACCTCTCGCTGATCCATGCCTGAACCCAGGCAACCGGCAAGGCATCCCGATGCCCCTGCCCCCCAGTGCAGGTCGCATCGGGATCGCCGTGCGCGGTCATGATTTGCGGTCGCCCTCGGGCGCGATACTCATGGCTGGCGGGCTGATCCAGCGGCAGGCCGAGCGAGGTTGTACTGTTGGCTTCGACAGAATGATGATAGGAAAGAACTGGTACCGGATTAAATTTCGTTCACGTTGCGCCCTTTAGTCATAAGGCATTCGACAGCAATTCAGCCATACTCCAGAATGCAGCGGTTTTTTGGGGGAAAACCCTTGCACAGCCAACGACATACCAACTTTTAGTGAGCCTCAACGTGAAAACATCCCTGTCCATCCTCAGCCTGCTGCTGTTGCTCACAGGTACTGCGACCCTTCCGTCGACCGCTGCTGCACAACCCCCGGCCCAGGTTCAACGCGACCCGTCCAAGCTGCACCTTGCCTCGGGCAGCGCCCTGTTGATCGACCTGAACACCAACCAGGAGCTGTATTCGAGCCACGCTGACCGCGTGGTGCCGATTGCCTCGGTGACCAAGCTGATGACGGCGATGGTAGTGCTGGATGCCAAGCAGCCCATGGATGAGATGCTCACCATGACCATTGCCAACAACCCGGAAATGAAAGGCGTGTATTCGCGTGTGCGGCTGGGCAGCCAACTCGACCGCCGCGAAACCTTGCTGATTACCCTGATGTCGTCGGAAAACCGCGCGGCCAACACCCTGGCCAACCATTACCCCGGCGGTTACCCGGCGTTCATCAAGGCGATGAACGCCAAGGCCCGCAGCCTGGGCATGGCGCACACCCGCTACGTCGAGCCGACCGGCCTTTCGACGCAGAACGTGTCCACGGCCCGTGACCTGGCCAAGCTGCTGATGGCTTCGCGCAAGTACCCGATGCTGAGCGAGCTGTCGACCACCCGCGAGAAGACCGTGGCCTTCCGCAAGCCCAACTACACCTTGGGCTTTCGCAACACCGACCACCTGGTGAACAAGAGCAACTGGGACATCAAGCTGACCAAGACCGGCTTTACCAATGAAGCCGGGCACTGCCTGGTGTTGCTGACCCGCATGGACAACCGCCCGGTGGCGATGGTGATCCTCGACGCCTTTGGCAAGTACACCCACTTCGCCGATGCCAGCCGCATGCGTCAGTGGCTGGAAACCGGCGCTGCCAAACCGGCGCCGGCAGTGGCCATGCAGTACAAGGCGGAGCGGCAGAACAAGGGCCGCCTGGCGGCCGAATGACCGCCACCTGATGCTACCCGGCCCCTGTAGGAGCGGCCTTGTGTCGCGATGGGCTGCAACGCAGCCCCGACGATTTGTGCATTGATGCCAACATCCCGGGGCCGCTTCGCAGCCCATCGCGACACAAGGCCGCTCCTACAGGGGACCGTATCCGCTGTCAGGCCGTGGTGCTTACCATCCCGCCCGCGCTGCTGCCACCTGTTTTCTGTAGCGCTTCAAGCAACTGCGCGGTGGCCTGCAGGATTTCACCATTGATGGTGGCGATGCTCGCCTGCTTGGCGGACACAGCTGCCAGCTTGGTGGTTTCGTCCATCTTCTGCGCCATCAACTGGGCCAGTTGCTTCTGTTCCTCGGCCAGTTGCTTTTGCAGCTTCTTGATCATTTCGCGCAATTGCCTGATGTGCGCAGGCTCGGAACTCTCACTGCTGCCCTGGGCACCCTGAGTCTGGCCGCCACCGTTCAATTTCGACGTGTCGGCCTGAGTGCCGGCCCCACTCTCTTCAGTCTTCTGCGCATCCTGGCTGTCGGCAGCCTGGGTTGCAATCACCGCCTGGGGCGTGGTGCTGATGCTGACTGCTGCAATACCTGTCATGTCTTTCTCCCTGCGTTGCAAATGGGTCCTTGGGTTGTTCTGCCTATCGGCCGCCAGGCGCAAGCCTTTAGCCCCACGTTGCAAGCGGCCAGTCGCCCGCCAGTAAATTCCCCATCGTTTGGCTCGTTCCACCCAATGTACAAGCGCAGGCGCCGGCCTCTCCCGGCGTGCGTCAACATTCGACCATTATGGAACCGCAGCCATGAGCCAGTCTGCAAAACCGGAAACCATCAAGGACCTGATCGGCGTGGGCTTCGGCCCTTCCAACCTGGCCCTGGCCATCGCCCTGGAAGAACTCGCCGAGTCTCAGGGCCATGCCCTCGACGCGCTGTTCATCGACAAACAACAGGACTATCGCTGGCACGGCGAAACCCTGGCCACCCAGAGCGAGTTGCAGATCTCGTTCCTCAAGGACTTGGTGTCGCTGCGCAACCCCACCAGCCCCTACAGCTTCGTCAACTACCTGCACCAGAAACAGCGCCTGGCCGACTTCATCAACCTCGGCACCTTCTACCCCTGCCGCCTCGAGTACAACGACTACCTGCGCTGGGCCGCCGAGCACTTCGCCACCCAGGCGGTATATGGCGAGGAAGTGCTGCGCATCGAACCGGACGTACAGGCGGGTCGGGTCGAGCACCTGCGCCTGGTCTCGCGCGACGCCCAGGGCCGCGAATACAGCCGCCGCACCCGTTCGGTGGTGGTCGCCAGCGGCGGCACGCCGAAAATTCCGGAAAAGTTCGGCGCCTTCAAGGACGACCCGCGGGTATTCCACCACTCCCAGTACCTGAGCAGCCTGAACAAGCTGCCATGCACCGTGGGCAGGCCGATGCGCATTGCCGTGATCGGTTCGGGCCAGAGCGCCGCCGAGGCGTTCATCGACCTCAATGACAGCTACCCGTCGGTCAAGGTCGACATGATCCTGCGCGGTTCGGCCCTCAAGCCTGCCGATGACAGCCCGTTCGTCAACGAGATCTTCTCGCCGGACTACACCGACCTGGTCTACAACGAACCGGCCGACCAACGCAGCAAGCTGCTGGGCGAATACCACAACACCAACTATTCGGTGGTCGATCTCAACCTCATCGAACGCATCTACGGCATCCTTTACCGGCAGAAGGTTGCCCACCAGTACCGCCACAACGTGCTGTGCCGGCGCCACGTCGAAGCCGTCGTGGCCACCCGCGAAGGCCTGGAGCTGACCCTGCGCGACCTTGCCACCGGCCAGCAGCAGACCCACCGCTACGACGCGGTGATACTCGCCACCGGCTACGAGCGCCGCTCACACCGTGACCTGCTGGCGCCCCTGGCCGGCTATGTGGAAGATTTCAGCGTCGATCGCAACTACCGCATGCTGGCCAGCCCCGACCTGCAGGCCTCGGTGTACCTCCAGGGCTTCTGCGAAAACAGCCACGGCCTGAGTGACACCCTGCTCTCGGTGCTGCCGGCGCGCGCTGCAGAAATTGGCCGCGCGCTGTACCAGGACCTGGCGCATCTGCACGACAAGCCGCAACCGGCATTGGCCCTGACCCACGCCTGATCCCCTGCCCTCAAGGCATGCACAGGTCCTGTAGGAGCGGCCTTGTGTCGCGAAAGGGCTGCAAAGCAGCCCCGGCAATTTGTGCATCTGCGCTGAAACCCTGGGGCTGCTGCGCAGCCCTTTCGCGACACAAGGCCGCTCCTACAGGGTCGCGCCAGCTTTCAGGTTTCTTTGCCTGAAACATTTGCTTGCATTTAAAACGGCAGGTTTTCGATTCTCATTCGTCCTTATCAATACAGCCCCTCTTTGGCTGGGCACACGCTCGACTCCCCATTGCAGAAGACCGTCAGATGGCCAAATCACCGAAAAAATCCAAATCCAGGCTGTGGTTCCTGGTCCACAGCTGGCTCGCCTTGCCGATCTGGTTCTTTGTGCTGATCGTCTGCTTCACCGGCATGCTGGCGGTGGTCAGCCAGGAAATCGTCTGGCTGGCCAACCCGGATGTGCGCGCCAACAAGCCCGACGCCGACGCCGAGCGCCTGAGCTTCCAGCAGGTGCTGGACGCCCTGCACAAGGCCGAGCCGGACATGGTGGTGGAGCGGCTGATCCAGCCCGACGGTTCGCACTTCGCGGTCAAAGCCAATGTCACCCTGCCTGACGGCACCAGCCCGACGTTGTATGTAAACCCCTACACCGGGGCCATCCAGGGCAAGACGCCGGACTTCAACTTCGAAGCCTTCACCCGCGCCCTGCACGGCTGGTGGCTGGTGCCGTTCACCAACGGTTTCAGCTGGGGCTGGTACCTGGTATCGCTGCTCGGCCTGCCCATGCTGGCTTCGCTGGTCACGGGCCTGGTGGTGTACAAGAAGTTCTGGAAGGGCTTCTTCAAGCCGGTGCGCACCGGCCATGGTTCTCGGATTTTCTGGGGCGACCTGCACCGCCTGGCCGGGGTCTGGTCGATCTGGTTCATTGCCGTCATTTCCATCACCGGCACCTGGTTCCTGATCCAGGCGATCCTTGCCGACAACCACATCACCATTTCCAGCCGGCCCATCGTGCCGGTCATCGCCCGTGAGGACGTGCCGCAAACCCCCAATGGCAGCCCGGCAGCGCGCATCGACCTGGATGAAGCGGCACGCATCGCCGGCCTGGCGGTCCCGGGGCTGGAGATCAGCTTCATCTCGCTGCCGGCCACCGCCTACAGCCACGTCACCCTGGCGGGGCCAGGCTGGTACCCGCTGATGTTCCAGAGCGCCTCGGTGAACCCGTACACGCGTAATGTCGACAGCCGGTTCCTGATCAGCGACCGCTCGGCCCTGGAGTTCGTCACCGAGTCCATGCGCCCGCTGCACACCGGCGATTTCGGCGGCCTGCCGATCAAGCTGGTGTGGTTCTTCTTCGGCCTGATCCTCACCCTGATGGTGTTCAGCGGTTTGCTGATCTGGACCAAACGCACCGCCCAGGCCACCGCCGCCGCCCTCAAGCGCAGCGAACGCGCACCGCGCATGGCGCGCCATGAACCCACCGTGGAGATCCGCCCATGAGCCAGGCCCAAGCCGTGCCCGTCAGCCCGCTGAAGCAACTGTGGCTGAAGTGGCGTTTTCACCTGAACATCCTGCTGATCCTCATCCCGCTGGGCTTCATGCCCAAGTACTTCGCCGACGCCAAGCTGTTCCGCGGCGAAGCGGGGCTCGGCGCCAATGTGATCAACGACATCCAGGTCGGCCCCTATACCCTGGACCTGGCCGAGATGCGTGACGAGCCCCCCCCGCGCCGACGGCCCGGCCGGCCATTTCAAGGTCTTCAATGCATCGCTGTGCAAGGCCTGCGTCAACGGCGTCAAGGCAGCCTACCTGCGCATCGGCAAACCGCGCAGTCTGCGCGCCGCCGGCACGATTTTCTTCGGTGCGCCGTACAACATGGGCACCTCGCTGCCGATCCCGCCACGCACCAAGCCCGACGCGCAGATCTGGATCACCCTGGAGGGCTGGGACGGCAGCATGCACCAGGCGTCGGTCCCCCTGGCCAAGGCATCGCCAGCCACCGTGGCCTGGCTCGAGAAACAAGGAGGCAATAAATGAAACACCTGATGCGCACCCTCGCCCTGCCCTTGCTGGCGCTGGCCGCCGGCCCGGCACTGGCGCACAACCCGATGTGCGAATGCGAAGAACTGCCTGGCGGCCAGGTCAAGTGTACCGGTGGCTTCTCGGATGGTAGTGGTGCCCCAGGGGTCACCCTGGATGTGATCGGCTACGACGAACAGGTGTTGGTCGGCGGCAAGCTCGGTGACGATTCGACCCTGACCTTCAAGCGCCCGGACGGCGAGTTCTACGTGCTGTTCGATGCCGGCCCCGGGCACGTGGTGGAAGTCGACCACGCCGATATCGCCCAGCCATGAGCGGCGTCCAAGTGATTCGCCCGGCCGGTGCCGGGCACGAAACCCTGTACGTGCTGCTGGTCAGCCTGATGATCGTGGTACTCGCCGCCAGCGTGGTGCTGCTGCGCGGCGAGCGCGAGGACGAACAAGCCATCGCCAGCCACCAGATCGACGCGCGTCGCGACCTCACCGCCGCCGAGCAAGGCCTGTATACCGACCTGCGGGTGGCCTTCGACGAAATCCAGCTGCTGCGTGAAGAAAACGCCGCCGCGCCCAGCGTGCAGGCGCTGGCCGAGGAAGGCCTGCCGCCGTTCGTGGTCGATGCCGGCAGCCAGAGCCGCGGCAGCCACCAATGGTCGTGGCTGCAGCCCGGGGCCTACCTTGGCCGCAGCCAGGCCCCGGAAGTGGCCGGCAGCCTGCTGCTGATCCTGCCGGCCGACAGCACCGGCCAGGCCGATGTCTGGCTGCGCCGCGACAGCGCCGCAGTGGCCCCGGACGACATTGGCCAGGCCGCCCTGATCGCCGCCGGCTGGCAGCAGGTGGTCAGCCATTACGACGCCGGGGTCACCCGCGAACACCGTCACTGAACCCAAGGACTCCCCCATGCTCCGCTCCGCCCTCGCCCTGCTCCTGGCCCTTGCCCTGCCGGCACAGGCCCTGGCCGATAACGGCAAGCCCCTGCGTATCGGCATTACCCTGCACCCCTACTACAGCTATGTGAGCAACATCGTCGGCGACAAGGCCGAAGTGGTGCCGCTGATTCCGGCAGGGTTCAACCCCCATGCCTACGAGCCACGGGCCGAGGACATCAAGCGCATCGGCACCCTGGACGTGGTGGTGCTCAACGGCGTCGGCCATGACGATTTCGCCGACCGCATGATCGCCGCCAGCGAAAAGCCCGGCATCACCACCATCGAGGCCAACCAGAACGTACCGTTGCTGGCCGCAACCGGCATTGCCGCCCGCGGCGCCGGCAAGGTGGTCAACCCGCACACCTTCCTGTCGATCAGCACCACCATCGCCCAGGTCAACAATATCGCCCGCGAACTGGGCAAGCTCGACCCGGACAACGCCAAGCTGTACACGCAAAACGCCCGCGCCTATGCCAAGCGCCTGCGCACATTGCGTGCCGATGCCCTGGCCAAGGTCACCGAGGCGCCCAGCGCCACCTTCCGGGTCGCCACCATCCATGCCGCCTACGACTACCTGGTACGTGACTTCGGCCTGGAGGTGACTGCGGTGGTCGAGCCAGCCCATGGCATCGAACCCAGCCCGGCCCAGCTGAAGAAGACCATCGACCAGCTCAAGGCGCTGGACGTGCGGGTGATCTTCTCGGAAATGGACTTCCCGTCGGCCTATGTCGAAACCATCCAGCGTGAATCCGGCGTGCGCCTGTACCCGCTGACGCACATTTCCTACGGCGAATACACCAAGGACAAGTACGAAGTGGAGATGAAGCGCAACCTCGACACCGTGGTCCGCGCCATCCAGGAGAACCGCGCATGACCGCCGCCGCCAACCTGGTGACAGCCTGCGGGCCGCGCATCGAGTTCGCTGGCATCGACCTGACCCTGGGCCGCACCCGCATCCTCGAACAGGTCAGCTTCAACGTCGCCGCCGGCAGCGTGCATGCCATCGTCGGCCCCAACGGCGGCGGCAAGAGTTCACTGATCAAGACCCTGCTCGGGCAGATGCCGCACCAGGGCCAGCTGACCCTTGACTGGCCCGGCGAACGCGAAGTGATCGGCTATGTGCCGCAGGCGCTGGAGTTCGACCGTGGCCTGCCGATGACCGTGGACGATTTCATGGCTGCCATGTGTCAGCGTCGCCCTGCCTTCCTGGGCCTGTCGCGCCGCGTGCAGCCAGCCATCGACGCGGCCCTCGTGCGGGTCGGCATGCTCGACAAGCGCAAACGGCGCATGGGCGCGCTTTCCGGTGGCGAACGCCAACGCGTGCTGCTGGCCCAGGGCCTGATCCCCGAGCCGCAACTGCTGGTGCTGGACGAACCGATGTCGGCCCTGGATGAAGCCGGCATCCAGGTGTTCGAGCAACTGCTGCAGGGCTGGCGTCAGGCCGGCACCACCGTGCTGTGGATCGAACACGACCTGGAGGCTGTGATGCGCCTGGCTGATCGGGTTACCGGCCTGAGCCGCCAGGTACTGTTCGACGCCCCACCCGCCCAGGCCCTTACCCCGCAGCGCCTGCTCGGCCTGTTCTCCGTTCACCCGCGTAGCGAGAGCCTTGCCTGATGAGTTTTGAAATCTTTCGGCAAACGGTCCAGGACTGGGCCGCTGCCGGCTACCTGCCCGAGGCGCTGGCCTACGGCTTCGTGGTCAATGCTTTGCTGGCCGGTTTGATGATAGGCCCGGTGCTGGGCGGCCTGGGTACCCTGGTGGTGGTCAAGCGCTTTGCCTTCTTCTCCGAGGCGGTCGGCCATGCCGCGCTGACCGGCGTGGCCATCGGCATCCTGCTGGGCGAACCCTACACTGGCCCCTACGGCAGCCTGTTCGGCTACTGCCTGCTGTTCGGCATCCTGCTCAACTTCCTGCGCAACCGCACCGGGCTGTCGCCGGATACGCTGATCGGAGTGTTTCTGTCGGTGTCGCTGGCGCTGGGCGCCAGCTTGCTGCTGATGCTGGCGGGCAAGATCAACGTGCACATCCTCGAGAACGTGCTGTTCGGCTCGGTGCTGACCGTCAGCGGCCAGGATCTGGTGGTGCTGGGTATCGTCGCGGTGCTGGTGCTGGCATTGGCCGTGCCGCTGTACAACAGCATCATGCTGGCCAGTTTCAACCCGCAGCTGGCGGCCGTGCGCGGGGTGGCGGTGAAAACCCTGGACTACCTGTTCGTGGTGCTGGTGACCCTGGTCACCGTGGCCTCGGTGAAGGTGATCGGGGCGATCCTGGTCGGGGCGCTGCTGGTGATTCCCGCTGCCGCCGCCCGCCTGGTCAGCCAGTCGTTGAAGGGCTTTTTCTTCCTGTCGCTGCTGATCGCCACGTTGAGCACGCTGCTCGGCATCCTGCTGCCGATCGTGTTCGACCTGCCGGTGCCGTCCGGCGCCGCGATCATCCTGGTCGCCGGCATCTGCTTCGCTCTGGCGGCGCTGGCCCGCGCCCTCGTTCCCCGCCTGCAAGGAAACCCGGCATGAACCTGAAACGCCTGACCCTGGCGCTGGCCCTGGCCGGCCTGCCGTCGCTGTCCAACGCCACGCAAGTGCTGGCCACCCTGCCCGTCACCCACAGCCTGGCCAGCGCCCTGCTCGACGGCACCACGGTGCAGCTCACGCGTGCAGCCCCCGCCAACCTGCCTGCCAGCCGCCAACCTTCCTATTTCAGCGGGCGCGGTAGCGCCAGCCTGCACAAGGCCGCGCAGCAAGCCGACGCGGTGATCGGCGTGCGCTCGATCTGGCGTGACGACCCGCTGTACCCGATGGCCAGGCGCAGCAATATCCGGATCGTCGAGATCGACGCCGCACGGCCGGTGGATGGTGCGCTGCCGGGTATTGCGGTGAGCGGCGAGGAGGCCTATGGCGCCTACCCCTGGCTCAACCCGACCAACTTCGGGCGGATGGCCGACGTGGTAGCCAATGACCTGGAGCGGTTGGCGCCAGGCGACAAGGCGAAGATCCAGGGCAACCTGGCCGGGCTCAAACGCCAGTTGCTGGAGCTTTCGGCCAGCAGCCAGACACGCTTGGCCAAGGTCGACAACCTGACGGTGGTGAGCCTGTCGGAGCGGCTGGGTTATCTGGCCAGCGGGTTGAACCTGGACGTGGTCGAGCAGCCGCTGCCAGCCGAGTGGGATGCGGCTGCGCTGAAGGCGCTGGGGGACAACCTGAAGGCTCAGGATGTGGCGCTGGTGCTGGACCATCGGCAGCCGGGGGCGGCTGTGGCCGAGGTGATCAAGGCATCCGGGGCCAAGTTGGTGGTGGTGGAAAGTGACCCTGAGGATGCGTTTGCCGGGTTGAAGGCCAGTGTGGATCAGGTGGTTGGAGCACTGGGCGAAAGCTGATCAGGCAGGCTGGCACGGTCAATGTGGGAGCGGCCTTGCGTCGCGAAAGGGCCGCATCGCGGCCCCAGGATTTCAACACAGATGCACAAATTTCTGGGGCTGCTGCGCAGCCCTTTCGCGACGCAAGGCCGCTCCCACAGTTGACCGCGTTGGATGACAGGCTAGCGCTTCATGCACCGCTGATAACGCTCATCCACCCGCCCGGCAAACCACGCCGTGGTCAGCTTGCGGGTGATCTTCGGGCTTTTCAGCTGGATCCCCGGCAGCACCGCCCGTGGCATCGGCTTGCCGGCCGCGGCATCGGCCAGGGCAAACACCCCGCTGTACAGCTTGCTGTCCTCGAAGGCCAAGCTATCACCCTCCTCCAGCTGGCTGCGAATCTGCGGGTTGCGCAGGCCCAGTTTCCCTCCCAGTTTGCGTGCCGCCTTTTCCGTGGTCCCGGGCATGATCGAGCCCGGCGCCACCAGGTCGCCATCGAGCGCCAGCGTCACCCCTGTCACCTTGCTCAGTGCTGCCTGGAATGCCGCATTACGGCTGGCGTACCAGCCCGCATTGAAATCGGCGAAGCGGTACAGCTGGCGATCGTAGTTGGCCGAATAGCCCAGCAAGTGGGCGATGCCGAAATACATGCCGCCGCGCCGGGTGAACACTTCCTGGCGAATGCTACCGTCGTGGCTGTAGGGGTAATCCCGCGCATGCTTTTCCGCAAAATCGATGCTGACCTGCATCGGCCCACCTGTATGCACCGGGTTCAGCCCACCCAGCAAGGTCTTGCCCAGTGGCACGCGAGCGATGACTTCGTCATACAGCTCGCTCAACTGCTTCTCGCTGCGCACCGCCTGCAAACGCTGCTGGTAGCTCTTGCCATTACCCGACGGCGTCTTCAGTGCACCATCGACCAGCAGCTTGGGGATATGCAGGCGCGCGGCGCGGCGGTCGATTTCCTCCCGGGCGATACGCCCCAGGTTGGGCACCTGCGGGTCGGCATTGAAGGTCGATTCCTGCTCGGTCACCGCCAGCACCGCACACAGGTTGCTCTTGATGGGGGCAATTCGCTGGGCCTCGAACGCCACCTGAATGTCCCGGGCCCAGCCCTCGCGGTCCTTGGCCTGGGCGGGCAACAGCCGCAGCAGTTGGGCACGGACCTTGGCCGGGTCCGCCTCGGGCGCTTCCTCACGGCGCCCGGCACAGCCTTGCAGCAGCGCCAGGGCCATCAACCCGGCGGCCAGCAACCGGCCGTTCAGGGCTGTTCACCGATCAGGTAGGTCTTGCTGATGTGCCGGAACAGCTGGTGGCTGGCACTGCCCATGAGCTCGAACAAAACCATTTCGCGGGTCACCACCTGCGCCCCTGCAGCCCGCATGCGGGCCAGCCCTGCGGCCTTGCTCGCCGGGGTACGGCTGTCACAGGCATCCTCGACCACGAACACCTGCTTGCCCAGCGCCAGCAGGCCGAGCACGGTCTGCAGCACACAGACGTGGGTTTCCATGCCACACACAATCACTTGCTCACGCGCCATCAAACTCGCTGGCAGGCACTCGGCGGCCACGCAGGAAAAATGGCTTTTCTCCACCACCTCGGCAGCCGGCGCTGCAGCCAGCAGCTCGGCCAGGGTATGGCCCAGGCCCTTGGGGTACTGCTCGGAAATCACCGTCGGCAGTTCCAGCTCGTTCGTAGCTGCCAGCAACCAGCGGGCCCGCGCTCGGGTGCCTTCAGGGTCACTCATGGCGCCGATGAGTTTTTCCTGGATGTCGACGACCAGCAGCGTGGCCTTGTGAGGATGGATCAGCATTGTCTGCCTCTTGCCTGGGAAAAGACCTAGCCTCCCCCAGGCAAGCGGTGACGTCAATCAGGCGGACAGCCGAAGCGGTTGCAGCGACGCGGTGAGCGCAGCGAGCACCCGGTCCTCATGCTCATGGATGAAGAAGTGGCCGCCAGGGAACATCTGCAGCGAGAACGCCCCGTGGGTCTCCTTGCGCCAGGCCTGCAACTGCTCGTCATTGGCGCGGTCCTGCATGCCGCCCAACACGTGCAGCGGGCACTGCAAGGCTGGCCGCTGGCGGTAGGCGTAGGTACCACACAACAGGAAGTCGGCGCGCAGGGTGGGCAAGGTCAGGCTCATCAGCTCGGCGTTGGCCAGCACTTCCTCGGGCGTGCCCTGAAGCTCGCGCAACTCGCCGATCAACTCGGCGTCGCTCTTGGGCTCACGCCAGTTCTTGCCGTCGTAGTCCTCACGGCGGGTCGGCGCTGCGGTACCGCAGGCGAACAGGGCCAGTGGCGCCGGGCAACCCAGCGCTTGCAGCTCATGGGCCAGCTCGAAGGCCAGCAAGGCGCCCAGGCTATGGCCGAGCAGTGCGTAGGGGGTGCTGGCCGCCAGGCGCTGTTCGGCGGCCAGTTGCCGGGCCAGGGCCTGCATGTCGGTGTGCAGTGGCTCGGCCATGCGCGCACCACGCCCGGGCAGTTCCACCGGGCGTACCTGCAGCCACGTCGGCAGCTTGCGCCGCCAACGGCTGTAGACCATGGCGCTGGCCCCCGAATACGGCAGGCACAGCAGGTTCAACGCAGTCACTGGGCGGCGGCTTCGGCCATTTTCTGGCGCAGGCTCAGCGGGCGCATGTCGGTCCAGACTTCATCGATGTAGGCCAGGCAGTCCTTCTTCAGGCCGCTCTTGCCTACGGCACGCCAACCGTTGGGGATCGCTTTGTAGTCGGGCCAGATCGAGTATTGCTCTTCGTGGTTGACCACTACCTGGAACTGAATATCGTCGCGGTCGAAAACGGAAGTCATTGCCTGTCTCCTTGAGTGATGAATGCCGCTGTGCGCTTGGCGCAGGGGGGGCTTTCAAGTAGACGTGGCGTGCGGCGAAAAAATTAGTGGGGCTGACGCGGTCTTCAGGTATCCCGCAACAGGTCGTGGGTATCGAGCAAGCGGAAGGCGACCTGCGGGTTGCGCTCCAGCCCGCGGCGGATCGCCGCCGGGATCGACTGCCGGGTCTTGCGGCACAGCCCGGGCTGGTCGTCCAGTTCGATGACAATGCCGCGCATGGTGCGCACCTCGTTGAAACCGGGGGCGATATGCACGCGGATGCCGAGGTTTTCGTACATCCGCTGCTGCAGGCGTTGCAGGTCTTCCAGGTCCTTGAGGTTTTCCAGGCGGTCGAGCAGGCGCTTTTCTTCCTGGCGGGTCAGCAGGAGGATGCGCTGGGCTGTCTGCGGGTGGTCGGCCAGGTGTTCGCGACCACAAATGCAGGCGCCAGGGGGGCAAGGTTGGCGCAGGGAAGGAGAATGGGTCATGGGGCAAGCATAGCCAGTTTTCATGCCGCCTGTGGGGCCCTATCGCCAGCAAGCCGGCTCCTACAGGACCGTGATGGCTGATAAAAAATTTCCTGTCAGGATAAAAAATTTCATAAACATCTAGACCGCCACCCCTCGTTTCGCCTATAAATCGCCAAAAGGAAATTTATATTCCTGCCAAGAAAACAATTTCGCCTCGCGAAGCCTCTTTTGCCCTTGTGCCCGACCTGCCCCACTCCATCACGAGGCGTATCCGACATGCATTCCGCTCCCGATCACTTCATCCTGCGCGTCAGCTGCCCGGCTGTGTCCGGCATCGTCGCCGCGGTGACCACCTACCTGGCCGAGCACGATTGCTACATCAGCGAGATGGCGCAGTTCGACGACGAGGACAACGGGCGCTTCTTCATGCGCGCGGTGTTCCGCTACAACACCGGTGTCGTGGGCGACACACCGCAGCTGGAAGCCGGCTTTGCCGATGTCGCCCAGCGCTTCGACATGCAATGGAGCCTGCACAGCAGTGCCCGGCCGATGCGCGTGCTGCTGATGGTGAGCAAGTTCGACCACTGCCTGTCCGACCTGCTGTACCGCCATGCCAAGGGCGAGCTGGACATGCAGATCACCGCCGTGGTCTCCAACCACTTGGACCTGCGTCCGATGGCCGAGCGCCAGGGCATCCGTTTCGTCTACCTGCCGGTCAGCAAGGACACCAAGGCCGAACAGGAAGCCGCGCTGCTGCGCATCGTCGAAGACACAGGTACCGAACTGGTGGTGCTGGCGCGCTACATGCAGATCCTCTCCGACGACCTGTGCCGCCAGCTGTCGGGCCGGGCGATCAACATTCACCATTCCTTCCTGCCCGGTTTCAAAGGCGCCAAACCCTATCACCAGGCTTACCAGCGCGGTGTGAAGCTGATCGGCGCCACCGCCCACTACGTCACCAGCGACCTGGACGAAGGCCCGATCATCGAGCAGGAAGTGCAGCGCGTGGACCACGCCTACGCACCGGACGACCTGGTGGCCATCGGCCGCGACACCGAGACCATCGCCCTCTCTCGCGCCGTGAAATACCACCTGGAGCATCGGGTGTTCCTGAACCACGACCGCACGGTGATCTTCAAATGAACGCCATTCCCAGTGTCAAGCTGATCGACGGCAAGGCGACTGCGACGCGGGTGCTGGCCGAGGTACGCGAGCAGGTGCAGAAACTGCGCCAGGGCGGTGTGCAGCCGGGCCTGGCGGTGGTGCTGGTAGGCGCCGACGCAGCCAGCCAGGTGTACGTGCGCAACAAGGTACTGCGTGCTGAAGAAGTGGGCATCCGCTCGCTGGAGCATCGCCTGCCCGCCGACACCAGCCAGGCCGAGCTGCTGGCCCTGATCGGGCGCCTCAACCGCGCACCGGAGGTCAACGGCATCCTCGTGCAACTGCCGTTGCCGGCCCATATCGACGAGCACCGCATTCTCCAGGCGATCAGCCCACTGAAGGATGTGGACGGTTTCCACAGCGAGAACGTCGGCGGCCTGGCCCAGGGCCGCGATGTGCTCACCCCGTGCACGCCCAGCGGCTGCATGCGCCTGCTGCGCGATGCCTGTGGCGAGCTGCGTGGCAAGCATGCGGTGGTGGTCGGCCGCTCGAACATCGTCGGCAAGCCCATGGCCGCCCTGCTGCTGCAGGCCGACTGCACGGTGACCGTGGTGCACTCGCGCAGCCGCGACCTGCCGGCGTTGTGTCGCCAGGCCGACATCCTGGTGGCCGCAGTGGGCAAGCCACGGCTGATCGGTGCCAACTGGCTCAAGCCCGGCGCGGTGGTGATCGATGTCGGTATCAACCGCATCGACGAAGGCGGCCACAGCCGCCTGGTCGGCGATGTCGACTTCGCCGCAGCCCTGCCCCAGGTGGCCGGCATCACCCCGGTGCCCGGCGGGGTCGGCCCGATGACCATCGCCTACCTGATGAAAAACACCCTGCTCGCCCTCGACCTGCAACAACAGGCCGCCCACCAGGAGCGCACCTCATGCCTTTCGCCCTGCTGAAATACGGCCTGAGCGCCGACTACCCGGTGGAGGTCGACCTGCCACCACCGTGCGAACTCAAGCCACGCTATGACGTGGTGATCATCGGCGGCGGCGGCCACGGCCTGGCCATCGCCTACTACCTGGCCAAGTACCACGGCATCACCAATGTCGCCGTGCTGGAAAAGGCCTACCTCGGCGGCGGCAACACTGCGCGCAACACCGCGGTGATCCGCTCCAACTACCTCACCAGTGAGGGTGTGCGCTTTTACGCAGAATCGGTGCGCATGTTCCAGAACCTGTCGAACGAGTTCGACTTCAACATCATGTATTCCGAGCGCGGCCAACTCACCCTCGCGCACACCGACGCCACCGTGCGCGCTTTCCGCCAGCGCGCCGAGGTCAACAAGCACTTCGGTGGCCGCACGGAAATGATCGACCGCCAGCAGATCCGCGAACTGGTGCCCAGCCTGAACCTGGACCCGGGTCACCTGCCGGTGCTCGCCGGCCTGTGGCATATCGACGGCGCCACCGCGCGCCACGATGCAGTGGCCTGGGGCTACGCCAGGCAGGCGGCCAAGCGCGGCGTCGAGATCCACCAACTGACCGAAGTGCAGGACCTCCTTATCCGTAACGGGCGCATCGAAGCGGTGAAGACCAACCGCGGCACCGTGCAGTGCGGTTGCGTGGTGCAGGCGGTGGCCGGGGCCAGTTCGCTGCTGATGGCCAAGGCCGGCATCCGTGCGCCGATCCATACCTACCCGCTGCAGGCGATGGTCACCCAGCCGTTCAAGCCGTTCCTCGACCCGCTGGTCAGCTCGTCGGCGCTGCACTGCTACGTGCAGCAGACCAGCCGTGGCGAGATCGTCTTTGGCGGCGGCTCCGACCCCTACCCGCTATACAACACCCGCTCCACCCTCGACCTCAA
Organism: Pseudomonas sp. B10(2017); assembly: GCF_002113295.1. Taxonomy (NCBI): domain Bacteria; kingdom Pseudomonadati; phylum Pseudomonadota; class Gammaproteobacteria; order Pseudomonadales; family Pseudomonadaceae; genus Pseudomonas; species Pseudomonas sp. B10(2017). The sequence continues at coordinate 220,975 of NZ_NEJU01000002.1, forward strand.
GGAAAGCCTGCTGGCCCACGCCATCGAGATGTTCCCGTTCATGGCCAACGCCAAGCTGATGCGCCAGTGGGCCGGGATCACCGACATGACACCGGACTACAGCCCGATCATGGGCCTGTCGCCGGTGCGCAACTATTACCTGGACGCCGGCTGGGGCACCTGGGGTTTCAAGGCCACGCCGATCTGCGGCAAGACCATGGCCGAGCTGGTCGCCAGTGGCGGCAAGGTGCCGGAGCTGATCGCACCCTTTGCCCTGGAGCGCTTCAGCCGCTTCCAGCAAGTCAACGAAATGGGCGCTACTGCGGCCAGCCACTAAGGAGCGACGACGATGAAGATCCTGACCTGCCCCTTGAACGGCCCGCGCAATATCAGCGAGTTCACCTACGGAGGCGAATTCAAGGCGATGCCCGACCCAGCCACCTGCAGCGACAGCGAATGGGCCGACTACGTGTTCAACAGCGACAACCTGGCCGGTGTGGTCACTGAATGGTGGCTGCACAACGCCTCCAGCTACTGGTTCCTGGCCGAACGCCACACCGTGAGCGACCAGGTACTGCGCACCTTCGACCCGAAAGAACTGTTCGACCGCCGCGTCGATTTCACCCCTGCCGCCACCCCGGAGATCGCCGGATGAACAGCCACAATCGCCTCCCCGCGCCCATGGGCCTGCTGATCGATCGCGAGCGGCCCCTGCATTTTCAGTTCGACGGCCAGGCCTGCCAGGGCTTTGCTGGTGACAGCATCGCCAGCGCCCTGCTCGGCAGCGGCCGCTGGCTGCTGTCGCGCTCGTTCAAGTACCACCGCCCGCGCGGCCCGCTGAGCATGGCCGGGCAGGATGCCAACACCCTGGTGCAGCTACCGGACGAGCCCAATGTACTCGCCGACCTGGAAGCCGCCCGCGATGGCCAGATCGTCGCGGGGCAGAACTTCAACGGTAGCCTGATGCACGACCGCGATGCCTACCTGGGCAAGTTTTCGCGTTTCATGCCGGTGGGCTTCTATTACCGCTCCTTCTACAAGCCCAAGGGCATGTGGAAGGTGTGGGAGCCGCTGATCCGCAAGAAGGCCGGCCTGGGCGTACTCGACCCAGGCTTCAGGCCGCGGTATCACGACAAGGCCTATCTGTTCGTCGACCTGGCCGTCATCGGCGCTGGCCCGGCGGGCCTGCGTGCGGCACTGGACGCGGCCAATGCCGGGGCCAAGGTATTGCTTGTCGAGCAACAGCCGGTACTTGGCGGCTCGCTCACCTACGCCCGTTTCGACATCGCCGGCACCCGCGCGACCAGCCTGCGCCAGGAACTGCTGGCTGCCGTCGAGGGCCACTCGAATATCCAGGTGCTGCTGGAAGCCACCTGCAACGGCTGGTTCACCGACAACTACCTGCCGGTGATCCAGCACAACCGCCTTTACAAGGTGCGTGCCAGCCGTTGCCTGGTGGCGGCCGGTTCGTTCGACCAGCCGGTGGTGTTCCGCAACAACGACCTGCCGGGGGTCATGCTGACCAGTGCCGCACAGCGGCTGATGAAGCTGTACGCGGTCAAGCCGGGCCAGCGCGCGGTAATCCTCACCGGCCACGATGACGGCTACCTCGCCGCCCTCGACCTGCAGGAGCAAGGCGTGGCGGTGGCTGCGGTGGTCGACATGCGCGCCGCGCCAGCCGATGCTGCACTGGCCGCCGAACTGAAGCACCGCGATATACCCGTGCACCTGGGCAGCACCGTGTACGAAGCCCTGCACGAAGCGGGCATGCGCCACGTGAGTGGCGTGGATATTCGCCCGATCACCGGCCAGGGCAAGGTCGGCCCGCATGGCCTGCGCCTGGCCTGCGACCTGCTGTGCATGTCGGCAGGCTACATGCCGGTGTACCAGTTGCTGTGCCAGGCTGGCGGCAAGCTGGCGTACGATGTGAACCGCGACGAATTCGTCATCAGCGACCTGCCGGCCGGGCTGGATATCGCCGGCTCGGTGAATGGCCGTCACGCACTGGGCAATGTGCTGGCCGACGCCACTCGCGGGGCTGCCGATGCGCTGGCAGCGCTGGGCCTGGAAGCGCCGGTGCAGCCCGTGTTCAGTGCCGAAGCCAAGGTCAACTTCCCCTGGCCAATCTTCCCCCACCCCAAGGGCAAGGATTTCGTCGACTTCGACGAAGACCTGCAAGTGCGCGACATCGTCAACGCCACCCGCAGCGGCTACCGCGATGTGCAGCTGGTAAAGCGCTTTTCCACGGTCGGCATGGGCCCGTCCCAGGGCCGCCACTCGGCGCTGCCGACCGCACGCCTGGTGGCCCACGCCACCGGGCGCAGCATCAGCGAAACCGGGGTGACCACCGCCCGGCCACCGTTCCAGGCGGAAAAACTGGCCCACGTCGCCGGCCGCGCCTTCGACCCGTACCGGCAAACACCGATGCACCGCCGCCACCTGGAAGCCGGGGCGAAGATGATGCCGGCCGGCATCTGGCAGCGCCCGGCCTATTATGGCAAGCCCGAGGAACGCGAGCGCTGCATGCAGGAAGAAGCCCGCCATGTGCGCGAGAAGGTCGGCCTGATCGACGTTTCCACCCTCGGTGGCCTGGATGTACGCGGCCCCGACGCCGCCGAACTGCTGGAGCGCCTTTACACCTTCGGCTTCGCCAAGCTGGCCGTCGGCCGCACCCGTTACGCCCTGATGACCAACGAGCACGGCGTGGTGATCGATGACGGCGTTTGCGCCCGGCTGGGCGAGCAGCATTTCTACGTCACCGCCACCACCAGCGGCGTCGACCGCATCTACCAGCAGATGCTGAAGTGGAACGCGCAATGGCGCCTGGATGTGGACGTCACCAACGTCACCGCCGCCCTGGCCGCTGTGAATCTGGCCGGGCCGCTGGCACGCCAGGTGCTGGCCAAGGTGTGTGACGATGTGGACCTGTCGGCCGAGGCCTTCCCTTATCTCGGCGTACGCCTGGGCACTGTGGCCGGCATTGCCGCGCGCATCCTGCGGGTCGGCTTTGTGGGTGAACTGGGCTACGAAGTGCATGTGCCGGCGCGACACGCCGAGCGCCTGTGGGATGCCTTGATGCAGGCCGGCGCAGGGTTGGGCATTCGCCCGTTCGGTGTCGAGACCCAGCGCCTGCTGCGCCTGGAAAAGGGCCATGTGATCATCAGCCAGGACACTGATGGCATGACCCACCCGGCGGAGATCGACATGCAGTGGGCCATCGGGCGCAAGAAGCCATTTTTCGTCGGCAAGCGCTCGATCGAGATCCTCGAAGCGCAGCCGCTCAAGCGCAAGCTGGTCGGCTTCACACTACCCAAGGGCAGCCCGCAGCCGCTGGAGGGGCACCTGGTGCTGGATGGGCCGGACATCAGCGGCAACGTCACATCCTGCGAATACTCGCAAACCCTGGGGCAGATCATCGGCCTGGCTTACGCCGGTGCCCACCAGGCCACGCCAGGCATGCACATCCCGATCCGCGTGGAGGGCGGCGTGATGGTCAATGCCAAGGTGGTGCCTCTGCCTTTCCACGATCCCGACAACCTGCGCCAGGAGCTCTGAGCCATGACCAGTTTGCAAGCTGAAGCTTTTATTCCACGCAGCCCGCAGGCCGAGCTGTTGCACAACTGCGCGTTGACTGACCTGACCGATCTGGCGAGGGTCGGGTTTCGTGGTGGCGACAGTGCCGCTTGCCTGCAGGCGCGTGGCTACCGCTTGCCGTCGCTACCCAACCAGGCCGTGCGCCAGCAAGACGGTGGCTGGGTAGCGCGCTTGTCGCAGACCGAGTACCTGCTGCTGGGCAGCCTGGCCGACGGCGGTGCACGGGTGGCTGCCGAAGAGGCCGGGTGGGTGCAGGATACCCGCCGCCATTACCTGCTGCCGCGCCAGGACAGCCATGCCTGGCTGCAGCTGTCGGGGGTGCAATGCAGCGCGGTGATGGCCAAGTTGTGCGGGGTGGACTTGCGTGCCCAGGCGTTTCCCGTTGGGGCGGTGGCGCAGACATCGGCGGCGCGGATCAACGTGATCGTGCTGAATGTGGGGAATGATGAGAGGCCGGCATTGCAGTTGCTGTTTGATCGGGCGTCGCTGGCGTATTTCCGTGAAGCAGTGCTGGATGCCATGGACGAGTTCGATGGTGGGTGGGCCGGGGTGGAGGAATTGATGCAATAACCTGTACCGGCCTCTTCGCGGGTAAACCCGCTCCCACAGGGTCATCACTGGGCTCGGGGCTGTGGAGTAGCTGTGGGAGCGGGTTTACCCGCGAAGAAGTTCACCCGGTGCCGAAGGTCAGAGCTGTACCAATCGCTCGCGCAGGAAGTTCACAAAACCCTGCACCGGCCGCGCCACCTGCCGGTGCTGCGGGTACACCGCAGACAGCTGCAGCGCCGGCGGCCGCCACTCATCCAGCACCGTCACCAGCCGCCCATCCGCCAGTGCCTGGCCCACGATGAAGGTTGGCAGATACGTCACCCCCATCCCGGCAATCGCGGCATCCCTGAGCAGCTCGCCATTGTTCGCCCGCATCCGCCCGGCCACCTGAATCACCTGTGCCTTGCCACCCTGGCTGAACTGCCACTGCACCTGCCGCGAATGCCCATATGGCAGGCAATCATGCCCCGCCAACTGCTCCGGCCTGGCCGGTACACCCCGTGCTTCCAGGTACGCCGGGCTCGCGCAATACACCCGCTCGACACTGGCGATGCGCCGCGCGATCAGGCTGGAGTCCTCCAGCGCGCCAATCCGTAGCGCCAGGTCATAGCCCTCGCCGATCAGGTCAACGGCGCGGTCGCTCAGATCCACTTCCACATCCACCTGCGGGTGCAACTGCAGGAACTCGGTCAGCAGGCAGCCCAGGTGCGCCATGGCGAACGACAGCGGCGCACTCAGGCGCAAGGTGCCACGCAAGGCCTGAGCCTGGCCGCTGATGTCGTGCTCCACCTGCTGCACTTCGCCCAGCAGGCGCAGCGCCGACTGGTAGTAGTGCTGGCCCAGCGGCGTAGCGTCCAGGCGCCGGGTGGAGCGATTGAGCAGGCGAACGCCCAGGCGCTCCTCCAACTGCATCAGGCGCCGGCTGACCGATTGCTTGGACATGCCCAGGCGGTCGGCCGCAGCAGTGAAACTGCCGGCCTCCATTACCTGGGCAAAGATCCGCATGTCTTCGTAAGGGTTCATTGTCTCGCTCTTGGTGACAGTCAAACGCTTTATAGCGGCTTTTTCCCATCAGCGCATCTCCCTAATCTACGCACAAGTCGCAGCGATGGCCCTGAAGGCCAGGCAAGACGCCCACTACCAACATTCAACAGAAAAGGATTCGCTCATGAACATTGTCCACAAAACCCTTACCGCTTCCCTTCTGGCCCTGTCCGTCTCCAGCGCCTTCGCTGCTGGCAGCCCGGGTATAGAACAGCACACCCAGGCCTTCCTCGAAGCCCTGGAGCAAGGCGGCGGCAAGCCACTGGAGCAGCTCAGCCCGAAAGACGCCCGCGCAGTGCTGACCGGTGCCCAGGCCTCGGTCAAGGTCGATCTCTCGGGTATCGAGGTGCAGGAGCGCACCATCCAGGCCAACGGCGAGTCGATCAAACTGCAAGTGGTGCGCCCGGCCAACGTGAAGGGCGAGTTGCCGGTGTTCATGTTCTTCCACGGTGGCGGCTGGGTACTCGGCGATTTCCCGACCCACCAGCGGCTGATCCGCGACCTAGTGGTTGGCTCTGGGGCAGTGGCGGTCTACGTCGACTACACCCCATCGCCGGAAGCGCACTACCCGACGGCGATCAACCAGGCCTACGCCGCCACCCGCTGGGTAGCCGAGCATGGCAAGGAAATCGGCGTGGACGGCAAGCGCCTGGCCGTGGCCGGCAACAGCGTCGGCGGCAACATGGCGGCAGTAGTGGCCTTGAAAGCCAAAGAGGCCGGCACCCCGGCCCTGCGCTTCCAGCTGCTGCTGTGGCCGGTGACCGATGCCAGCTTCGAAACTGCATCCTACAAGCAGTTTGCCGAGGGGCATTTCCTTACCACCGGGATGATGAAGTGGTTCTGGGACAACTACACCACCGACGCCAAGGCACGGGCGCAGATCTACGCCTCGCCGCTGCGGGCCAGCAGTGAACAGTTGAAAGGCTTGCCGCCAGCGCTGGTGCAAACGGCGGAGTTCGATGTGCTGCGTGACGAGGGTGAGGCTTATGCCCGCAAGCTGAACGCTGCTGGGGTGACCGTTACCTCGGTACGCTACAACGGCATGATTCATGACTACGGGCTGCTCAACCCCTTGCATCAGGTGCCTGCCGTGCAAGCGGCCATGCGCCAGGCCGCTGGCGAGCTGAAAGTGCACCTGCAATAACCTCACCCGCCCATGCGGCAGGGCCTGGTGCCCTGCCGGTTCAGGAGACCCGTCATGCTCACCGTCCGCAACGCCAAAGACCGCGGCCTGGCCTTCCATGGCTGGCTGAAATCGTTCCACACCTTCTCCTTCGGCCACTACCGCAACCCGGACGAGCAAGGTTTCTCCGACCTGCTGGTGATCAACGACGACCGCGTCATCCCCGGCAAGGGCTTTGGCCAGCACCCGCACCGCGACATGGAGATTTTCTCCTACGTGCTGGAAGGCGCGCTGGAGCACAAGGACACGCTGGGCACCGGCTCGGTAATCCGCCCGGGCGATGTGCAGCTGATGAGCGCTGGCCACGGCGTGGCCCATAGCGAGTTCAACCACAGCCAGGTGCAGCCGGTGCACTTCCTGCAGATCTGGATCGTGCCGAACGTGCAAGGGGCAACACCGCGTTACCAGCAACAGCATTTCAGTACCGAGGAAAAGCGCGGCAAGCTGCGCCTGATCATCTCGCCGGATGGCGCCGAGGGGTCACTGCAGGTACGGCAGAACGCGCGGGTGTATGCCGGTCTGTTCGATGGTGACGAGCGTGCCACCCTGACCTTGCCGGAAAACCGCCATGCCTACGTGCACGTGGCCCGGGGCAGCATCGAGCTCAATGGGCAAGTGCTGAACGAAGGGGATGGGGTGCGGGTGAGGCAGGAACAGGTGCTGGAACTGGGCAATGGGGTGGATGCCGAGGTGCTGGTGTTCGACCTGCGGCCGCATGAGTTGCCTGGCATGCCATAAGGCAGGTCCGGCCCTTTCGCGGGTAAACCCGCTCCCACAGGTACGCCACAGACTTCGAAATCTGTGGCGTACCTGTGGGAGCGGGTTTACCCGCGAAGGGGTCGCAAATCCAACTCAGGGCTCGAACCCTTCTACGATGATCACTTCAGCCTTCGCCACCCCCTGACGATGGCTGCAAGCCTCCTGGTACAGCTCGGACCGGTAACACGCCAGCGCCTGTTCGTACGAATCGAACTCGATCACCACGCTACGCTGAGGGGTAAGCCGCCCTTCCATTGCCTCGCTACGCCCGCCACGGGCCAGGAAACGGCCACCGAATGCCTTGAAGGCAGCCGGGGCGCGTTGGGTGTACTGCTGGTATTGCTCGTGATCGGTCACGTCCACATGGGCGATCCAATAGGCCTTCATGCGCTGCTCTCCTGTTACGGCGATATTTGTGTATGATGGTATACCATAATAATCACCCCACCACAGTGAGCGTGCAACATGGCTTTCAACACCATCGACGAACTTCTCGAGGACTACCGGCAAGGCAAGATGGTCCTGCTGGTGGATGACGAGGACCGGGAAAACGAAGGCGACCTGCTGATCGCCGCCGAGCGTTGCGACGCCCACGCCATCAATTTCATGGCCCGTGAAGCGCGCGGGCTGATCTGCCTGACCCTGACCGACGAACACTGCCAACGCCTGGGCCTGGAGCAGATGGTGCCGGCCAACGGCAGCGTGTTCAGTACCGCCTTCACCGTATCGATCGAGGCGGCCACGGGCGTTACCACCGGTATTTCCGCCGCCGACCGGGCGCGTACCGTGGCGGCGGCCATGGCCCCCAACGCCCGCCCCGAAGACCTGGTGCAACCCGGCCACATCTTCCCCCTGCGCGCCCGCGAAGGCGGTGTGCTGACCCGCGCCGGCCACACCGAAGCCGGCTGCGACCTCGCACGCCTGGCCGGCTTCACCCCGGCGTCGGTAATCGTCGAAGTGCTCAACGACGACGGCACCATGGCCCGGCGCCCGGACCTGGAAGTGTTCGCTGCCCGGCACGGCATCAAGATCGGCACCATCGCCGACCTCATCCACTATCGCTTGAGCACCGAGCAGACCATCAAGCGTATCGGCGAACGCGAACTGCCGACGGTGCATGGCACCTTCCGCCTGGTCACCTACGAAGACCGCATCGAAGGTGGCGTACACATGGCCATGGTCATGGGCGATATCCGCCGCGAGCAGCCGACCCTGGTGCGGGTGCACGTGATCGACCCGCTGCGCGACCTGGTCGGCGCCGAATACGCCGGCCCCGCCAACTGGACGCTTTGGGCGGCGCTGCAGAAGGTGGCCGAGGAAGGCGCCGGCGTGGTGGTGATCCTGGCCAACCATGAGTCCTCGCAGGCGCTGCTGGAGCGCGTGCCACAGCTGACCCAGCCGGTGCGGCCTTACCAGCGCGGGCAATCGAAGGTGTACTCGGAGGTGGGTACAGGCGCGCAGATCCTGCAGGACCTGGGCGTCGGCAAGCTGCGCCACCTGGGCCCGCCGCTGAAATACGCGGGGCTGGCGGGGTATGAGCTGGAGGTGGTGCAAAGCATCCCCTTCGAGCCCGGCCCCCTGTAGGAGCGGCAAATTGCAGAGGACGGAGTGATGGCCGGTAGCCTCATGCCTCTTGCTAAAAGTTTGGAATACCATAATATGATATCCCGTAGACCTTGAATCTGCAGGCCGGCACCTACAATCAAAAACGGCCACAAGACACTTTGTTTTAGCTGCTCCCCGAACACTGTTGGCGGGCGCACCACAAGCCCCGCCTCGAATAACAAAAGCAACGAGGGCGTAACCATGCTGTTGAGCAAACGTGTAACCGCAGTGCTGTCCGCCAGCCTGCTGACCCTGGCATGTCAGGCCGCCCAGGCCGCCGACAGCCTGAACTTCGTCAGCTGGGGCGGTACCACCCAGGACGCCCAGAAAGAAGCGTGGGCCGTACCCTTCACCAAAGCCACCGATATCAAGGTCGTCCAGGACGGCCCTACCGACTACGGCAAGCTCAAGGCCATGGTCGAGAGCGGCAACGTGCAGTGGGACGTGGTCGACGTCGAAGCCGACTTCGCCCTGCGTGCCGCCAGCGAAGGCCTGCTCGAACCCCTCGATTTCACCCAGATCAAGCGCGACAAGATCGACCCGCGCTTCGTCTCCGACCATGGCGTCGGCTCGTTCTTCTTCTCCTTCGTGCTCGGCTACAACGAAGGCAAGCTCGGTGCCAACAAACCGGTGGACTGGACCGCACTGTTCGATACCAAGACCTACCCCGGCAAGCGCGCCCTGTACAAATGGCCCAGCCCGGGTGTACTGGAACTGGCCCTGCTGGCCGACGGCGTAGCCCCCGACAAGCTGTACCCTCTGGACCTGGACCGCGCCTTCAAGAAGCTCGACACCATCAAGAAAGACATCGTCTGGTGGGGCGGTGGCGCCCAGTCGCAGCAACTGCTGGCCTCGGGTGAAGCCTCGCTCGGCCAGTTCTGGAACGGCCGCGTCTATGCCCTGCAGCAAGACGGTGCACCGGTGGGTGTGAGCTGGAAGCAGAACCTGGTCATGGCCGACTTCCTGGTCATCCCCAAAGGGGCCAAGAACAAGGACGCGGCCATGAAGTTCCTGGCCAATGCCAGCAGCGCCGAAGGCCAGGTCGAGTTCGCCAACAAGACCGCCTACGCGCCGGTGAACGTCGACAGCGTGGCCAAGCTGGACAAAGACCTCGCACAGAACCTGCCGACCGCCTACGCCCAGGACCAGGTCACCCTCGACTTCGCCTACTGGGCCAAGAACGGCCAGGCCATCGCAGCTAGCTGGAATGAGTGGTTGGTCAAATGAAAGTCGCCATCAACGCCCTGCATGACGCGCAAGGTGCCCCCACGGGCACCGGCGCTCCGGGAACGGCCCCGCGCCGCGTCAGCCTGAGCCAGCGCTGGAAAGGCAGCCGCAATTTGCTGCCGGCCCTGCTGTTCCTTGGCCTGTTCTTCTTCGCCCCGCTGGCCGGCCTGTTGCTGCGCGGGGTGCTGGAGCCGACGCCGGGCCTGGGCAACTACGAGCAGTTGTTCGCCAACTCGGCTTATGCACGGGTGCTGTTCAACACCTTCTCGGTGGCCGGCGTGGTCACCCTGATCAGCGTGCTGCTGGGCTTCCCGCTGGCCTGGGCAATTACCCTGGTGCCCAAGGGCTGGGGCCGCTGGTTGCTGAACATCGTGCTGCTGTCGATGTGGACCAGCCTGCTGGCGCGCACCTACTCGTGGCTGGTGCTGCTGCAGAGTTCGGGGGTGATCAACAAGGCGTTGATGGCAATGGGTATCATCGATGCCCCGCTGGAAATGGTGCACAACCTGACCGGCGTGGTGATCGGCATGAGCTACATCATGATCCCGTTCATCGTGCTGCCGCTGCAGGCGACCATGCACGCCATCGACCCGATGGTGCTGCAGGCCGGCTCGATCTGCGGCGCCAGCCCGTGGACCAATTTCTGGAAGGTGTTCCTGCCGCTGTGCCGCTCGGGGCTTTTCTCCGGGGCGCTGATGGTGTTCGTGATGTCGCTCGGTTACTACGTCACCCCGGCCCTGCTGGGTGGTGCGCAAAACATGATGCTGCCCGAATTCATCATCCAGCAGGTGCAGTCGTTCCTCAACTGGGGCCTGGCCAGCGCCGCCGCCGCACTGCTGGTGGTGATCACCCTGGTGCTCTTCTACCTGTACCTGAAGCTGCAGCCGGAATCCCCGGTCGGCAACGCGAGGTAAACCGCCATGCTCCTGTCTCCCAATGCCATGGGCCGCCCGCTGCGCACGGGCCTGTACCTGACCACCGGGGTCATCGCGGCCTTCCTGCTGCTGCCGGTGGTGTTCATCGTGTTGCTGTCGTTCGGCTCGTCGCAGTGGCTGGTGTTCCCGCCACCGGGCTGGACCTTCAAGTGGTACGGCCAGTTCTTCTCCAACCCGGAGTGGATGGACGCCGCGCTGGCCAGCCTGAAGGTGGCCGTGCTGACCACCATCGCCGCCGTGCTGCTCGGCCTGCCCACCGCGTTTGCCCTGGTGCGTGGCCGCTTCCCCGGCCGCGAGCTGCTGTATGGGCTGTTCACCATGCCGATGATCGTGCCGCTGGTGATCATTGCCGTAGCGGTGTACGCGCTGTTCCTCAAGCTCGGCTACACCGGCACACTGTTCGCCTTCGTGGTCAGCCACGTGATCGTCGCCCTGCCCTTCACCATCATCTCGATCATCAACTCGCTGAAGCTGTTCGACCAGTCGATCGAGGATGCCGCGGTGATCTGCGGCGCCTCGCGCCTGCAGGCAATCTTCAAGGTGACCTTCCCGGCGATTCGCCCGGGGATGATCGCTGGCGGCCTGTTTGCCTTCCTGGTGTCGTGGGATGAAGTGGTGCTGAGCGTGATGATGGCCAGCCCCGACCTGCAGACTCTGCCGGTGAAGATGTGGACCACCCTGCGCCAGGACCTCAGCCCGGTCATCGCCGTGGCCTCGACCCTGCTGATCGGCCTGTCGCTGCTTGTCATGTTCATTGCCGCCGCCTTGCGCCGGCGCACCGAAGCCAACGCCTGAGCGCGCGGAGAAAACAACAATGAGTGCAGTGATCAAAGACAACGCGCACGGCAAGACCCTGGTCAGCCTGCGCGGCCTGAACAAGCACTACGGCGACTTCACCGCCGTGGACAACCTCGACCTGGAAATCCAGGACGGCGAGTTCCTGACCTTCCTCGGTTCCAGCGGGTCGGGCAAGTCCACCACCCTGTCGATGCTGGCTGGCTTCGAAACACCGAGCAGCGGCGAGATCCTGGTCGATGGCCAGTCGCTGGTCAACGTGTCGCCGCACAAGCGTGACATCGGCATGGTGTTCCAGCGCTATTCGCTGTTCCCGCACCTGAACGTGCGCGACAACATCGGCTTCCCGCTGGCCATTCGCAAGCTCGGCGCCAGCGAAACCAGCAAGCGCGTCGACGCCATGCTCAAGCTGGTGCAGCTGGAGAAGTTCGCCCACCGCAAGCCGTCGCAGATGTCCGGTGGCCAGCAGCAGCGCGTGGCGATTGCCCGGGCCCTGGTGTACGAACCGCGCATCCTGCTGATGGACGAACCGCTCGGCGCGCTGGACAAAAAGCTGCGCGAAGACCTGCAGGATGAACTGCGCCAGTTGCACCGGCGCCTGGGCATCACCATCGTCTACGTCACCCACGACCAGGAAGAAGCCATGCGCCTGTCCCAGCGCATCGCCATCTTCAGCCATGGCAAGATCGTCGGCCTGGGCACCGGTTACGACCTGTACCAGAACCCGCCAAATGCCTTCGTCGCCTCGTTCCTGGGCAACTCCAACTTCCTGCGGATCAAGGCCAGCAGCAATGGCGCGGGCAGCTTCGAGGGCCAGCCGGTGGCTATCCGCCTGACCCCGGGCCTGGCCGCCTCGCAGGATGCGCTGATCATGGTGCGCCCGGAAAAGGCCCTGGCCCTGACCACCGAACAGGCCGCGCGCGAGCCGCTGCCGGCGGGCTGGAACGAGGTCAGCGCCAAGGTTGGCGAAGTGCTGTTCCTGGGCGAGAGCCAGACCTGCCATGTGGTGACTGCGGGCGGTACCGAGCTGACGGTCAAGGCGCTGTCGGCGGCTGGCATGCCGATGCAGCCGGGGGATACCGTGAAGGTGCGCTGGGCAGTGGCGGATGCGTGCATCTATACCGAGTGGGCAGAAAGTGACCTGAGCAAGTCTGCCGGGGCGCATTGATACCGCTGGGGCCGCTTTGCGGCCCGTTCGCCGGCAAGCCAGCTCCCACAGGTACAGCGCAGGTTTCAGGATTGGAAGGCCCCTGTGGGAGCTGGCTTGCCGGCGATGGGCTGCACAGCAGCCCCATTGACGCGAACATACAGGCATCAGGCAAAGCCCACTGCCCTATGGACTGTCACATTATCATCACGCCACTGTCGTAATCTGCCGGCCAACCCTATGCCACAGGCCTCCCGGCATGCACCGCCTGCTTGTCTTGCTGCTCTCCCTGCTACCGCTGGCGTCCCTGGCCGAGCCCGCTCACCTGCGCGTGCAAGGCTCCAACACCATCGGCGCGGCCTTGCTGCCGGCGCTGGTGCAAGGGCAATTGCGCGCACAGCAAGCTACCGCCATCGAACAATACCCGGGCAATCTGGCCAACGAGACTGTCATCACCGCGCGCGATACGCGTGGCCAGCCTTTGCGCATCGAAATCGCCGCACACGGTTCCAGCACCGGTTTCGTCGCCCTCGGCCATGGCGAGGCCGACCTGGCCGCCGCGTCACGGCCGATCAACGACAACGAAGCAAGCCAACTTCAGGCCTTGGGCGACCTGCGCGCCGCTGCCGCCGAACAAGTCATCGGCCTCGATGGCGTCGCCGTCATCGTTCACCCCGACAACCCGCTGCCACAGCTCACCACAGGGCAACTGGCACAAATTTTTGCCGGGCAGATCCAGCGCTGGGAGCAGTTGGGTGTTTCCGGCGGGGCCATCCACCTGTACGCCCGCGACGACCGCTCCGGTACCTTTGAGACTTTCAAGGCCCTGGTGCTGGAACCCCAGCACACCGAGCTTTCCCCCCAGGCCCAACGCTTCGAGTCCAGCGACGAACTGGCCGCGCGGGTAAGCACCGACCGCCAGGCCATCGGTTTCAGCAGCCTGGCGGCGGTGCATGGTGCCAAGGTGCTGGCGGTGGCCGAGGGTGACGCGCCGGCCATGCTGCCGGAGCGTGCACTGGTGGCCAGCGAGGACTACCCGCTATCGCGGCGCCTGTACTTCTACCTGCCGGCCAACCCCAAGCCCCAGGCCAAGGCCCTGGCCGATTTCGCCCAGAGCCCGGCGGGCCAGGTGATCGTCGCTGAGCAGGGTTTCGTTTCGCAGCAGATCAAGGCCCAACCTGTAGCTCCCCAGGCCGACATGCCGCCGCGCTATCGCACCTTGGTCCAGCAGGCACAGCGGTTGAGCGTCAACTTCCGCTTCCAGGAAGGCAGTGCCAGCCTCGACAACAAGGCCCTGCGCGATGTGCAGCGGGTGGCCGACTACCTGCGCCAAGCAGGCAAGTTGCAGCGCAAGGCGGTGCTGGTAGGCTTTGGCGACCCCAAGGAGACACCAGGCCGCGCCGCGCTGCTCTCCCGCCTGCGGGCCCAGGCGGTGCGCCGCGAGCTGGCGCGCGATGGCGTGGAGGTGCTGGAGGTGACGGGGATGGGGGATGACCTGCCAGTGGCAGGGAACGAGTTGGAGCAAGGGCGGCTGCGCAATCGCCGGGTGGAAGTGTGGGTGTATTGATCCGAAAGCGGCCCAGATCCCTGCAGGCCTTGCCTCGCAAAGAAATGTAACAGCTCCCCATTCGGCATCACCGGCAAACGGGTCTAGGCTCAAGCCCATGTGATACCGGGCCCCTCTGACGGCTGCCAGGCCGCCATGTCGGATCACTGTTGCCATGCAACGTCGACATTGAAGGAGGGGCTCATGACAGCTCTGCAGACATTCCTCACCACCCCGTTCCTCGGTACCAGCGCCTGGTTGTGGCTGGTGTTCATGGCCATCGTCATCGGTTTGCTGGTACTCGACCTCGGCGTGCTGCACCGCCACGACCGGGAAATCGAAATGCGCGAGAGCCTGCTGCTGTATTCGGGCTATTTCAGCGTCGGCGTACTGTTCGGCGTCGGGGTCTGGTACCAGTTGGGCGCGCAGTCTGCGCTTGAGTTCTACACCGGGTTCCTGGTCGAGCAGTCGCTGTCGATGGACAACGTGTTCGTCATGGCGATGATCTTCAGCTATTTCGCCATCCCCCGCCGCTACCAGCACCGCGTGCTGTTCTGGGGCATCCTCGGGGTGGTTTTCCTGCGGGCGATCATGATCGGCGTGGGCGCGGCGCTGGTGCAGAACTTCGCCTGGGTACTGTATATCTTCGGTGCCTTCCTGCTGTTTACCGGGGTCAAGATGGCGCTGTCGAAGGAGGACAGCCGCCCGGACCTGGCGAACAACCCGGTCCTGAAATTCGTGCGTCGGCACATGCGGGTCACCGAGCAGATCCACGGCTCGCACTTTTTCGTGCAGCAGACCCCGCCTGGGCAGCACAAGGCGCTACGCCATGCCACCCCGCTGTTCATGGCGCTGGTGCTGATCGAACTGGCCGACCTGGTGTTCGCAGTCGACAGCGTCCCGGCAATCTTCGCCATCACCCAGGACCCGTTCATCGTCTACACCTCGAACATCTTCGCCATTCTCGGCTTGCGCTCACTGTACTTTGCGCTGGCGGCACTGATGCACCGGTTCGTTTACCTCAAGTACGCGCTGGCACTGGTGCTGATCTTCATTGGCTGCAAGATCTTCTACCACGGCATGGTGGGCAAGGTGCCGGCGTTGTTGTCGTTGGGGGTGACGTTCGGGTTGTTGCTGGGTGGGGTGGTTGTTTCGCTGGTCAAGACGCGGGGGGAGAAGCCGGAAATCGAGGGTGCTCAATCCAGACAGCCTTCAAATGCCGATCGCACAGTAAGCGAGAAGGAGGAAGACCCGCAGATGCGGGTCTGACCATCCAGAGTGAGCCTTCAAGGGCCTCTTCGCGGGCTTGCCCGCTCCCACAGGTATTGCGCACAGCTTGGAGGCGGCACAGTTCCTGTGGGAGCGGGCAAGCCCGCGAAGAGGCCGGAACAGGCGGGCAAAATCACCGCCCGCTGCGCATCATCTCCGCCGGCACATACTTGCCAATCTCATACTTGCCGATCGCCGCCCGATGCACTTCATCCGGCCCGTCGGCCAGGCGCAAGGTACGCTGCATGGCGTACATGTAAGCCAGCGGGAAATCGCCACTCACCCCTGCCCCGCCATGAATCTGGATAGCCCGGTCGATCACCTTCAGTGCCACGTTCGGCGCCACTACCTTGATCTGTGCAATCTCGCTGCGGGCGACCTTGTTGCCGACCGTGTCCATCATGTATGCCGCTTTCAACGTCAGCAGCCGGGCCATGTCGATCTCCATGCGCGAGTCGGCAATCTTGTCGACGTTGCCGCCCAGACGCGCCAGTGGCCGGCCGAAGGCGGTACGCTCCACCGAGCGCTTGCACATCAGCTCCAGCGCGCGCTCGGCCATGCCGATCGAGCGCATGCAGTGGTGGATGCGGCCGGGGCCAAGGCGCCCCTGGGCAATCTCGAAGCCACGGCCCTCACCCAGGATCACGTTCTCATACGGCACCCGCACGTTCTCGAAGAGCACCTCGGCGTGGCCATGGGGAGCATCGTCATAGCCGAACACCGGCAGCGGGCGCACGATCTTCACACCGGGCGCATCGGTGGGCACCAGCACCATCGAGTGCTGCTGGTGGCGTGGCCCTTCAGGGTTGGACAGGCCCATGAAGATCATTACCTTGCAGCGCGGGTCGCAAGCGCCGGAGGTCCACCACTTGCGGCCGTTGATTACCCATTGGTCACCGTCACGCACTGCAGTGGCGGCCATGTTGGTGGCATCCGAGGACGCCACGTCCGGTTCGGTCATGGCGAATGCCGAACGGATCTCGCCACGCAGCAGCGGCTCCAGCCACTGGCGCTTCTGCGCTTCGCTGCCATAACGCACCAGCACTTCCATGTTGCCGGTGTCCGGCGCCGAGCAGTTGAACGGCTCCGGGCCGAGCAACGAACGGCCCATGATTTCCGCCAGCGGGGCATATTCCAGGTTGCTCAGGCCGGCACCGTATTCCGATTCGGGCAGAAACAGGTTCCACAGCCCTTCGGCGCGCGCCTTGGCCTTGAGTTCTTCCATGATCGCGGTGGGCTGCCAGCGGTCACCCTCGGCGACCTGGCGCTCGAACACCGCCTCGGCGGGGTAGACATAGGCGTCCATGAACGCGCTGACGCGCTCACGCAGTGCCTGGACCTTGGGCGAATAGGCGAAATCCATCGGGGCTACCTTCACGGTTCGGAGTACATGGGCCAGAGCCTAGAGCAGCATGCCCCCATCCACCTAGTCTATTTTCCGCGTGTATAAACATTCATAACCGATATATGATCGGCCAATAATTCCAACAAAGAGCGGCGCCCATGAACCTCAGCAAGGTCGACCTCAACCTGTTCATCGTGTTCGATGCGATCTATACCGAAGCCAACCTGACCCGCGCCGGGCAGATCGTCGGCATCACCCAGCCGGCAGTGTCCAACGCCCTTTCGCGGCTGCGCGAAACCTTCAACGACCCGTTGTTCGTGCGTACCGCGCAAGGCATGGTGCCCACGCCCATGGCGCAGAACATCATCGGCCCGGTGCGCAATGCCCTGGCACTGCTGCGCACCTCGGTGCAGGAAAGCCGCATCTTCAACCCGCAACAGGCCAACAAGACCTTCCGCATCAGCATGACCGACCTGACCGAAGCGGTGATCCTGCCACCGCTGTTCCAGCGCTTGCGCCGCCTGGCGCCGGCGGTGCTGATCGAAAGCTTTTTGTGCAAGCGCCGCGAGACCACCAAGGAACTTGCCGCCGGCCGCCTGGACTTCGCCATCGACGCACCGTTGAACACCGACCCGCAGGTACGCCACGTCAAACTGATGCAAGACCGCTATGTCTGCGCCCTGCGCCAGGGCCACCCGCTGGCCGACAGCAAGCTGACCCTCGACAACTACCTGGGCATGACCCACATCCATATTTCCAGCCGTCGCAACGGCCTGGGCTATGTCGACCTGGCCTTGGGCAAGATGGGCGTACAGCGCAAGGTTGCCTTGCGCTCGCAGCATTACCTGATGGCCTCGCAGGTATTGCAGCAGACCGACATGGCGATGACCGTCCCCGAGCGCTTCGCCCGTCGCCATCAGTTGCGTTACCAGCCACTGCCGGTGGAGGTGCCTGCGCTGGAAACGCACCTGTACTGGCATGAAAGCACCGATCAGGACCCAGCCAACCGCTGGATGCGCGAGCAGATCACCGAGTTGTGCGAACGTGTGGTGGCCGAGGAAGAAAGGGCCTTGGCACCCGCCTGAAGAGGCTGACGAGGGCCTTTTGCTGAGCCCTCGAAACGAGGAGAAAAAATTTCCAAGAAAACCTCAGGAGATAGAATTTTTTCTTGAGCATCTTGAGAATAGAGCCGCTGGAAGCGAAAAATATCTCTCAAGCAGCGGGTACGCTTGCTCCAACGATCGTCGATTTCACGGCGACAGACACGGACCCGCCCCAATGCCCAGCGCCCCGCTCTACTTCGATTACGCCGCCACCACTCCGGTCGACGACCGGGTCATCGAAACCATGCTTGCCTGCCTTGGCAGCCAGGCCAACTTCGGCAACCCGGCATCCAGTGGCCATGCCTTTGGCCAGGCCGCCCGCCACGCCGTGGAGCAGGCCCGCCAGCAAGTGGCCGAACGCGTCGGCGCACAGGCCGATGCACTGGTCTGGACATCAGGTGCGACCGAGTCCAACAACCTGGCGCTCAAGGGCATTGCCCAGGGCCTCGGCCAGCCCGGGCACCTGATCACCAGCCAACTGGAACACAAGGCCGTGCTCGACACGGTGGCCGAACTGGAGCGCCAGGGCTGGGCCGTTACCCGCCTGGCACCGGATGCCGCCGGCCTGATTCAGCCTGCGGCGGTGCAGGCAGCGTTGCGCGGCGACACACGCCTGGTGTCGCTGATGGCGGTCAACAATGAACTGGGTACGATTACCGACTTTGCCGCGATTGGCGAACAGGTACGTGCCCATGGTGCCCTGCTGCACGTGGATGCGGCGCAGGCGGTGGGCAAACTGGCCATCGACCTGAACGCGATGGCCGTGGACCTGATGTCGTTCTCGGCGCACAAGGTGTATGGGCCCAAGGGCATCGGTGCGCTCTACGTGGGGCCACGCGCCCGCATGCTGATGCGTGCGCAGATGCACGGCGGTGGCCATGAGCAGGGCCTGCGTTCCGGCACCCTGGCGACCCATCAGATTGCCGGCATGGGCAGCGCCTTTGCCTTGGCCGGCCAACCCGGCGACAGCGAAAACCTGCGCCTTGAGCAACTGGCAAGGCGTCTGCGCGGGGGCTTGCTGGCCCTGCCTGGCGTCACCCTCAACGGCTGCGCCAACCAGCGCATTCCCCATACCCTGAACCTGTGTATCGACAGCAAGGGCTTCAACAGCGCGGCGCTGGCCAGCGAGCTGGCGTTGTCGACCACCTCGGCCTGCAACTCTGCGAGCAATGCGGCCTCGCATGTGCTGCTCGCGCTGGGGCTGGATGAGCGCCAGGCACGCAACAGCGTGCGCCTGAGCATCGGGCGTTTCAGCAACGAGGCTGAAGTGGACAAGGCGCTCGAAGTGTTTGGCCGGGTGCTGACAGCGGCGTCAGCGGCACTTTGGTGAGCCTTCCCTAGAACAGCCGGCTGTCCGGGGTGAAGTCCTCGACCTCGAGCCTGGCACTGTTTGCCTGCGGATGGCGCGGGTTGAACAGGTAATTGGTGGTGCTGGGCATGATCGCGCTCGGCACCGGCAGCAGCAATGCCGAGCACTCGTCCAGAAAGCGGTTGCCCAGGCCCCGGGTCAGTTCGGTCTGGCTCGACCAGCCAGGCTGCAAGGCGGGCAACTGCGCTTGCGAAACGGTGTCGGGCAACTCGATACGCAGCAGCCGCATGGTGGTGGGGAAATCCTCAGGGTCGATCTCCAGGTGCACCAGCACCTCCAGCATCGCCCCGGCCGGGCTGGTGGCGGCATACACCACTGGCCGGCCGGCCTGGTGCCAGCGGCCGCTGACACGCAAGCCGCCCGTTCCGCTCAAGTCTGCATAGGCGCTGATACGCCACAGAATCACAGGCCGAAGCCCTCGGCGATCTGCAGTAACATTTCTTCGACCTGGGTGGTGCCCTGCTGGGTGGTGAGCATCTGCATCGGTGTCAACCCCGAGAAGCGCTCTTTGGGCTTGGACAGCCAGCGCTTGGCCTTGCCCGCCTCACCGAACACGGCTTCGGCCATGGCGGTAATATGAGCCGAACGGAACAGCCGGTCGCTTTCTTCCACGGTCAGTGGCTGATCACGTTCGATGCGGGTTTTCAGCGTGCGCAGGGGAATGATCTGGTCACGCTCCACAGGGGTGAACACGCCGAGCTCGGTCAGTTTCACCAGCCAGGTGGCAGCGAAGCCATGGGTAATGCGGGTGTGGATTTCGAAGTCACTGGCGAGTTCGGGGATTTCCAGCAGTGCATGCAGGCGCGCCCGGTACTCGTGGTAACCGTTGTCGCGAAGCACTTCGGCAAGCATGGCTCTCTCCTTTCCGGCGTTTGCCGACAAGTATGCGGCATATGCCGAATGTTTGCCAGTTCATGAGGCCTGTGAAAGTCATGACGGCGATGCCATCTTGTGGGAACGGCCCTGCTTCGCGAACGGGGCCGCAGGGCGGCCCCGGCAACCTCACAGGAAGGTGAACACCTGCGAAGCCGGCAAGCGCGACTTGTTCAAGCCAGCGTTGAAGTCCGTCTCGCTGCGATAGCCCAGGCTGAGAATGACCACACTGGTGAACCCACGCTCGCGCAAGCCCAGCTCGGCATCGAGAACCTTGCTGTCGAAGCCTTCGATCGGCGTAGCATCCAGCCCATGTGCCGCAGCCCCCAGCAAGGCAGTACCCAACGCCAGGTAAGTCTGCTTTTCCATCCAGTGCTGCACGTCCTTCTGGTCAAAGCGATGCAGGTCGACGTAGTGCCGGCGGCTCTGGTTCTGGCCGGCACGCGCCTGCTCATCACGGAAGCGGCCATCGGCAGCTTCCTGGTCGAGCACGGCATTGAGGTGCGCTTCAGTCATTTCGGTGCGGGTGCAGAACACGATCACATGCGAGGCATCGAGGATCTTCGACGAATTGTAGGCATAGCGCTCTGCGGTGCTCTTGGCCAGGCGGGCCTTGCCCTCGGCGCTGTCGGCAACGATGAAATGCCAAGGTTGCGAGTTGACAGAAGACGGGCTGTGGCGCAGTTGCTCGAGCAGCGCATCGACAGTGGCCTGGGGAATACGGCGCGAGACATCGTAGGCTTTGGTGGTGTAACGGCGCTTGGCCAGCGAGACGGTATCCATGCAACAACTCCGGGATGAACAGGGGATTTGCCGAGCATATTATCTTTCCTGCAGAAAAGAAAAACCGGCATAATTCAGCAACACTTTCACCCTAGGAGTGAAAATGCTGCGCATCGCAGACCTCGAACTGTTCGTCCGCAGCAGCGTGCTGGGCAGCTTCACCGCTGCCGCCCACGAGGCCGAACTGCTGCCAGGGCAGGTTGCCGCCGCGATCAAGCGCCTGGAGCGCGACCTGGACGTGCGCCTGTTCGCCCGCACCACCCGCAGCCTGCGCCTGACCGCCGAAGGCGAGTTGTACCTGCCGACAGCCCTGAATGTGCTGGAGAGCCTGCGCCAGGGGCGTGAAGACCTGCATGGCAACGCCAACACCCTGCGCGGCAACCTGCAGGTTTCGGCACCGTCCGACCTTGGCCGCAACATGCTGTTGCCGTGGCTGAGTGCCTTCCGCCGCGAGCACCCGGCCCTGCACCTGCGCTTCCTCCTGTCCGACCAGATCGCCGACCTCAACCGCGACCCGGTAGATGTGGCGATCCGCTATGGCCTCAACCTGGACGCCAACTACATTGCCCTGCCGCTGGCCGACTGGAACCGCCGGGTGCTGGTGGCTGCGCCCGAGTACCTGGCCCGCCACGGCCGCCCGCTCACGCCCGACGCCCTGCAGCAGCATGCCTGCCTGCTGTACATGCAGTACAACCGGGTCTACGACAAGTGGCGGGTGGGCAACCGCACCGTGCAGGTGAGTGGGCCGCTGGTCAGCGACGATGCCGACGTGATCCGCCGCCTGGCCTTGCAGGGCGAAGGCATCGTCTACAAGTCGTGGCTGGACGTAAGCGCCAACATCGCGGCCGGCGAGCTGGAAATCATCCTCCCCGAACACCATGGTGAGCCCGCCCCGGTCACTCTGGTGTGCCCGCACCGCAAGCAACTCAGCCCAGCGGTGGCACAACTGCACCTGTGGCTGCGCGAACGCTTCGAGGCCTTGCGTAACCGGGCGCTGACCAACGGCTGCACAATCGTTCCAGACTGAGCCTGGCCATTGCGCTAAGGTAGCGATTTGCGCCACGGCACGCCCCCATGAGCAACTGGATCGACCTCAAGCAAGACGCCGACACCGGCATCGAGTCGGTCCGCGCGCATTTCGTCGGGCATGCCTACGACCCGCACTGGCACGACAGCTTCCTGGTTGGCGTTACCGAGCAGGGTGTGCAGCAATTCGATTGCCGGCGAGTACGCCATCGCAGCACGCCGGGGCACGTATTCCTGCTGGAACCCGGTGAAATCCATGACGGCCATGCGCCCACCGAGGACGGCTTCACCTATTCGACCCTGTACCTGGAACCAACCTGGGTGGACAGCCAACTGCGGGCACTTTTCGAACACGCGCCGGGCGACAGCCTGCCCAGCTTCGCCGATACCTTGTGCCACGATGAGCACCTGGCGCGAGCCACTGCCCTCGCCTTCCAGGCCGTGCATACCCAGGACTTGCGCATTGTCCGGCAGACGGCCATGGACGACCTGCTGGCCTGCCTGACCCGCCACCTGCACTGGCGCCGGCGCCTGAACCCGGACCCGCGCCTGCCGCTGACCGCGCAGCGCGCGCGGGATTACCTGCACGCCAACCTGGAGCGCGACATCGGCCTGGAAGACCTGGCCCAGGCCTGTGGCATCGACCGCTTCCGCCTCACCCGCGCATTCAAGGCTGCATTCGGCCTGGCGCCGCATGCCTATCTGATCCAGCTGCGCCTGGCCCGGGCGCGGCGCCTGCTCGCCCAGGGCCAGACTCCCACCGAAGTGGCCATGGCCCTTGGCTTTGCCGACCAGAGCCACCTGGGGCGCTGGTTCCGCCGTGCCTACCAGCTGACCCCGGCCGACTACCGCAGGCGCTGCTCAAACCTTCCAGACTGAAAGGCGGCGGGCAGCGAGCATGGTGCTTCGTTTATCTGGAGCCCTTGATCATGTCGCAGTCGTTGTTGCCCTTCATCCTGTTTGCCCTGGTATCTAGCATCAGCCCGGGGCCGACCAACCTGTTGATTCTTGCCCATGGGGCCCGCTTTGGCCTGTGCGCGAGCCTGGCGCCGGTCGTTGC
The DNA here is from genome assembly GCF_002113295.1 of Pseudomonas sp. B10(2017). Classification (NCBI taxonomy): domain Bacteria; kingdom Pseudomonadati; phylum Pseudomonadota; class Gammaproteobacteria; order Pseudomonadales; family Pseudomonadaceae; genus Pseudomonas; species Pseudomonas sp. B10(2017). The sequence goes on from NZ_NEJU01000002.1 coordinate 244,166, forward strand.
GGCCTGCGGTGCCGCAGCGGCGATCGTGCTGATGGTGGGCCTGGGGCTGGGTGAACTGCTGCTGCGCCACCCGCTGGCCCAGCAGTTGATGAGCTGGGCCGGGGTTCTGTGGTTGAGCTGGCTGGCGTGGAAGATGTTGCGCAGTGCTACCGCCCCGCTACAGGCAGCCACGGTGCAAGGCCTCAGTGCACTCAGCGCGGCCGCTCTGCAGGTGGTCAATCCGAAGGTTTGGTTGATGGCCGTGGCGGTGGTCGGGGTGTTTGCCGCGCCGTCGTTGCCAGTATGGCAACTGGCGCTGGTGTTCTTGCTGATCGCCCTGCCAAGCATGGCGGCTTGGGCGCTGCTGGGAGTGGGCAGCGCGCGCTGGTTGCAGGCACCGCGGCGGTTGCGGGTGTTCAACCAGGTGTTGGCGGGGGTGTTGTTGATTTCTGCGTGGGCTGCCGTACTGGCTTGAGCCCGCTATTGCCAGTACCGGCCTCTTCGCGGGCACGCCCGCGAAAAAAACAGCGCGGTCATTCAGGAATGCCCTGCCCCCCGCCCAGCGCCTCGCGGAATCGCCGGGTGCTGGCCACAGCCAGCAGCAACCCGACCACCGCCACGCTACCGCCCACCAGGCCGATATCCGCCACATCCAGCTGGCTGCTGACGATACTGCCCAGCAAAGCACCACCGCCGATGCCGATATTGTAGATACCCGAGAACAGCGCCATGGCCACATCGGTGGCATCGGACGCCAGCTTCAGGGTCTTGGACTGCAGCGACAGGCTGAAGCTGAGGATCGCCACACCCCAGAACATGCTCAACGCGGCAAACACGTAGAAGTTGCCCGACAGCGGCAACAGCAGCAACAGGCACGCCGCCAACAGGCCGATCGAGCCCACCAGGAAGCCATGCGGGAAGCGGTCGCTGTAACGGCTGAACAGCAACGAGCCGAATACCCCGGCACCGCCGAACAGCAGCAACACCAGTGTGGTGCGCTCACCGCCGATCTTCGCCACGTGCAGGGCGAACGGTTCGATGTAGCTGTAAGCGGTGAACTGCGCGGTAATCACCAGCGTCACCAGCACATAGGTGATCACCAGCGCCGGGCGCTTGAACAGGATCGGCAGACTGCGCAGCGAACCCGAGTTCTGGCTGGGCAGCAGCGGCAGCGACTTCATCAGGCACAGCATGGTCGCCAGCGCCACCCCGGCAATGCTCAGGAAGGTGGTGCGCCAGCCCAGCGCTTCGCCCACCACGCGGCCCAGCGGGATACCCAGGACCATGGCCAGGGTGGTGCCAGTGGCCAATAGGCCCAGCGCCTTGGCCTGCTGGCCGGGCGGCGCTACACGCACCGCCAGGGAAGCGGTGATGGCCCAGAACACCGCATGCGCCAAAGCAATACCGATACGGCTGACCAGCAACATGGCAAAGCTCTGCGACAACCACGACAGCAAGTGGCTGACGATGAACACCAGGAACACGAACAGCAACAGGCGCCGCCGCTCGATGTTGCGGGTCAGCAGCATCATCGGCAGCGAGGCCAGCGCCACCACCCAAGCGTAGATGGTCAGCATCAGGCCGACCTGCGCGGTACTCATGTCGAAACTGCGGCCGATGTCGCTGAGCAGCGCCACCGGGACGAACTCGGTGGTGTTGAAGATGAAGGCCGCCAGGGCCAGCGCAATGACGCTCAGCCAGCTGCCGCTACCCGCCGTGGGTGGCATGTTGGTGGGTATGGGTCCATTCATGGGTGCAAACCGCTTCTCCGCAGGCAAGGCAACAGGACGCACGCCAGTCACCCGCTTGCCGGGGTGTGGACGCACGCTTTGTTATTGGAAGGAATGCCCGGCATGGTACGCGTCAAGCCGGGGGCTCACAACCGCGAACCGGGCAGAAGGAGTAACATGCGCGCTTTGTACGAACGCGTATGCAACAAGGAGCCCGATCCGCTAATGGACCAGCAGCACACCCAGCAGCAGTGGCAGCAGGCGGTCATCGCCTATGCGCAGGCCGTCAACGACTATGTCGCGCAGGGCCGCGCGCAAGGTTGGGATGACCTGGAAGAGCCCCTGCCGCAAGCCACCGAGCATTTGCTCGATGCCTGGCTGCAAGCCCTGCAAGCAGCCAACCGGCCTGGCGTCGAAGCCTCCGAACAGCAAGCCTTCCGCGAAGCCTGGCCGCCCGCCCACCACCCATTGCTACCGCTGATCAAGGAGCACGGGCAAGGCATCGGCAACGTCCTGCTGCTGGAGGATGGCAGCCTGCTGGCACGCATCGGCATGCCGCATGACAAAGGCCAGGTGGTGCGCATTGACAATCTCGGGGTGACCCCGGTGATCGGCGTCGATCACTTCGGCCGCTGTCCGGCCCGGCGCTATTTCGCCCTGGCCAATGCAGAGGGCATACGCGTGACCGATGGCTGGGGGGGCCCGCAGGTGCTGCGCCTGAGCTGGCCCACGGGGCTGGAGGGGTTGCCGCCGGGTTACCCGTTCGAGCCATTCGAACTGCCGCCCACGCCGTCCGCACTGATCCCCTTCCCGGATGGCCAGCGGGTGCTGCTGGTGAGTGCCGAGGGTATCTTCCTGCTGGCCCGCCACGGCGCGACCCGCTTGCTGCCGCAACAGGCGCGGGTGCTCGACGAACTGGACGAAGGCACCGACCCGGACGACATCAGCCTCGGGCTGAGCATGGAGCATGGTGCGGTGTCGGTGGATGGCCGGTTGATCGTGGTCGGCGAACAAGGCAGCCGTCACCTGGTACTGGACGACCAGCTCAGGCCCGTAGCAGCAATCGGCCCGGCCAGCGAGTATCCGCACTTTGCGCTGTTCAACCACGCGGGTGACCAGTTGATAGTCAATGCCTGCCATTTCTACAGCGGTGCCACACTTGCCGTCAGGGTGGCCGACTTGCCGGGGTTGGACACCGACTACTACAGCCAGGACCCACGTACCCCGCTGGTACAGGATGGTGCACGGGTGTATGCCGGCGTGGCGCGCGACGGTGAGTACATCGTGGGGGATGCCTATGGTTACCTGCGGGCGTTTGGCGAAGATGGCGTGGAGCATTGGCAGCATTACCTGGGGTCGACCATCAGTGCGCTGGATATCAGTGCTGACGGGCGTACGCTGGTGGCAGCGAGCCATGCCGGGTTTGTTTCGGTGGTTGCCCTGGATAGCGGGCGGCCTGCCTGGCAGATCGGTACCGGGGCGCATGGCGAGGTACGGCGGTGGTTGTTCTGGAAAGGCTGGGACAGGGCATTGGCCTGGTAACAGATCCAGCGTCTTCATTGCCTGTGCCGGCCTCTTCGCGGGTAAACCCGCTGCCACAGGCAAATCACAGCTCACGAAGCCTGTGCTGTACCTGTGGGAGCGGACGAGCCCGCGAAGAGGCCGGGGCAGGCAACCAATCAGCCCTGCAAAGTGGCCATGTCGATCACGAACCGGTACTTCACGTCCCCGGCAATCATCCGCTCATACGCCTGGTTGATGTTGCGGATATCCAGCAACTCGATATCACAACGAATCGCGTGCTCGGCACAGAAATCCAGCACTTCCTGTGTCTCGGCAATTCCGCCGATCAATGACCCCGCCAGCACCCGACGCTTCATCACCAGATTGGCCGCGTGCACCGCCGGGTCGATCGGCTCGATCAGGCCGACCAGGATGTGCACGCCATCGAATTTCAGGGTTTCCAGGTACGGGTTGAGGTCGTGCTGCACCGGGATGGTGTCGAGCAGGAAGTCGAAACGGCCCGCCGCGGCGTGCATCTGCTCGGCATCGGTGGACACGATCACATGGTCGGCACCCTGGCGACGGGCTTCCTCGGCCTTGCCCTGGGAACGGGTGAACAGGGTCACTTCGGCGCCAAGGGCCTTGGCCAGCTTGATAGCCATGTGGCCCAGGCCGCCCATGCCGAGGATGCCGATCTTGTGACCAGGGCCGACGCCGTGGTGCTTGAGCGGCGAATAAGTGGTGATGCCGGCGCAGAGAATTGGCGCGGCGCTGGGCAGGTCCATGCCGGCCGGGATGCGCACCACGAAGTGCTCGCTGACCACGATGCTGCTGGAGTAACCGCCCATGGTGTTGCTACCGTCGACCCGGTCCGGGGTGGCGTAGGTCATGGTCGGGCCTTCCAGGCAATATTGCTCCAGGTCCTTGGCACAGGCTTCGCAGTGGCGGCATGAGTCGACCATGCAGCCAACGCCGACCAGGTCGCCGACCTTGTGCGCGGTCACTTTGTCGCCCACCGCAGTGACGCGGCCGATGATCTCGTGGCCAGGCATCAGCGGGTACACGGCGATGCCCCATTCGTTGCGCGCCTGGTGAATGTCGGAGTGGCACACGCCGCAGTACAGGATATCGATGGCGACGTCGTCAGGGCGCGGGCTGCGACGTTCGAAGGTCATGGGAGCCAGAGGGCTGGTGGGGGTCTGGGCGGCGTAACCGATGGCGGTGTACATGCAGGGCCTCGCTATGAAGTGAAACGATTCAGGCTGCGCATTCTGCGCGCCATGCGTGGCTCCGCCCACGGCTGATTCTCCGGTATCGATGCCTGATTCTCCGAAGATGCCATGCAACATCTGGCGCCGAGCGTTCATTCTGCGATGATCAAACTGTCTGATCCTCTGCCCAGGTCCATCATGCAATTGACCCGACACGTCGACGCCAATGCGCCGCTTTGCACACTGATCCGCAGCCTCGCCACGCGCCCGGGCTTCGTGCCTACGCACCTGCCCCAGGTGCAGGTGCTGAGTTGGGATCACTATGTGGCCAGCAGCCCGCAGATCTACGAACCCAGCCTGATGATTCTGGCCCAGGGCAGCAAGCTGGCACGCCTGGGGCCGCGTACCCTGGAGTACGGCGCCGGGCATTACCTGGTGCAGGCATTGTCGGTACCGTTCATGTGCGAAACCTTCGCCACTCCCCAAGCACCGTTGCTGGGCGTGGCGGTGGATATCGACCGCAGCGTGCTGGGTGAACTGGTGCAAAGCATGGCCCTGGCGCCGGATGCCGCAGTGCAGGCGCAAACCCCGCAGTCGATGACCTCGGCGGCACTGGATGCGCCGATGCGCGAATGCGTGGAACGGCTGCTGCGCTGCCTGCAGGACCCAGTGGACGCCAGGGTACTGGGCCCGGCGCGGGTACGCGAGGTGCTGTACACCGCCTTGCGCGGCCCACAGGCGGGCGTGTTGCGGGCGCTGGTGGAGCAACAAGGGCACTTCGCCCGCATCGGCGCCGCCCTTGCCTACCTGCGCGAACACTACACCGAGCCGCTGAGCGTGGAAGCGCTGGCCGCGCGCGCCAACATGAGCGTTTCGACCTTCCACGAGCACTTCAAGCGCTGCACCGACATGGCACCGATGCAGTACCTCAAGCGCCTGCGGCTGCTGAAGGCGCAGCAGATGCTGATCGGCGAAGGCCTGGGGGTGGCACAGACCGCGCACCGGGTGGGGTACCAGAGCACCTCGCAGTTCAGCCGCGAATACAAGCGCCAGTTCGACCGCAGCCCCGGGGATGAATTGCCGTACCAGAGCCTGCCGGTGTAATCGCCTGCCCTGGCGCCATGGCCTGAATCAGCTCGACAGCGGCCATTGCGCCAATGGCCAATAAGCGCCCTTGCGCGACTCGTACAGTGTGAAATGGCGGGCGGCGAGGTAAAAATCCGGCGCGCTGCTGGCTTCTGGCGGCTGGCCGCGGTAATCCCTGGCCAGCGTCAGGTGCGGGCGATACTCACGGTCGGCCGCTTCCACTCCCAACGGCAGCAGCGCCTGTTGCAAGCTGTACACCAGCTGCAACAGGGCCGGCGGCGTCTGCTGTGCCTCCAGCACCAAGGCGCTGGCCCGCTGCCACACCTGCAAGCGGTCCAGTACCAGCCGCGGTGCTGCGGACGACAGCGAAAGCTGGTCGACCGCCGCGCAAATTGCAGGCGCCTGGGCGGTATCCACATCGCCCAAAAACAGCAATGTCACGTGGAAGTTGGCGGCCGGCACCGGCTTGCCGCTACGCAGGTTCAAGCCACGTCGCCACTGAGCCAGGGCGCGACGCTGAGCCTCGCTGACCGGCAAGGCGAAAAACAACCGCTTGAAGGGGGTTCCGCCGGGGCGTACGTCCTGAATCATACGAACTCCTCAACATGAAACGTTTGCGCAAGGCTGTAGGGCATTACACCTAAGTCGCCCCGTCGTTTCGCAACAATAAGTACAAACTACCCCCATGATTGTTTATGCTGGCGGGCTTATGCCATGGCGCATGGCCATTTTTCGACAAGTAAACGTCCATGAAAATTGCACTCGTACTCCTCTTCGCCCTCTCGATCGCCTATGTTCACCTGCGCGGTCGGGTTCGTCACAAGCTGACCCGTCAGCTGGGCGATCACTCCAGCTTCCTGGCTCCGGTCAACAGCTTCCTGTACCTGTTTTCCAGGCACCCGGCCAAGCCTTACCTGCCGGTGGAGGCCTTCCCCGAACTGCAGACGCTGCAGGACCACTGGCAGGAGATCCGCGAGGAAGCCCAACAGCTGCTGCATGTGGGCGAAATCAAGAAGTCTGACAATTATGATGATGTCGGTTTCAACTCATTCTTCAAGACCGGCTGGAAGCGCTTCTACCTGAAGTGGTACGGCGAAAGCCACCCATCGGCGATGACCCTGTGCCCACGCACCACCGAGTTGCTAAAAGGTATCGGCACGGTCAAGGCCGCCATGTTCGCCACCCTGCCGCCGGGCGCCAAGCTGGTGCGCCACCGCGACCCGTATGCCGGTTCGTACCGCTACCACCTGGGCCTGGACACGCCGAACGACGACGGTTGCTACATCGACGTGGATGGTGAGAAGTATTCCTGGCGCGACGGCGAGGGCGTGGTCTTTGACGAGACCTACATCCACTATGCGGCCAATACCACCGAGCACAACCGCATAATCCTGTTCTGCGACGTGGAACGCCCGCTCAAGTACCGCTGGGCAACCGCGTTCAATCGCTGGTTCAGCCGCAACGTCATGGCCGCTGCCGCCGCACCCAACGATGCCGGGGACAAGACCGGTGGCATCAACCGGCTGTTCACCCGTATCTACAAGATCCGCGAACGTGGCAAGGCACTGAAGAAGCGCAACCGCACGCGCTACTATCTGGAGAAGTGGGCGTTCGTCGCGGCATTGGTGCTGGTGTTCATCTACATCTGATCGCTGTGGTTGCGCGCAGCCCAAGGGCCTGCGCGCAACCAACCAAAGTACAAGTCTCACCCTTCCCACTCTTCGACTAGCCTGAAAGCTCCACTCGCAACCTCTCCAAGGTGAAGACGATGAGCATGATGGACTGGGACGCCTACCGTAAGCAGTTGATGGCCGGCATCGGCGATCTCAAGCAGCTTTCCCCTGACACCGTGGCCGGCTACATGACCGCCAGCGGCGCAGGGGCCAAGACCAACCACCTGGACGCCAAGACCCGCGAGCTGATTTCCCTTGCCGTGGCCGTGACCACCCGCTGCGACGGCTGCATCGCCGTGCACTCGCAGCAGGCCGTCAAGCACGGCGCCAGCCGCGAGGAAATCGCCGAAGCCCTCGGCGTGGCCGTGGCGATGAACGCCGGTGCCGCGCTGGTCTACTCGGCACGTGCCATGGATGCGGTAGGCAAGGCCAACGGCTGAACGCAAATGGCGTCGCCGCCCTTGCGCGACGGCGCCGCGCCACCCAGACTGGGCGGCCCAGCCCTTGCAGGAACCCGCATGATCCACATCCGCCCGATGACGCCGGAAGACTTCGAACGCTTCTGGCCCACCTTTCAGGCCGTAGTACAGGCCCGTGAAACCTACGCATTCGACCCCGACCTCGGTTTCGATCAGGCCCGCCAGCTATGGCTGGAATTGCCCGTGCGCACATTCGTGGCCGAGGAAGACGGCGAGCTGCTGGGTTCGTATTACCTCAAGGCCAATACCGCAGGGCCTGGTGGGCACGTGGGCAATTGCGGCTACATGGTCTGTGAACCGGCACGCGGCCGCGGCGTTGCGCGGTTGATGTGCGAGCACTCACAGAAACAGGCGCGCCAGGAGGGTTTTCTGGCCCTGCAATTCAATTCGGTGGTGGCCACCAATGAGGTGGCAGTGGCGCTTTGGCACAAGCTGGGCTTCGAAACCGTTGGCCGTTTGCCCAAGGCCTACCGCCATGCCCGACTTGGGCTGGTGGACTGCCTGGTGATGTACAAGTGGCTGGCAGACGAGCCGGTAGTGGAGAAGCCGCCACTGCTGATCGGGCGCAAGAACATCGAAGCGCGGGTGTCGCGTCGGCGCGGGCGCTGAGTTCTTCAGGCCGCCCTGCTCGACGAAGGTCTATGGTAAAGTCGCGCCCTTTTTGAACATGCTGGGATATCGCTGCACATGACCCCCATCCTCCGCTTCCTCAACCGCACCAGCCTGGTGACGCAGATCGTCATCGGCCTGATTGCCGGCATAGCCCTGGCCATGCTTGCGCCCGCCATCGCCCGCGACATGGCATTCCTCGGGAAAGTGTTCGTCAGCGCCCTCAAGGCGGTGGCACCCGTGCTGGTGTTCATCCTGGTCATGGCCTCGATTGCCAACCACCGCCACGGCCAGGAAACCCACATCCGCCCGATCCTCTGGCTGTACCTGCTGGGCACCTTCGGGGCCGCGGTAGTCGCCGTGGCCGCCAGCATGCTGTTCCCGTCGAACCTGGTGCTGAGCACCAGCGACGCTACGCTGAGCGCGCCGGGCGGCATCACCGAGGTGCTGCAGAACCTGCTGCTGAGTGCGGTCGACAACCCGATCAACGCCCTGCTCAACGCCAACTTCATCGGGATACTGACCTGGGCCATCGGCCTGGGCGTGGCCCTGCGCCATGCCGGCGAAACCACCCGCACCGTGGTCGAGGACCTGTCCAACGGCGTAACCCTGATCGTGCGCGTGGTCATCCGCTTCGCCCCGCTGGGCATCTTCGGCCTGGTCAGCGCCACGCTGGCCCAGTCGGGCCTGGACGCCCTGCTCGGCTATCTGCACCTGCTGGCAGTACTGATCGGCTGCATGCTGTTCGTGGCGCTGGTGATGAACCCGCTGATCGTGTACTGGAAAATCCGCCGCAACCCCTACCCGCTGACCCTGCTCTGCCTGCGCGAAAGCGGTATCACCGCGTTCTTCACCCGCAGTTCGGCGGCCAACATCCCGGTCAACCTGGCCCTGTCGGAGCGCCTTGGCCTGCATGAAGACACCTACTCGGTGTCGATCCCGCTGGGCGCGACCATCAACATGGCCGGTGCCGCCATCACCATTACCGTGCTGACCCTGGCGGCAGTGCATACTCTGGGTATCCCGGTGGACATGCCGACCGCCGTGCTGCTCAGCGTGGTGGCGGCGGTCTGTGCCTGCGGCGCCTCGGGCGTGGCCGGTGGCTCGCTGCTGCTGATTCCGCTGGCGTGCAGCCTGTTCGGCATCCCGAGCGAAATTGCCATGCAGGTGGTGGCGGTTGGCTTCATCATCGGCGTGCTGCAGGATTCGGCGGAAACGGCGCTGAATTCCTCGACCGATGTGCTGTTTACCGCGGCGGCGTGCCAGGCTGAAGAGCGGCGCAACGCGTGAGTTTGCCGGGCACCTGTGGGAGCGGGTTCACCCGCCCCCACAGGTGCCAATTGCCTAACACGGTGGCATTACCTACCCTAGTGGCCTTTCCCCAGCAATGAGACAGGGCCATGTCAGAACACGAAACCGTCGGCGAAGGCCGCTTCAACAGCATCGAGATCCGTGTTCTCGGCTCGCTGATCGAGAAGCAGGCCACCAGCCCTGAAAGCTACCCGCTGACCCTCAACGCCCTGGTCCTGGCCTGCAACCAGAAGACCAGCCGCGAACCGGTGATGAATCTCACCCAAGGCCAGGTCGGCCAGGCCCTGCGCGCCCTCGAAGGGCAAGACATGACCCGCCTGCAGATGGGCAGCCGCGCCGACCGCTGGGAACAGAGGGTGGACAAAGCACTGGAGCTGGTGCCGGCGCAACTGGTGCTGATGGGCCTGATGTTCCTGCGCGGGCCGCAAACCCTCAACGAACTGCTGACCCGCAGCAACCGCCTGCACGACTTCGACGACACCGAGCAGATCCAGCACCAGCTGGAACGCCTGATCTCGCGCGGCCTGGCCTTGCACCTGCCACGCCAGCCCGGCCAGCGCGAAGACCGCTACACCCATGCCTTGGGCGACCCGGCGGAAATCGAGGCGATCCTGGCTGCACGGCAGCAGGAAGGCGGGGCACGCAGCAGCGGCGGCAATGTGTCGGAAGAACGCATCGAAGCCCTCGAAGCCCGCATCGCGGCGCTGGAGGCACGCCTGGCCGAGCTGGAAGGCTGAGCCGTCACGGCTCGGGGTCTGGGAAGTTCCGGCAACTCTTGCGCTCGGCCAGCTCTCGGTCACTCGGGCGCTGGTCGACGAACACGGTGCGGCCGTCGGCGTAGATTTCCAGGTAGCCCCAGTGCAGGTCCTGCTCTTGCTGCCCGGGTTTCGGGGGGACTAGCCACCAGGGTTCGCGGCTGATCAGGGTCATGGGTGTGATTCCTGAGGGTGTCTGCAGTAATCATAGACATCCTCATGTGCTGCTTTGTTTGTACTGGCCTCTTCGCAGCAGAAGGCTGCTCCTACAGATTCCGCACAGTTTTTGAATACTGTGGAATTCCCTGTAGGAGCAGCCTTGCGCTGCGAAGAGGCCGGTACGGGCTTACGCCGGTGCCGAAGTGCGAATCAGGTGGTCAAAGGCCGCCAGCGATGCCTTGGCCCCCTCACCCACCGCGATCACGATCTGCTTGTACGGCACGGTCGTCACGTCACCCGCCGCAAACACACCCGGGATGCTGGTCTGGCCCTTGGCGTCGACGATGATCTCGCCACGCGGCGACAGCTCGAGGGTGCCTTTCAGCCAGTCGGTATTCGGCAGCAGGCCGATCTGCACGAAGATGCCTTCCAGCGCCACTTCATGCTGCTGGTCGTTGGTGCGGTCCTTGTAACGCAGGCCGGTCACCTTTTCGCCATTGCCCAGCACTTCGGTGGTCAGCGCACTGGTGATCACCTTCACGTTGGGCAGGCTGTGCAACTTGCGCTGCAGCACGGCATCGGCACGCAGCTGGCTGTCGAACTCGATCAGTGTTACCTGGGCAACGATACCCGCCAGGTCGATGGCCGCTTCCACGCCGGAGTTGCCACCACCGATCACCGCCACGCGTTTGCCCTTGAACAGCGGGCCGTCGCAGTGCGGGCAGTAGGCTACGCCACGGGCGCGGTATTCCTGCTCGCCCGGCACGTTCATTTCGCGCCAGCGTGCACCGGTGGCCAGGATTACGGTCTTGGCCTTGAGCGATGCGCCGCCGGCCAGGCGCACTTCGTGCAGGCCGCCATCGGTGGCCGGGATCAAGGCTTCACCGCGCTGCAGGTTCATGATGTCCACGTCGTACTGCTTGACGTGCTCTTCCAGCGCCGTAGCCAGCTTCGGCCCTTCGGTTTCCTGTACCGAGATGAAGTTCTCGATGGCCAGGGTATCGAGCACCTGGCCGCCGAAACGCTCGGCCGCAATACCGGTGCGGATGCCTTTACGGGCGGCATAGATGGCTGCCGAAGCACCGGCTGGGCCACCACCTACCACCAGCACGTCGAAGGCGTCCTTGGCATTGATCTTCTCGGCCTGGCGGCTGCCTGCGTTGGTGTCGATCTTGCCAAGGATTTCTTCCAGGCCCATGCGGCCCTGGCCGAACAGTTCGCCGTTCAGGTAGATGCTCGGCACCGCCATGATCTTGCGCGATTCCACTTCCGCCTGGAAAAGCGCGCCGTCGATGGCCACGTGGCGTACGTTGGGGTTGAGCACCGCCATCAGGTTGAGCGCCTGGACCACATCGGGGCAGTTCTGGCACGACAGCGAGAAGTAGGTTTCGAAGGTGAACTCGCCTTCCAGTGCCTGGATCTGCTCGATCACTTCGGCACTGGCCTTCGAGGGGTGGCCGCCGACTTGCAGCAGTGCCAGCACCAGCGAGGTGAATTCGTGGCCCATGGGGATGCCGGCGAAGCGCAGGCTTATGTCGGCCCCCGGGCGGTTCAGCGAGAACGATGGACGACGGGCATCGCTGCCGTCCGCACTGAAGGTAATAAGATTCGACAGGCTGGCAATTTCCGCCAGCAGGTCGTGCAATTCGCGGGATTTCGCGCCGTCGTCGAGGGAGGCAACGATCTCGATCGGCTGGGTGACCCGCTCCAGGTAGGTTTTCAGTTGCGATTTAAGCGTGGCGTCCAACATACGGGCGATTCCTTTTTCAAAACTCGAATACAAAAACGCCCAGGCGAGGTCGCCCGGGCGTTTGACGGGGCGGTAAGTACTTCAGCTTTGGCGGCTGCTCACCGCCCGCGTCAAGCGCATGATCGGATTTTCGTTCGAGAAGTGCCCGCGCGGCGATCAGGCAAGGCGAAAACAGGCGAGGAAGCGGAGTTGACAGGTTGTCAATGAGCATTCCGAGCCTGTTTTCAACGCAGCATGGTCGTCGCGCAGGCGCTTATCGGGCGAAAATTAGATCTTGCCGACCAGGTCCAGCGATGGCGCCAGGGTGGCTTCGCCTTCTTTCCACTTGGCCGGGCAAACTTCGCCTGGGTGAGCGGCAACGTACTGGGCAGCTTTCACTTTGCGCAGCAGTTCGGCAGCATCGCGGCCTACACCACCGTCGTTCAGTTCGACGATCTTGATCTGGCCTTCCGGGTTGATCACGAAGGTACCGCGATCGGCCAGGCCGGCTTCTTCGATCAGCACGTCGAAGTTGCGCGAGATGACGTGGGTCGGGTCACCGATCAGCGGGTACTGGATCTTGCCGATGGTGTCCGAAGTGTCGTGCCAGGCTTTGTGGGTGAAGTGGGTGTCGGTGGACACGCCGTAGATTTCCACGCCCAGCTTCTGGAACTCGGCGTAGTTGTCAGCAAGGTCACCCAGCTCGGTCGGGCAGACGAAGGTGAAGTCGGCCGGGTAGAAGAACACGACAGACCACTTGCCTTTCAGGTCGGCTTCGCTGACCTGGACGAATTCGCCCTTGTGGTAGGCGGTGGCGTTGAACGGTTTGACCTGGCTGTTGATGATTGGCATGAGAGACGCTCCTTCATGGGGTTGGAAACATTTGATGGAGAGAATCCTAACCGCTGATCCCGCTAAAGGCTCATTGGCAAAGCTCATGCTTTTGATTGGTTTTGGCTATAACCGAGGATAATTAATAGAAGGGAATGGGCTGAGCAAAGGATTGCGGGGGCATTCAAGGGCCCCATTGCCGGCAAGCCAGCTCCCACAGGTACAGCGCAGGTCTCTGGACTTGTGCGATACCTGTGGAGCTGGCTTGCCGGCGATGGGGCCAGTGGCGTCAGCGGGTGACCGTGCGCATGGTCACGAACTCTTCGGCCGCGGTCGGGTGCACGCCAATGGTTTCGTCGAACTGTTGCTTGGTCGCACCGGCCTTCAGGGCAATGCCCAGGCCCTGGATGATCTCGCCGGCGTCGGGGCCAACCATGTGGCAACCCAGTACCTTGTCAGTCTCGGCATCGACCACCAGCTTCATCAGGGTCTTTTCCTGGATGTCGGTCAGGGTCAGTTTCATCGCACGGAAGCGGCTCTCGAATACCTGTACCCTGTGCCCGGCCTCCAGCGCCTGCTCCTCGGTCAGGCCCACGGTGCCGATCGGCGGCTGGCTGAATACTGCGGTGGGGATGTTCTGGTAGTCCACAGGGCGGTATTGCTCGGGCTTGAACAGGCGCCGGGCCACGGCCATGCCTTCGGCCAGAGCCACCGGAGTGAGTTGCACGCGGCCAATCACGTCGCCAATGGCCAGGATCGACGGCGCGGTGGTCTGGTACTGCTGGTCAACACGAATGTAACCCCGTGCGTCCAGCTCGACGCCGGTGTTTTCCAGGCCCAGGTTGTCCAGCATCGGGCGCCGGCCGGTGGCATAGAACACGCAATCGGTGACCAGCTCGCGCCCATCCTTGAGGGTGGCCTTGAGGCTGCCGTCCTCGAGCTTGTCGATGCGCTGGATGTCGGCGTTGAACTGCAGGTCGAGCCCGCGCTTTTCCAGTTCTTCCTTCAGGTGCGTGCGTACCGAACCGTCGAAGCCACGCAGGAACAGGTCGCCACGGTACAGCAGCGTGGTAGCCGCCCCCAGGCCCTGGAAGATGCCAGCGAACTCGACCGCGATATAGCCACCGCCCACCACCAGCACTCGGCGTGGCAGGTCCTTGAGGTAGAAGGCTTCGTTGGAGGTGATGGCCAGTTCCTTGCCCGGAATGTCCGGCACCTGTGGCCAGCCACCGGTGGCGATTAGGATGTGCTCGGCGGTGTAGCGCTGGCCGTCCACTTCCACTTCGTTGGCACCGGTCAGACGCGCATGCCCCTGCAGCAAGGTGACCCCGCTGTTGACCAGCAGGTTGCGGTAGATGCCGTTGAGGCGCTCGATTTCCCGGTTCTTGTTGGCAATCAGGGTGCCCCAGTCGAAATGCCCTTCTTCCAGGGTCCAGCCGAAGCCTGCGGCCTGCTCCAGTTCGTCGGCGACATGTGCCCCGTACACCAGCAGTTTTTTCGGCACGCAGCCGACGTTGACACAGGTACCGCCCAGGTAGCGGCTCTCGGCCACTGCCACCTTTGCCCCGAAGCCGGCGGCAAACCGCGCCGCGCGTACACCGCCGGACCCGGCACCAATCACGAACAGATCAAAATCGTAGGCCATGTATTCACTCTCCTAGGCAGGCGCCCAGCATAACGCACTGGGGCCGCTTTGCGCCCCTTCGCGGGCCCGCCCGCTCCCACAGTACCGGCGCAACCTTGAAGGTCTGCACAATACCTGTAGGAGCGGGCGAGCCCGCGAAGGGGCGCAAAGCGGCCCCAGTCTCAAGCAACTAGCGGCTTGTCAGTAAGCCTTGCCAGTCTTGTAGTAGTTCTCGAAGCAGAAGTTGGTCGCGTCGATGTAGCCTTCGGCACCACCGCAGTCGAAACGCTTGCCCTTGAACTTGTAGGCGATCACGCAGCCGTTCTGCGCCTGTTGCATCAGGGCGTCGGTGATCTGGATCTCGCCGCCTTTGCCCGGCTCGGTGTTGGCGATGATGTCGAAGATGTCCGGGGTCAGGATGTAGCGACCGATGATCGCCAGGTTCGACGGGGCATCTTCCGGCTTTGGCTTCTCGACCATGTTGGTGACGCGGAAAATGTCGTCACGGATCATGTCGCCGGCGATCACGCCGTACTTGTTGGTTTCCTGCGGATCGACTTCCTGGATGGCGACGATCGAGCAACGGAACTGGTTATACAGCTTGACCATCTGGGTCAGTACGCCGTCACCTTCCGGGTTCACGCACAGGTCGTCCGCCAGCACCACGGCGAAAGGCTCGTCACCGATCAGCGGGCGGCCGGTCAGGATGGCGTGGCCCAGGCCTTTCATTTCGGTCTGGCGGGTGTAGGAGAACGAGCACTCGTCGAGCAGGCGACGGATACCAACCAGGTATTTTTCCTTGTCGGTGCCCTTGATCTGGTTTTCCAGCTCATAGCTGATGTCGAAGTGGTCTTCCAGAGCACGCTTGCCGCGCCCGGTGACGATGGAGATCTCGTTCAGACCGGCATCCAGTGCCTCTTCAACGCCATACTGGATCAGTGGCTTGTTGACCACCGGCAGCATTTCCTTGGGCATGGCTTTGGTAGCGGGCAGGAAGCGGGTGCCGTAACCGGCTGCCGGGAACAAGCATTTCTTGATCATATACGTCCTTAAAAAAGGCTAGGCCTGTGGAATTCGGCGCAGTCTAATCAGGCGGCAGTCACCTTACAATGCCCCACCTGTGGCCGATCGATGGGAAGATAGAGATAACCCAGTGTAGATAGTTCCGGGGGATCGTAAATATTGCTGTCATCCACGACAGCTGGATGACAGCAAATGGGGGTGCCTGTATTGGCCTGGCAGGCAATCAGCTACCGGTGCCCTGCCCGATCAGCACCCCATCGACCTTCTGCCCATACAGGTTCACCCCATCGTTGGCATGGAACTTCACCCGCGTTTTCTCGATGGAGCCTTCCACCAGACGCGGATCCTGCGGCCTTTCATGGCGGTTGACCCAGGCCGCCACGTCCCAGGCCTGCTGGTCACTCAGGCTGCCCGGCTTGCCCAGCGGCATGTTGTACTTGATGAACGACGCCGCAGTGTTGATGCGGTGCATGCCAGCGCCCCAGTTGTAGGAGTCCTTGCCCCACAGCGGCGGCATCACATACTCGCCCGCCACCTTCTGCCCTTCGCCGTTGTCGCCGTGGCAAATCGCACACTGCTCACGATAAACCTGCTGGCCGCGCTTGAAGTCGTATCCGCCCTTGGGCTGCGGCACCTCCGGGTAGCCACGCCCGGCAATCTCCACGCCGGTCGGCGCCTTGGTCGACAGCCAGTATGAATACACCGCCAACGCCGTCATCTGCGGGCTGTCGGCCGCAGGCGGCTTGCCGTTCATGCTGAACTGGAAGCAGCCCTGGATACGCTCGGCGTAGGTGTTGACCTTGTCGTTTTTCTTGCGGTAGGCGGGGTACATCGGGTACGCCCCCCACATCGGCGCGGAATGCGCCAGCCGCCCCTGGTCAAGGTGGCAGTTGCTGCAGTTCATGCCATTGCCCACGGCCTCGGGCATCAACCTGCGGGTGTCGACGAACAAGGCATGCCCCTCACGCACCATCTTGCCAAAGGCATTGTCAGGCAACTCGCTTTCCGCTGGCGGCACGAACTGCGGCGCGGCCTGCACGCCAGGCACTTTCAACTGCGACTGGTCTTCCATGGCGATCTGGGCGGCCTGGGCGCTGCCCATGGCCAGCAGCAACAGGGCTGGAATCATCGGTTTCATGGCTTGACCTCCTGGCTGGCGGGGCGGGCGAAGAACTCGGCAACAGCCTTGATCTCGTCATCGGTCATGGCCTTTGCCACACCGACCATCAGCTGGTTGGGGTCATTGCTGCGGGTGCCGTCACGCCAGGCATTGAGCTGCGCCACCAGGTAACTGGCGGGCTGGCCGGCCAGGGGCGGAAAGTGTTCGCCAACCCCGCCACCACCCGGGCCATGGCATTGCACGCAACCAGGAATCTGTCGGCTCCAGTCACCGTACAGGGCCATGCGGGTGGTGGGGTCATCGGCAATCTGCTGGCGACGCAGGTCGCTTGCAGGGTCTGCCGGCAGGCTGGCCAGATAGGTGCTGACAGCCTTGATCTCATCCTCGCTCAGGGCCTTGGCAAGCGGCTCCATCACCGGCTGCTTGCGGCTGCCGCTGCGCCAATCATGCAATTGCTTGCTGAGGTAAGCGGCCGGCAGCCCGGCCAGGCGTGGGAAGCCGGCAGCGGCAATGCCCTTGCCGTCCGGGCCATGGCAACCCAGGCAAGCCATGGCGGCGGGGTTGGCCCCGCCCTGGGTGAAGACTTTCTGGCCATCGGCGGCATGCGCCGCGGGCCAGGCCAGGATCAGCAGGCTGCCGATCACGACGCGTCTCAACGGTGTCATCACGAATCTCCTTTTCTATTGTTATATGCTTAGGCCTAAAACATATAAGCAAAAGGAGCGTGATCAGTTGCGCTGGATCAACTCCCGGAGATGCATTGGGTGGCTGCGGTGCGCACGTCGCCCAGGCGCAGCGGGAAGTTGTTCAGCCGCTCGTGCAGCTTGATGCTGCTGCCGCTGCCACGCTTGTCTATATCCACCAGCGCCGCCGGGCCCACGCCCGAGCTGATCTTCTGTGGCACGATCAGCCGCAGGCCATCGCCGCGCTGCTCTTCCACCAGCGGGTCGCGGGTATCGGCCAGCTTCTGCTTGACGCAATCGGCATACGCGCGCGGGGACTTGCCGGAGATCACATCCAGCGTTTCACGCGACTGTTCCAGTTCGGTAACACTCACACAGCCACCCAGCGTCACCGCCAACGCCGCCACCATCCACTTCATTTGCAGCACCTCTGCCTTCAAGAATCCGCTTCGACCACAGCCAGGCCGTTTTGCTCCCTGCTTTGGCAGATTTATCTACGCCTGGCGGAACAGCGCGGCAGTGTAACTCGACATCGTGGTATCTTTCGCGTTTGCAGAACCAATCCTTGCGGAGCATCACATGAAATTCGTACACCAGCGCGAGCACCTGAACGAGGACGACATTGTCGTCATCGAGTGTTCCCAGCGCTGCAATATCCGCCTGATGAACGACGCCAACTTCCGCAGCTTCAAGAACGGCGGCCGTCACACCTACCACGGTGGCCATTTCGACAAGTTCCCGGCGAAGATCACCGTGCCCAGCACCGGTTTCTGGAACATCACCATCGATACCGTGACAACCCGCCCGATCTCGGTCACCCGCAAGCCAACCTTGACCCACAAGATCAAGATCGTCCGTCGTTCATCATCGAAACTCAGATAAGGCCACCATGACCCAGACCACCAAGTACGTCATCAAGTACAAACTCGACGGCCAGCGCCGCTGGGACTTCGCGCTGATGCCCGACGCTTCCCTCGAACAAGCCCTGGAAGCCCTGCGCAAGATTCACGGCGAAGACGCCGAGAAGATCAGCGACATCCAGGTCAGCAAAGCCTTGTAAGCCCCCGCCGCTCGCCCGCGCAAGGAGAATCGCATGAGCCACTGGCCCGACCGCCGCATCCTCGACCTGCTGGGCATCGAGTTGCCAATTCTGCAGGCCCCCATGGCCGGTGCGACGGGCTCGGGCATGGCCATTGCCGTCGGCCTGGCGGGCGGTTTGGGCGCCCTGCCCTGCGCCATGCTCACGGGCGACCAGGTGCGCGCCGAGATCGCCGCCTTCCGCGCCGGCTGCCCAGGCCGCCCGTTGAACCTGAACTTCTTCTGCCACCAGCCGCCTGCGCCCGATGCCGAGCGCGATGCACGCTGGAAGCAGGCGCTCGAGCCCTATTACAACGAAGTGGGTGCCGACTTCGCGGCGCCCACGCCGGTGTCCAACCGCGCGCCTTTCGACGAACAGAGCTGCCAGCTGGTCGAGCAACTGCGCCCGGAGGTGGTGAGCTTCCACTTCGGCCTGCCTCAGGCCGACCTGCTGCAACGGGTGAAGGCCAGTGGTGCCAAGGTGCTGTCCAGCGCCACCACCGTAGAAGAAGCAGAGTGGCTGGAGCTCCACGGCTGTGATGCGATCATTGCCATGGGCTATGAAGCGGGCGGCCATCGCGGCATGTTCCTCAGCGACGATATCACCAGCCAGATCGGTACCTTCGCCCTGGTGCCGCAGGTGGCCGATGCGGTCAGCGTGCCGGTGATTGCCGCCGGCGGCATTGCTGACCACCGCGGCCTGTTGGCGGCACTGGCCTTGGGGGCTTCGGCCGTGCAGATCGGCACGGCTTACCTGTTCTGCCCCGAGGCCAAGGTCTCGCCGGCGCATCGCCTGGCCCTGGACAGCGCGTCTGCCAGCGACACGGCGCTGACCAACCTGTTCACCGGCCGACCGGCGCGTGGCATCAACAACCGCATCATGCGTGAGCTGGGGCCAATGAGCGACCTGGCACCGCGCTTCCCGCTGGCCGGTGGGGCATTGATGCCTTTGCGGGCGATTACGGATCCGCAAGGCAACAGCGATTTCAGCAACCTGTGGTCGGGGCAGGCGTTGCGGCTGGGCAGGCATATGCCGGCGGGTGCGTTGACCCGAGAGATTGCCGAAAAGGCGCTGGCCGTAGTCGGCCGCCAGGCGTTTGCATAAGCAGGTCTGGCCTCATCGCGGGTGAACCCGCTCCCACAATTCGAATATTGGAGCGCCCCTGTAGGAGTGGGCAAGCCCGCGAAGGGCCGGACCTGCCCATGCATCATCCTGCCCCCTTTCCGGCCCATGGCCTATCGCTATATAGTTCAGGCTATAACGATAACTCCCAAGGAACTGTCTTCATGCGTATCCGCCCGTCCCACCTGGCTGCCACCGCCCTGGCCAGCCTGCTCGCCTTCAACAATGCCTGGGCCGATGAAGTCCAGGTCGCGGTCGCAGCGAACTTCACAGCGCCGATCCAGGCCATTGCCAAGAACTTCGAAAAAGACACCGGCCACAAGCTGGTCGCCGCCTATGGCGCCACCGGCCAGTTCTACACGCAAATCAAGAACGGGGCGCCGTTCGAGGTATTCCTGGCTGCCGACGACAGCACCCCGGCCAAGCTCGAGCAGGAAAAGGCCATTGTTCCGGGCTCGCGCTTCACCTACGCCATCGGCACCCTGGCCCTGTGGTCGGCCACGCCCGGCTATGTCGACGCCAACGGCGAAGTGCTGAAGAAGAACCAGTTCAAGCACCTGTCCATCGCCAACCCGAAAACCGCTCCCTACGGCCTGGCCGCCACCCAGGTGCTGGACAAGCTGAAACTGACCGAAACCACCAAGCGCAAGCTGGTCGAAGGGCAGAACATCACCCAGGCGTTCCAGTTCGTCTCCACCGGTAATGCCGAGCTGGGCTTTGTCGCCCTGTCGCAAATCTACAAGGATGGCAAGGTCGAAAGCGGGTCGGCCTGGATCGTGCCCTCGTCCCTGCACGAGCCCATCCGCCAGGACGCGGTAATCCTCGAAAAAGGCAAGGACAACCCCGCCGCCAAGGCCCTGGTCGACTACCTGAAGGGCCCGAAAGCCGCGGCGGTGATCAAATCCTACGGTTATGAAATCTGATGCCACTGGATGCCAGTGACCTGGGTGCCATCTGGCTGACCGTGAAACTGGCCAGCCTGACTACCCTGATCCTGCTGATCGTCGGCACGCCCATCGCCTGGTGGCTGGCGCGCACGCGCTCGTGGCTGCGCGGGCCGGTTGGCGCGGTAGTGGCCTTGCCGTTGGTGCTGCCACCCACGGTGATCGGTTTCTACCTGCTGATCGCCCTCGGCCCGCATGGCTGGCTGGGCCAGGCGACCCAGGCGCTGGGCCTGGGCAGCGTGGTGTTCAGTTTCACAGGCCTGGTGATCGGCTCGGTGATCTACTCCATGCCGTTCGTGGTCCAGCCGCTGCAGAATGCCTTTGGCGCAATTGGCCAGCGGCCGCTGGAAGTGGCTGCCACATTGCGCGCCAGCCCCTGGGACACCTTCGTCCACGTGGTGCTGCCGTTGGCCCGCCCGGGCTTCATAACCGCCAGCATCCTCGGTTTCGCCCACACGGTGGGCGAGTTCGGCGTGGTGTTGATGATCGGCGGCAACATCCCCGACAAGACACGCGTGGTCTCGGTGCAGATCTTCGACCATGTCGAAGCCATGGCCTATTCGCAAGCGCACTGGCTGGCCGGTGCCATGCTGGTATTCTCGTTCCTGGTGCTGCTCCTGCTGTACGCTGGACGCCGCGGCAAGGCTGGCTGGAGCTGATATGAGCGCATCGATTGTGGCGCGCCTGAAACTGGCGCGCGACGACTTCACCCTGGACGTCGACCTGCACCTGCCCGGCCGCGGCATCAGTGCGTTGTTCGGCCACTCCGGTTCTGGCAAGACCAGCTGCCTGCGTTGCCTGGCCGGGCTGGAGCGGGCCGCCAGCGCCTACATCGAAGTCAACGGCGAAATCTGGGAAGACAGCGCCCGGGGCTTCTTCCAGGCACCGCACCTGCGCCCGGTGGGCTATGTGTTCCAGGAGGCCAGCCTGTTCCCGCACCTGTCGGTACGCGGCAACCTGGAGTTCGGCTGGCGGCGGGTGGCCGCCGCCGAGCGCAAGGTCAGCCTCGACCAGGCCTGCCAGTTGCTGGGTATCGGCCACTTGCTGGCACGTCGGCCGGCGACCTTGTCCGGTGGCGAGGCGCAGCGGGTGGGCATTGCCCGCGCCCTGCTCAGCAGCCCGCGCCTGCTGTTGATGGACGAGCCGCTGGCTGCCCTCGACGGGCCGCGCAAGCGCGAGATCCTGCCCTACCTGGAACGCCTGCACGACGAACTGGACATCCCGCTGGTGTATGTCAGCCATGCCCAGGAGGAAGTGGTGCGGCTGGCCGACTACCTGGTGTTGCTGGAGCAAGGCCAGGCAGTGGCCAGCGGCCCGATCGGCGAAACCCTGGCCCGTCTCGACCTGTCGCTGGCCGAGGGCGAGGATGCCGGCGTGGTGTTCGAGGGCCTGGTGGTGGGGTATGACCCGCACTACGAACTACTCGACCTGCGCCTGTCCGGCAATGACGGGCCGCTACTGCGCATCGCCCACCCGGCCCAGGTGGTGGGCAGCACCTTGCGCGTCAAGGTACAGGCACGTGACGTCAGCCTGGCCCTGGCAGCCGACAGCACTTCAAGCATCCTCAACCGCCTGCCGGTGCGCGTGCGCGAAAGCCGCCCGGCCGCCAACCGGGCCCATGTACTGGTCAGCCTGGATGCCGGCGGCAACGCCCTGCTAGCGCGCATCACCCGCTTTTCGGCAGACCAGCTCGGCCTGCACCCGGGCCAGGTGCTGTTTGCGCAGATCAAATCGGTGGCGTTGCTAGGCTGAGCATCGGCCCCGTCGCTGGTGTCCATTGATCAGTGACCTGATCGAGGCCTGCCAGCCATGCTTGACTGCCCCCTTCCACGCACCCTGCACTACGTCGACGATAGCCAGCCAGGCCTGACCCGGCGGCGCTGGCGGGGCCGCTTCATCTACCTGGATGCCGACGGCCAGCGGGTACGCGACAGCGATACTCTCGCCCGCATCGCTGCACTGGTAATCCCACCGGCCTATACCGAGGTGTGGATCTGCGCCGACCCGCAAGGCCACCTGCAGGCGACAGGTCGCGATGCCCGTGGCCGAAAGCAGTACCGCTACCATGCGCAGTGGCGCGAAGTACGCGACCAGCACAAGTACGGGCGCATGCTGGCGTTTGCCCAGGCCCTGCCGAAACTGCGTGCACAGCTGCACGCCCACCTTGCCCGGCCGGGCCTGGACCGGGAAAAGGTGATGGCGCTGGTGGTCAGCCTGCTGGACCACACCCTGATCCGGATCGGTAACCAGCGCTACCTGCGTGACAACCAGTCCTATGGACTGACCACCCTGCGCAACCGTCATGTCGAGGTGAAAGGCAGCAGCATCCGCTTCCAGTTCCGCGGCAAGCGTGGCGTCGAGCACAGCGTCAGCCTCAACGATCGGCGCCTGGCCAACCTGCTCAAGCGCTGCATGGAGCTGCCCGGGCAAGCGCTGTTTCAGTACCTGGACGACGACGGCCAGCGTCACAGTGTCGGCTCCAGCGAGGTCAACCAGTTTCTGCAGCAGCTGACCGGTGCCGACTTCACCGCCAAGGACTACCGCACCTGGGCCGGAAGCAGCCTGGCCCTGGCCCTGCTCAGGCCCTTGGCCTGGGAGCCCGAGAGCGAAGCCAAACGCCAGGTTGCCGCCATCGTCCGCCAGGTCGCATCACGCTTGGGCAATACACCGGCAGTTTGCAGGCGCTGCTACATTCACCCGGCGGTACTTGAACACTATGCCCTTGGGCGCCTGGC
Organism: Pseudomonas sp. B10(2017); assembly: GCF_002113295.1. Lineage (NCBI taxonomy): Bacteria > Pseudomonadati > Pseudomonadota > Gammaproteobacteria > Pseudomonadales > Pseudomonadaceae > Pseudomonas > Pseudomonas sp. B10(2017). The sequence continues at coordinate 267,550 of NZ_NEJU01000002.1, forward strand.
CAACTTGCCGAAGAACCGTGTACGCAAAGGTCTGGACCGTGAAGAGGTGGCCTTGCTGTTGTTTCTTCAGGCACTCGAGGAACAGGATGACCATTAACCCGGTCTATTCAGACCATGATGCGAAGAAATTTCCCATTGGCCGCCAAGCACCCTATTCTTGCCACCGAGCACCTTGGCCGACAAACCGCTGGCGGTTTGCTTCGGCACCTGCGACTGAAGACACGCAACAGAATTTGTCTGTCGGGGAATTACTATCCGCCGAAAGCGTCTTTAATGAGAAGGAAGAGGGACAAGCTCCCGCCGCCGTGGCAACTAGCCCGACGGACTTTTACATCACCAAGGAGAACTACATGCTGATACTCACCCGCAAGGTTGGCGAAAGCATCGTCATCAACGATGACATCAAAGTCACCATTCTGGGCGTCAAAGGGATGCAGGTGAGGATCGGGATCGATGCACCGAAAGATGTCCAGGTCCATCGCGAAGAGATCTTCAAGCGTATCCAGGCCGGCAGCCCCGCGCCGGAAAAGCACGACGACTCGCACTGAGCGACCTGCCTCAAGCCGCACGGACGCGCTTGATCGCCCCACGCCTCAGGTGCCCAGCAGTTCGTGCACCTTGGCGATCATACAGTCCATGTCGAACGGTTTGTCGAACACCGCGGCGAACAGTTGCGGGCATCCCTGGTTGGCCTGCGCGCCACTCATGAGGATGACCGGCAACTTGCTCAAGGCAGGGTCTTCACGCATCGAGCGCACCAATTCCTCACCGTTGAGCACCGGCATCATGTAGTCGGTGATGACCAGCTGAACGCGCTTTTCCTTCAGTGCCTCCAGCGCCTTGCGGCCGTTGCTCGCCTTTTCCACCAGAAAACCTTCGTCCTCCAGGGCGTAACCGAGGATGTCGGCAATCAGGTACTCGTCATCGACGATCAGGATGGTGTTCATCGCCCGCCCCGTCACCCGCCCCCCTGCGGCACCGGCGTTCCCGAGAGCACACCGCAGGCGCCTTCGAACGCCTTGCGCAGGGTAATGCCCTGCGGCCCGATCAGCAGCTCGTGCAAGGCAGGGTCATGGTGGCTGTCACGCACCTTCAGGATCGACAGCATGCGCCGCAGCTGCGAATCCAACTCGACGAAGCGCATCAGCATCAGGTTGTCGACGATACTCGACAGGTCCGGGGCCGGAGCGCTGATTTCCGCTCCGAAGATGTCGCGCATTTCCCAAGTCAGCATCACGCTGACATTGCGCGCGCGCAGCTCGCCAACCAGGGCGCGGAAAAACGCATTGAGCCGCGCCGGGTCGGTGGCCAGGCGGCTGAACGCCCCCAGGCTGTCGATCAGCACACGCTTGCTGCCTTGCGCTGCGACCCGCTCGAGCAGACGTGCACCGACCTGGTCCAGCAGGCCCTCGGTGGTCGGCTGCCAGCACAGCTGCAGGCTGCCACCCTGCTCCATGGCTGCAAAATCGTAACCCAGCGACGAAGCCTTGATTCGCAGGCGTTCCGGCGTTTCGTAGAAGCCGAAATGCAGCCCCGGCGCCTGTGGGCTACTGGCGCCGAGAAAGGCAAGGCCCAATGACGTCTTGCCAATACCCGAAGGCCCGATCAGCAAGCTGACCGAGCCCGTGGCCAGCCCGCCACCGAGCATTTCATCCAGGGTCTCCACCCCGCTACCGACGCGCTCCAGTGTGGCGCTGCCCATATGGCTGGGGTGGCTGAACAGCGACTCCAGGCGCGGGTATACGTGCATGCCATCTCCATCGATGAGACATTCATGGCGCCCCGACAACGCCGCACTGCCCCGCGTCTTGCGCAGCTGGATATGGCGCACGGCGCGGCTACCGAACAGTTGCTCGCCCAGTTCGATAACACCGTCGACCATGGTGTGCTCCGGGCTGCCTTCTTCCAGCCGGGCGCTGGTCAGCAGCAGCACGGTACAACCGGCAAAGGCCGCATGGCCCTGTAGTTCGGAGACGAACTTCTTGGTGTCCAGCGCGGTTTCCGCACGCACCCGGGCATTGAGCACGCCATCGACAATCAGCAGGCTGGCCTGCTGACGGGCGATTTCCTGGCGCAGCAGCCGTACCACGGCGTCCAGGCCTTCCTGCTCCAGAGCATCGAAGGCACTGACGAACTGGATCGGGTCGCCGACCAGCGCCGGGTCGAAGAACTCCAGAGTCGCCAGGTACTGGAACAGCCGCTCGTGCGACTCGCTCAGCAAGGTCGCCACCAGCACCCTGCCACCGCCGCGCACATGCCCGCAGGCCAGCTGGTTGGCGAGGATGGTCTTGCCCGCCCCCGGCGGGCCCTGGATGATGTAGGACGCGCCAGCCACCAGGCCACCCTGGAGCAACGCATCGAGCCCATCGATCCCCGTCACCAGCCGCCTGAGTGCCTGTGCCATGGTGTTCTACCTGTCGAGTTGGCTTTCCGTCCGCTGATAGATTGGCAAGTAAAGCTGCATGCAAGTTCCCCGGCCGGGCTCACTGTCGACGCAAATGGCACCACCGCTCTGCCTGGCAAAACCATACACCTGGCTAAGGCCCAGGCCAGTCCCCTTGCCAAAGGGCTTTGTAGTGAAAAACGGTTCGAAGATCCGCGGCAGCACCGCTGGCGCGATGCCCTCACCGCTGTCTTCCACCTCGAAACGCACAAACCCGCCGTGCAGGCCTTCCACCTCGCCGGCCAGTTCGACCACATCGACGGTCAACCCGATCCGGCCCTGCCCCGGGATGGCATCGCGAGCATTGAACAACAGATTGAGCAGCACCATCTGCAATTGACCGGCATCCACCTCGATCAGGGGCAGGTCCGGTTGCAACACCACCTCCAGGTCAATCGAACCAGGCAGCGCATGCTCCAGTAGGCCACGGGTGGCGGCAATAAGGTTCGCCGGGGCGACGCAAGCCACATCAAGCTTGCGGTGGCGGGCAAAGCTGAGCAACTGCTGGGTCAGTTCGGTGCCCCGCTGCCCTGCATCCAGAATATGCTGCAGCATGCGCTGGGCGCGTACCGGGTCCTGGGTGGTCAGCGCCAGGCGCGCCGAGCTGATGATGATGGTCAGCAGGTTGTTGAAGTCATGTGCCAGGCCACCGGTCAACTGGCCGAGGGCCTCCAGCTTCTGCGCCTGGAACAGCTGAGCGCGCACCGCATCCAGTTGCAGCGCCGACTCGCGCCGGTCGGTGATGTCCCGGGTCACCTTGGCCAGGCCGACGACCTGGCCCTGGTCATCGCGGATCACATCCAGCGCGGCCAGCGCCCAGAACTGCGTGCCATCCTTACGTACACGCCAGCCTTCATCCTGCGCCACGCCCTGCTCCAGCGCCTGGCGCAGCAAGCGCTCCGGGCGGCCTTCGGTACAATCCTGCGGGGTGAAGAACAACGAGAAATGCTTGCCGATCACTTCATCGGCACGATACCCCTTGATGCGTTGCGCACCTGCGTTCCACGACACCACATGGCCGGACGGGTCGAGCATGTAGATGGCGTAATCCACTACCGACTGAACCAGCTGTTCATAGCGGTGTGCAGGCATGACGGGGTGGTCGAGACAATCAGCTGAAACCATGCGAGCTCCACCGGTACGGCAGGACGGAAGATAGGGCGAGGTTCAACGCTGTGGCTCAACCAGCACCGGGCTGATGCGCCGCGGCATCGCCACTTTCAGCAGCCACAGGCCAACCAGCAGGATAAACCCGCCACCGGCCAGGGCCATCAGCCGCTGCGATTGAGGGTGTTCTGCATCGAGCCCCAGCAGCAGCAGGTAACCGCCAAGACTGATCAGGCTGAGGTAGAGAAACGCCCCCAACACGACTACCAGCACGAACAACAGTCGCCAGAACAGCCGCGGGCGCACGATACGCTCGGAAGCACTGGACTGAATCATCACCACACTCTTGGATCCAATAGAGGGCAACAGTGGCGTAATGACAGCAAGGTGTCAATTGCCCATCCGATCGACCCTTCATTCTGTTGATCATAGGCGCTGTGGTTGACTCAACTATAACAATGGGTTATAAAGCGCGCTTGATTGCGAAGCCCTTCTGCTTAGAAGCGAGCTGGTCGTTACGACCCCTTCATGCGTGCGAGTGTGGTGGAATTGGTATACACAGCAGACTTAAAATCTGTCGGCGTGAGCCTTGCGGGTTCGAGTCCCGCCACTCGCACCAAATTCCTTGCGAAGGCGCCCTTGCGGCGCCTTTTTGCTGCCCGCCGGCAATCCTTTGCGCAGCTGCTAGAGTGGTGCTTGTACCCGCCCACTGGAACGCCGCCATGCGCTACTCCCTTTTCGATGGTCAACGCGACATCCTTATCCTGATTGCCCGCGTGCTGCTGGTGATCCTGTTCGTCTTGTCTGGCTGGGGCAAGCTGACCGGGTTCGAAGGCACGGTCGGCTACATGACTTCACTGGGCGCCCCTGCCCCCATGCTGGCAGCGGCAGTTGCCGTGCTCATGGAGTTCGTCGTCGGCATCCTGCTGATCCTCGGTTTCTACACCCGACCGCTGGCCTTCCTGCTTGCGCTTTTCGTACTGGGTACGGCGCTGCTGGGCCACCCGTTCTGGAACATGGTCGACCCTGAGCGCAGCGCCAACATGACCCAGTTCCTGAAAAACCTCAGCATCATGGGTGGCCTGCTGATGCTGGCAGTGAGCGGCCCAGGGCGTTTTTCGGTAGACGGGCGCTGAGTCAGTCGTCTTCGCAGTCATCGAACCAGGCTGGGTGATCGCGCTCCTCGTCATCGAGGTCATCCAGCGTTTCCTCGTCCTCCTCGACCTCATCCTCGGCGCCCTGGGCATCCGCTTCTGGCTCCGAATCGTCGTAGAGGAATTCGTGGTCAAGCAGGTGATCGTGCTCGGGTTCGTGCAAGTCGTCTTCGTCGTGCATGCTGGCTCCTGGGCTGGTGGCAGGCTTGTATAGGCTGATCGGCTGCGCAGGTCAATGCGTTACCGCTTAATGCTCGGTTAACCGGCCGGGTCCACTCTGCTGGCTCTCCCTTCAAACGTTGCTTGCCCGCCTCCCATGGCGGGCTTTTTTATCCCCTTGGGTTTTCCCTTCGTCCAGCCTTGGCAAATCACAGTGAACTGCGCCCATGCTGGCCAGGCTCGCAAATGATGCAGGACCTGTCGTTTTTCAAGGAGAAAGCCCATGGCTGTATATATCGACAACCTCATCATCACCACCCCCGTGCCGAAGTCCGCGACCAACCCGGTAGCCCTGGAGTTGACCGGTGCCCAGGCGCTGGCGACCCTGCCCGATGTCATCGCCCGCCTGAGCGACGGCTCGATCCGCATGACCGCCCCCACCAAGGGCGCATCCAGCAAGAGTACCCACCGTACCCGCTGCGAGTGGAAGGAGCCGGCGTACTGGGCGCTGAACAGCGGCGCCCGGCACCGCAATTACCAGACCATGACACTGCAGAAAGTGAACTTTGCGCAAAAGGTGGTGATTGCCCAGATGCACGTCAAAGACGACGACAACCCGCCCATCAAGGTGTTCTGGAACAAGGGCAAGATCACCGTGGGCTTCCGGACCGACTTCAACCAGACGGCCACGAGCAGCAGCACGGTGCTGGCCGACGTACCGCTCGGCGCCCGTTTCGATGTGAGCATCGACGTGACGAACAACGGCGCCTGCACGGTCAGTGCAAGCTGCAACGGCCGTATTGGCAGCACATCGCCCCTGCAATTGGGTGCGACCTGGGCAACGCGCACGCTCAACTTCCATGGTGGGGTATACAACCAGGTGGACTACACCGCCGACACGCCTGCCGAGGACGGTTCGGTGTGCGTCATCAGCCAACTGGAACTGAGCCATGCATGACAAGCTCATGACCTGACCTTCACGAAATACTGACATCCGGGTGGGCACACTGGCCCTGCTCCGTATGTTCTTGCAGCCCGCCGCATTATTGCCGCGGGCTTTTCTTTTTGTGGCGAGCCTTACGCAGAACCCTGTAGGAGCGGCCTTTTGTCGCGATGGGCTGCAAAGCAGCCCCAACAACTTATGCGCCACCGCTGAAATCCCGGGGCCGCTCTGCGGCCCTTTCGCGACACAAGGCCGCTCCTGCAAGTGCCCGCGCAGGGCAGGTACCTGCTGCGTCCAAGCCTCCCACCCAAGACCATGACCTGAAGCAGCTTTACCCCACCAGGCGAGGGCTATGCTAACCCCGCCGATATCATTCAGATAGACACGGAGGCTCCTATGAAAGCTGCTGTTGTTGCACCAGGCCGTCGCGTGGATGTGGTGGAGAAAACCCTGCGCCCCCTCGAGCACGGGGAAGCGCTGCTGAAGATGCAATGCTGCGGTGTCTGCCACACCGACCTGCACGTGAAAAATGGCGACTTCGGTGACAAGACCGGTGTGGTGCTAGGCCACGAAGGCATCGGTGTGGTCCAGGAAATTGGACCAGGCGTCACCTCGCTCAAGCCGGGCGACCGCGCCAGCGTGGCCTGGTTCTACCAGGGCTGCGGGCATTGCGAGTATTGCACCAGCGGCAACGAAACCCTGTGCCGCGAGGTGAAGAACTCCGGCTACACCGTGGACGGCGGCATGGCCGAAGCCTGCATCGTCAAGGCCGACTACTCGGTAAAAGTGCCCGACGGGCTCGACTCCGCTGCCGCCAGCAGCATTACCTGCGCTGGCGTGACCACCTACAAGGCGGTGAAGATCTCCAACATCCGCCCCGGCCAATGGATCGCCATCTACGGCCTCGGCGGCCTGGGCAACCTTGCCCTGCAATATGCCAAGAACGTCTTCAACGCCAAAGTGATCGCCATCGACGTCAACGAAGAGCAACTGCGCTTCGCCAGCGAGATGGGCGCTGACCTGGTCATAAACTCACGCACCGAGGATGCCGCCAAGGTCATCCAGGCCAAGACCGGTGGCGCCCATGCCGCCGTGGTTACCGCCGTTGCCAAGGCTGCCTTCAACTCGGCGGTTGATGCCCTGCGTGCGGGGGGCCGCCTGGTTGCGGTCGGCCTGCCGTCGGAAGCGATGAACCTGAACATTCCTCGCCTGGTGCTGGACGGTATCGAAGTGATCGGCTCGCTGGTCGGTACCCGGCAGGACCTGCAGGAAGCTTTCCAGTTTGCGGCGGAAGGGAAAGTGGTGCCGAAGGTGACCCCACGGCCGATCGAGGATATCAACCAGATCTTCGAAGAAATGCTGGAGGGCAAGATCAAAGGGCGGATGGTGATTCAGTTCGAAGGGTGATGGCTCAAGTGCGCTGGCTGTTGGCGCAGCGCACGCTACCCTGTTGCATTCAAGCGCAGGCGGTCAGAATGGCTTCCGGCCCCTTGTAAAACGAACCAATGGGCATGTCTTGGGCTCTGGTTTCGGGTAAGCGCTATGCTTCATATACGGTTTTTATCCAAGTCGTGGCTTGCAGTTGCTTCGCAAGCAGAAACCGGCTAGCACATCGGGGTCAACATATGAGCATCCGCAGCTTGGCGAAAAACCTCCCGCCCGACCCGGGCAATGACGGCTGGGTACTTGGCTGGGGCGTGCTGAGAGACCGGCATCCTTGGCATTTCGTCGATGTGTTTGCCGACCAGAACACGGCCAGGGCCGAGGCGGAGCGCCGCGGGGTTGGCTATGTTGTGGAGTTCGGCTCGCACCGCCTGGGATCGGATGAATTCGTTTGCGGGATATCCCCGCCTGAAGGCTAGCGTGTACCGGGTTCATTTCCGGTCTGAACACTGGCCAGCCGGCACACTACAGCACCTCCTTGTCTTCACATGTCCGTGAACCGCCGCCGCGTCAGGAACAGTACTACGCCCAACGGCACAGCTAGCAACATCAGCAGCTCCAAGTCAAAACCCAGGAACTGCTGCTGGCCGACGTTGAAGATCCCGATCAAGCCTGCTGCAAGTAGTACCAAACCCAGCCACTTGCGCAGCAGGTATGGTTTTAGAAACTGAACGAGGATCGCGCCCAGAATCATCAAGGCGACCGTTTGCAGGATGTAGGGCATGTGAATTCCTCAGACCTTGATGACCAGCGTCACGCCAGAGTGCTGTGGGCCAATCCCGCCATGGACCTCTCCCTCGATACTGATCAGCACATCACCTGCATGCAAGCTAGGCAACGCCCCTTTCAAGTACCAGTTCATACCTGCCGTCACGACTGCACCCGAAGCCCAGCCAATGACCGGGCCTCCCAACCCCCCCACCTTCCCGGCAACACCACCTGAGGCCGCAGCAACCCCCTTTGCGACGTTGCCTCGCACGGTGTTGATGGCGTCAGCCTGCTGCCGGGTCAGGGGATTGGAAATGCGGACTGTCAGCAGACATGGCAAATTTCGGGCCTGCATCCGGTCGTACATATCGACGACCATGCTGTTGACTTGATAATGGGCGCGTTTCGCTTCACCAAAGTGCAGCTCACGCAGGCGGCCTCGATCGCTTTCCATAAGTGTGATTTTCGAGAGGCTGAAGACGATCCCTTCATCCGTTTTGTACTGCGTGGTCGTCTCCACCTTCATGCGCGTATCCATTCGTGCAAAAGAGGGGATTTTCTACAAGCGATGGGCGGGATGCAAATGGTCTTTTGGTGGGTTCTTTCTGCTACGGATCGAAAGCAGCCTTCGAGCTAAGCCATGAAGCCAACAATTTGATAGATCTGCGAAATCGATGTGACCAGACATGAACATCTGGCCGATGCTTAGCAACATCGGCCGACATGCCCAAGTCGGCGTTACCCCTTGGTCAGATCAACCAATGGCGTCTGCCGCACCTCGGTTTCGCGCCCTCCTTGTATCTCGCCAACCTGCTTCAAGGCCTTGTCCACTGCAACCTTGTCCGCCAACAAGCTGTAGCTGATGTGGAACTGCCTGTGTTCCTTCGGTCCGATTGTCGGCACCAGGTTCAGTGGCCGCTGGTAACGGCGGTTGTAGGAAAAACTCGTTCCCGGCTCGAGCCCGGTCACATAGCCCTGACCTTGGGTATCGGTATTTTTCCACAGCGAGAATACAGGCAGCGTCCGAGTATTGAAGCCGACCGAAACGCCCAGATTGCCAGCTTTGTCATGCAACACGGCCAGTGTATTGCCTTGGGCATCGGCATACGGCACCACGTTATAAACCGTTTCGTCATAGTCCTTGGTGGGCGCTCGGTAGGTTTGCCAATCGGCCAGATCTTCCCTTGCCTTGTCGTTGAACGGCGACACCTGTTGCACTGGCGCGGCAAACCGAGCGCCCTGCTCCAGAAACGGTGTACTGAAGTTACTGTGATACAGCGCCTGGTATTCCTTCGGATAATCGCCGTTGTTGGTCAGGGTGTCGTTGAGGGCGAACATCACGCTGCCCGGTTCGGTGACCAATTCGGTCACGACGGAGAAGTCGACCTTCTTGAACGCCTGCTCTTTCAGTTCGCCACGCAGGCTGATGGCGTACGGTGGTTTCTCATCGATGTGTAGGGTGACTTTGTTCGCAGGTATGTTGGCAGCCCTACCATGCAGGGTCAGCAGTTCCCCATTGTCGACGCCTGGGTGGCCGACCCATTCGTAACCGCAGCGGGCGACCAGTTCGTTGAAGCCCTCCAGCCAGCCAAGGCCATTGCGCCCATTGAGCTCGATGAAGGACGGGTTGACCACTTCCTTGACCGGCGAATCCCAGCCCATGCGCACATTACCGACCGACGCCTGCAAGACGTTCATTCCACGGGTCGGCACTACCGAAAGTTTCATCGTACCGTTATCGATGTCGACGATACTGACACCCTCTTGCCGGCCTCCGTGCAAAGTGCGCAAGGTAACGCTGAAGGGCTTGTCGGTTTTTACGCCAAGTTGCTGGCTGCTGATCTGCCAGTTCTGGGCGGCTTTGTCGGTGTCGAGCAGAACGTAATCCCAGGCCATGGTGTGGGAGGTTGCGGACAGAGCGGCGAGAGCAACGAAGAATTTGAGAAGGGGCATGATAAGGGGCCTTTCTTGGAGTTGTTCCCCTTTATAGACACGAAGAAACGTTTCAGCAAGCTAACCAAAGAGATGCTTTCGATTGGCACGGGTTTCTTTAGCTATTTTCAGGGAGTAGCCTCGGCACAGTGAATCCTTCGAGCCCGATCAGGTTATCAACCGTGTGAAGGCATCAGAGAAACAGAAAAATTGCCAAACTCGATAGAATCTTCATTGCCATGCCAGACGGTTTCCCTGACTTGCCCTCGCTGAACGCGTTGCGTGTTTTTGAAGTGGTGGCTCGCCGCTTGAACTTCCGTGTGGCTGCCGAGGAACTGGGCGTGACCCAGGCAGCAGTTGCCCAGCAGATACGCGGATTGGAGGCGAGCCTGGATCTGCGTTTGTTTGAACGCCTGCCCCGTGGCTTGGCGTTGACCGATGCGGGCCTGGGCTATAGCGGAAGCATTCGCAGTGCGCTGGCCATGATCGACGAGGCAACACGCCTGCTTCGGCCACAGACTTCTCACCTGACAGTCAGCGTTACACCTACCTTCGCCTCGAAATGGCTGATTCCCAGGCTCGGCAATTTCGCGCAGAGTCATCCAGACATCGATTTGCGTGTGCTGGCAACCGATCGGCTGTCGCACTTCAGCAACGATGGTGTGGATATCGCTGTCCGCTATGGCAACCCCGAGTTCGGAGCGGGTTTGAATAGCGAGCTGCTGATGGAGCAGCGTATCGTTGCGGTGGCCAGCCCAAGGCTGTTCGAAGGCAACGAAATACCTGCCAGCTTTGCGCAGTTGCAGGACTTCGTCATGTTGCACGATGCCCATAATTTCTGGCCTCAGTTCCTTGCAGAGCTGTTCCCGCATCACCTGCAACCCACAGCCAGAAATCTGCGCTTCAATCAGACCTCATTGGCCATTGAAGCGGCAATAAGTGGCCAGGGCATTGCCTTGGCCAGCCCTGCGTTCGTCGGTGATGACATTGCCGCAGGTCGACTGATGCAGGTTTTTACCCAACAACTCAGGGTCGACAAGTCGTTTTATCTGGTCTGGCCACGCAAGATGAAACAGCCGGACTCATTGAGCGTGGTCCAACACTGGCTCAAGCAGCAAGCTGTCGATAGTTAATCTATCGCAATAGTAAAGTTTAGCCGTCTCCCTCACCAATGGGGCTGCTGCTAAGGTGAATGCACCTGAAAAATCAGCATTGAGAGATTGGAGGCAGCATGTCAGTAGAAAAAGTTGCGATTATCACGGCAGGTGGCAGCGGCATGGGCGCAGCTGCAGCACGACGCCTGGCCGCCGACGGCTTCAAGGTTGGGATTCTCTCCTCTTCGGGCAAGGGCGAGGCGTTGGCTGCCGAACTCGGCGGTATTGGTGTAACCGGTAGCAACCAGTCGGTTGAAGACCTGCAACGCCTGGTCGACGCTGTCGTGGAGAAGTGGGGCCGTATCGATGTGCTGGTCAATAGCGCCGGCCATGGTCCACGCGCGCCAATCCTGGAAATCAGCGACGAGGATTGGCACAAGGGTATGGATACTTACCTGCTCAATGTCATTCGCCCGACTCGCCTGGTGACGCCTTACATGCAGCGTCAGAAGAACGGAGTGATCATCAACATCTCCACTGCCTGGGCGTTCGAACCCAGCGAGCTGTTCCCGACTTCCGCGGTATTTCGCTCGGGCCTTGCCGCGTTCACCAAGATCTTCGCCGACAATTTCGCCGGCGATAACGTGCGCATAAACAACGTCCTACCTGGGTGGATCGACAGCTTGCCGAGCACCGAGCAACGCCGCGACAGCGTGCCGCTCAAGCGCTACGGCACCAGCGAAGAAATCGCTGCGACCATTGCGTTCCTTGCTAGCGAAGGCGCGGCCTACATCACCGGGCAGAACATCAGGGTCGATGGCGGCGTAACACGCAGCATTTGATAGTCCGTGGTCGCAGCGCTGCTGCGGCCTGCACCTGTGGCGAATGGACTGTGGGCAACGAGACCCGGGCGTGCATGGGGCCGGCGCCCCTGCTTCTGCCCTCTTCGAAAGGGAGGGTTGTCGTCACGGTCTCTTAAAGTGCCAGTAAGGCTTTGGTATAGCTCTCCGGGCATTGCGAAGACCTGCGCCCTTGGTGTTCGCAATGGTCCAACCGAGCAGTGCATTTGGACGCGCTATCGCTTGTAGGTGGGCTTGGCCGTGTGAGGACTGGTCCAAACGACCTTCGGCTTGCTCGCTAGCACTCCGCTGACGCCAGAAGGAACGCTTTCAATCTGGCCGCCCAGCTTGATGAACAACTCGGTCTGTTCATTCAAACGCTCATGGGCACGCTGCGTCTCGGGGGATATGGCCTGGTGCATAAAGCTACCTCAAAGTGAGAAGCCGCAGAGCACGGCTACGTGGTCACTATACAAGGATTTGGCTGGATCCGTTTGAATTGCGACAAGGTGCTCGAAAATACCAGCATGATGAACACTAATTTCCGCATGTTTGGATTAGAAATCCACGAACCTAACGATCCGCCGATGGCAACACAAACGAAAGTTCGGCAGTTCCAGTTCCGCGGTAATCGACCGAAGGCAGCGTCGGAGATTAGGACATCAGCCTCGTCAGCTGGCCGCTCGGGCACTCCAAGGAGGAAATCTGTATTTTTACGTAAGGTGCTGACCGCGCTAGTTTTACCGGAACTTGCTTTCTTTGCCTGGTTGTTTGGCCATTCGTAAGAGACGATAACGATGCGGGCCCACCAGCGCTTTGGCGAGCTGCAAAACCTCTCCCCGGCGTTGAAGCCGGGTTGCTGCTGACTTGGAGTTCCGGGTTTATCGGCGCACGCTTTTCCATCGATCATGCCCCCGTCCTGCTAGTGGTGTTCTGGCGCTGCCTCGTGGTGAGCCTGCTGTTATTCCCGTTCGTCTGCCGGGCCCTTTGCCATACGCCATTTGCCGTGTTGCTGAGCCACGCGGGTATCGGCCTGCTGGCCATGGCGGGCTACCTGACCGGCGTGACGCAGGGCATTGCCCTGGGAGTACCCGCCGGCCTTGCCGCGTTATGCGCCGACCTGTTGCCGCTGGGCATGGCGCTGCTCGCAGCGCTGGTGCTGGGCGAGCGCCTGCCGCTGCAGGTGTGGGTCGGCCTGATCGTCGGGCTGCTGGGGGTGCTGTGGGTGACCCACGATGCGCTGATGCTGGGCACAGCACCGATGTGGGCCTATGGCCTGCCCGTGGCCGGCATGTGCTCGCTGGCGGTCGCCACGTTGTGGCAAAAACGCAGCAAGGTGCAGCCGATGAGCCTGTTGCCCAACCTCTGGCTGCAGTGTTTCGTCTCCAGTTTCGCCTTCGCGGCCATCGAAGGCAGCCAACGCAGCCTGGCACCGGTTGCCAGCGCAGGCTTTGCACTGAGCGTGTCGTGGACCGTGGCCCTGTCGACGCTTGGCGGCTATGGGCTGTACTGGGCCTGCCTGCGCAGGTCCTCAGCCACCCGCGTCGCCAGCGTGCTGTACCTCAGCCCACCGATCACCCTGCTCTGGGCCTGGGCGATGTTCGATGAGCCGTTGTCCTGGCAGATGGCAGCGGGAATGGCGCTGTCGGCGGTCGGTATCTGGCTGGTGGTACGCGCCGAGGCCCGGCAAGCCGACCGCGATGACCGCAAGCCCAACCACCCTACCCCACGCTGAGGTGCCAGCGAGACTGACAGCAATGAACGTTGCCCGTGCAGTTTCGTAAGGCGCGCGCCGGGATGTGATTCCCTAGAGTGTGGCCCATCGGCCAGGCACGAGCGGGGCGACAACCCTCCAGGAAACCTGGCCTGCACGCGTATCGAACCTGAGTTGCCACACAGGATGCCTGTCATGTCTCGAATCGAAAACGAAGCCAGCGAACCCCGGCGCTGGTTGATGTTCGCCATCTTGCTGGTCGGTGCGTTTCTGCCTCCGCTGGATTTCTTCATCGTCAACGTCGCGCTGCCCTCGATACAGGCCGACCTGGGCACAGGTGCCTCTGCCGAGCAGCTGGTGATCGCATCCTACGCGACGCTCTATGCCGTGACGCTGATCACCGGCGGACGACTCGGCGACCTGTACGGTCGCGGGCGGATGTTCTTCATGGGCCTGCTGGGCTTTGCCGCTGCTTCGCTGCTGTGCGGCGTGGCGGCTGCACCATGGGTACTGGTGCTCGGGCGCGCCTTGCAGGGCGTAAGCGCCGCCGTGATGGCGCCGCAGGCACTCGCCTCGGTGCAGGCGATTTTCCCGGCAGCGGAAAGGTCATTGGCCCTGAGCCTGTACGGGGCCGTGTTTGGCCTGGCGTCTGTGCTCGGCCAGGCGCTGGGCGGCGTGCTGATTGCGCTCGACCTGTTCGGCATGGGCTGGCGCGCGATATTCCTGGTCAACCTGCCGATTGCATTGCTAGTGATTGCATTCGGTATCCCCGTGCTCAAGGACACCCGTGCGCTGCAGGCGAGCAAGCTGGACCTGGTGGGCACGGCGTTGTCGATGCTGGCCCTCGGCGCCCTGATCGTGCCGTTGATCGAGGGCCGCGAAGCGGGATGGCCTTGGTGGGCGGTACTGTCGCTCGCCGCAGTGCCTGTACTGGGGGCGTTGTTCTGGCGCTACGAGGCGCGCCTGCACCGCACCGGCGGAACCCCTTTGCTGGCCCCGGCCGCGCTGCAAGCCCACGGGCTGGGCCGGGCGTTATTGGTAGCGCTGTGCTTCTACGCCATTGGCGTGTTCTTCCTGCTGTTTTCGATCTACCTGCAAGGCGCACTGCATATGACCGCACTGCATGCCGGCCTGGTCTTCCTGCCGTTCGGCGCCGGCTTCCTGATCGGCCCGCTCTCGGTTCCCCTGCTCAGGCGCGTCCTCGGCGGTTACCTGAACCCCGTAGGCATGGGGCTGGAGGTGATCGGGTTGCTATGGCTGGGTTGGCTGATGTCGGTGACTGCGCCTGGCCTTGCCCCGCCCTTCACGTCCGTGACGGCCACTCTGTTCCTGATCGGGCTGGGACAAGGGCTGGCCTTGCCGACCTTGATGCGCCTGGTCACGGGCCGGGTCGCACCGGCATATGCCGGAATGATCGCAGGCATCACCAGCGCGACCTTGCAGATCAGCACCTCGCTGAGCGTAGCCCTCATCGGCGGCGTTTTCTACAGCCTGCTTGGTGAGCAGGCAACGGCCGCCCGCATCACCCACGCCTTCATGATCGCCGTGCTGTGCATGGCCGCCTGCCTGGCCGTGGGAGTTGCGCTGAGCCTGACGTTGGCGCGGCAGCCGGCACCACTGGCGGAGGCAGCGGCGATGCGCCCGAGCTGAGCGTCGGCAACCTGCTACCCCGTGCCAATCATGCTGGAGGCAAGGTCGGCCAGGGCGCGCAGTCGGTCCAGCTGGCGCATGTCGCGGTGATAGCCCATCCAGATGTCCCGCCCCGGGGGTGGCTGGTGCTCATCCAGCAGCCGCAGGCCCGGCACCGCGTCGCCGAGCACGCGTGGCAACACGGCGACCCCAAGCCCTTGCGCGCACATCTGCGCCTGGACCGTCCGGCTGCTGCTCGTGAACACGGTGCGGGCCAGCGGGTAGCGCTGCTGTAGCCAGTGCACATCCGGGTAATGGGCCTGGGCAACGTTCATCAGGATCAACCCCAGCCCCTCGCCGCCCGGTTGTGGCGCCGGAGCATGCAACGCGGTGTAGAGCCCGTACGGCAAGGTCGTCAGCTTGCGCTGGACGATGTCGGGTTCGGTGAAGGGCACGATGCGAAAAGCGATGTCGGCATCGCGGCGGGCAAGGTCGAACAGCCGATGCCCGGCGATGACTTCGGGCACGATCAACGGATACCGCCGTACCAGTTCGGCCAGCACCGGCGACAGCACATGGCAGGCGAACCAGTCGGCCGAGGAGATGCGCAACAGCCCCTCCGGCTGATCGCCATGCCCCGCCAGGCGACGTTCGATGGCCAGGGCACTGTGCTCCATGGCGAGGGCCAGGTCGAGAATCCGCTCGCCATTGTCGGTGAGCACCAGCCCTTGGGCAGTGCGCAGGAAAAACGCTTGCCCACTGGCCTGTTCGAGCACCTGCAAGCGTCGCCCGACCGTCGGGTGACTGACCTCCAGCGCCCTGGCGGCCCCTCCCAACGAGCCACTGCGAGCAATCGCCAGGAAGATCCGCATGTCACTCCAGTCCATGCTGCCCTCCCGTGCCAGAATGAGTGATGAGGGTGCAACAATGACGGCGTGGCTGCAATCCCCTGAGCGGCTGCCATTCCTGTGCGGTACCGGTGGCAGCCGCGGTTGCCGGCGATGAGGCCGGTACTGACCACAGAGGATTGGACAGTTATCCGCTTTAGGTCGAAAGCTGCCGTACGCGACAGGCCGCTATCGACCCATAGCGGACATTCGTATCTGAGGTGATCTTTGTGGGAGCGGGTTTACCCGCGAACACGGGCGAAGCCCGTGCCATCCTCCGCGTTGCCTGCTTCGCGGGTAAACCCGCTCCCACAGGGTTTGCGCCGGCCTTGAAAAATGAGCAATAGCAGTACTTGCGCAATGGCCGCTTTGGGTCGATAGCGGCCTGTCACGTACGGCAGCTTTCGACCCGGAGCGAACACTGATCCAGAGATCTGTTGTCAGTGCAGGCCTCATCGCCGGCAAGCCAGCTCCCACAGGAACATCACCAGCCTTCAGGCATGCGCTGTACCTGTGGGAGCCGCGCTTGCCGGCGATGGCCGCGAAGCGGCCCCGGTTACAGATGTTCGCTCAGTGTCGAAATCAGCCATTCACGACCGGCAACTAACGCTCCGCTGAAACTCACGATCTGAGCGATGCGAGCGTGTTGCTGGGACACTCGAAAGAGGGAATCACCGAGCGCCTTTACCGCCGCGTCGGCGCTATCGCCAAGCGCTCGAAAGGTTTAAGTTTCGGAACTCCATGCCTTCTATTTCGAAACACTTGGATTTTTTTACCCACAAAGAAAAACCCCGCAGACGTTAATCTGCGGGGCTTTCGAATGGTGGAGGCCGAGGTCGGAATCGAACCGGCGTAGACGGATTTGCAATCCGGAGCATAACCACTTTGCTACTCGGCCTCAAAGGTCGGATCTAGCAGCTTGCGCTTCGCTATCTCCTTGAAACGCTGAACCTTTTTCAAAGTTTGCTGCGTTTCGATGGGCGCCATTATGTCTTCATTCCTTTAACCTTGCAACCCCCTGAACGAAAAAAAATTTCAACGGGTTCAAGGTGTTAGCGCAGGCGGCCGAGTTTACTCCACAAGCCCACCACTGTGTTCTCCACGGTGCCACTGGCAGCCATGCCGATTCGCTCCTGCAAGCTCTTGCGTTCGGCGTAGTGCAAATGGAACAGGTTGGCGTTGCGCGCGCGTTCGCTGAGGTACTCGTCGCTGGTCTGCAGCTCGTCCACCAGCTTGCGGTTGAGTGCCGCAACGCCCAGCCAGACTTCGCCGGTGGCCACTTCGTCGATATGCAGCTGCGGGCGATAGCGGGCAACGAAGTCCTTGAACAGCTGGTGGGTGATGTCCAGGTCTTCCTGGAACTTCTCCCGGCCCTTCTCGGTGTTCTCGCCGAACACGGTCAGGGTGCGCTTGTATTCACCGGCGGTCAGCACTTCGAAATCGATGTCGTGCTTCTTCAGCAGGCGGTTCACGTTGGGCAGTTGCGCCACCACGCCGATGGAACCCAGTACTGCGAACGGTGCGCTGACGATCTTCTCGCCGATGCAGGCCATCATGTAGCCGCCGCTGGCGGCCACCTTGTCGATGCACACGGTCAACGGGATGCCGGCCTGACGAATGCGCGCCAGCTGCGATGCGGCCAGGCCGTAGCTGTGCACCAGGCCGCCACCGCTTTCCAGGCGCAGCACAACTTCGTCACGCGGGGTGGCGAGGGTCAGCAGCGCGGTGATTTCGTTGCGCAGGCTTTCGGTGGCAGAAGCTTTGATGTCGCCATCGAAGTCCAGCACGAAGACCCGGCCCTTTTCCTCGGCCTTGCCCTTCTTCTGCCGCTTTTCCGCCTTGGCCTGCTGCTTGCGCAAGGCCTTGAGCTGGGCCTTGTCGAGCAGGCCGGATTCCAGGCGCTCGCGCAGGTCCTTGTAGAACTCGTTCAGGCGAGTGACCTGCAATTGCCCACCCGATTTGCGCCGCCCCTTGCCGCGCAGCCCGGCGATAGCCGACAGCACTATCAGGATGGCGATGACCAGGGTGGCGGTTTTGGCGAGAAAGCTTGCGTATTCAGCAAGAAACTCCACATTGACTCCTTAAAGACATGCGCCACTACGGCGCGTAACTGTAGCAAGCATACCGTTGCGCCTGAGGTGCTGCCAGCCGTGGCAAACGCTGGCAGCACCTTTCAAACAACCTTTTCAAACGCTTGTATGTTTTTTCGTTGACAGCCCGTGTGCCGCATCCTAACCTCGCAGCAACCTCCAACAGGCCGGAACCTTTCGTGGGCAATCTCTACCTGATCCGACATGGCCAAGCCTCCTTCGGCGCCGATGACTACGATGTCCTCTCGCCCGTGGGCGTGCGCCAGAGCCAGGCCCTGGGTGAGCACCTGGCCCAGCTCGGTTTGCGGCTGGACCGCTGCGTGGCAGGCGATCTGCGCCGACAGCAGGATACCGCGCGCCTGGCCCTGGAAGCGTTGCGCGCCAATGGCTGCCCGGTGCCGGCTGTTGAGACCGATACAGCATTCAATGAGTTCGATGCCGATGGGGTGATCCGTGCGCTGTTACCAGGGCTGCTGCCGCAGGAACCCGACGCCCTGCACATCCTGCGCAATGGCGCACAGCACCGCAGCGAGTTCCAGCGCCTTTTCGCACTGATGGTGCAGCGCTGGCACGATGGCGAACATGCCGACGATGGCCTGGAGACCTGGCAGGCGTTCACCGCTCGGGTGCAAGGCGGCCTGCAGCGCGTACTGGATGCCGCCGGTAGCGGCGACAATATCGCCATCTTCACCTCGGGCGGCACCATTGCCGCCCTGCTCCACCTGGTTACCCGTATTACCCCCGGCCAGGCGTTCGCGCTGAACTGGCAGATCATCAACACGTCGCTCAGCCAGCTGAAGTTCCGCGGCCGCGACGTGGCACTGGCCTCCTTCAACAGCCAGGCCCATGTGCAGCTGTTGAGGGCGCCGGAGCTTGTCACCTATCGATGAGCCCGGCTTGTTGTGTCCCTGCGGGGACGTGTAAATCACTCTATAAGGAATGCGCCATGACCTCCGTAGCTGATGCCGTTAAAAAGATGCAAGAGAAGTTCAACCCATCCGCTGCCGCCGGCCTGGACCTGGTGTTCGGCTTCAACATCACCGACGAAGGCAAGCACTACGCACTGATCGTGAAGGATGGCACCTGCGACCTGCAGGAAGGCGAAAACCCGGATGCCAACTGCACTCTGGTGATGGACAGCGAAACCCTGAAGGGTATCGTCAGCGGCGAAACCGATGGCATGCAGGCATTCATGGGCGGCAAGCTGCGCGTCGAAGGTGACATGATGCTGTCGATGAAGCTCAGCGAGCTGTTCCCGTCCTGAGGGCTGGAAATAGCGGATGATCGAAAAACCGAAGCCTGACCGGCTTCGGTTTTTTTTTGCCCGCCTGTTCGGGCCCTATGCCGGCAAGCCAGTCGCCTTATCAAGGCAGTTGATCAGGCAGCAACACCCTCACCTATATGCCATCTGGCACGCTTGTCCCATCACCGGCCGACCATTAGATTAGCCAATAGTCCTTGCGATCGAGAATAAGGAAAACGCATGACGCTCACCGACCAGTCCACCCAGGTACGCCCCGGCGAAGAACTCGACGCGGCTGTCATCGACCCTTACCTCAAGGCCAATATCCCCGGCCTGGATGGCCTGCCGAGCATCAGCCAGTTCCCTGGCGGCGCCTCCAACCTCACCTACCTGGTCAGCTACCCAGGCCGCGACTTCGTGCTGCGCCGTCCGCCGTTCGGGCAGAAGGCCAAGTCGGCCCATGACATGGGCCGCGAGTTTCGCATCCTGAACCAACTGAACAGCGGCTTCCCCTACTGCCCCAAGGCCTATGTGCATTGCACCGACAGCAGCCTTATCGGCGGCGAGTTCTATGTGATGGAGCGGGTCAAGGGCATCATCCTGCGCTCCGACATCCCAGCCGAACTGGACCTTGACGCCAACCGCACCGAAGCCCTGTGCAAGAGCTTCATCGACCGGCTGGTGGAACTGCACCAGGTGGACTACAACGCCTGCGGCCTGGCCGACCTGGGCAAACCGGAAGGCTATGTGCAGCGCCAGATCGAGGGCTGGACCAGCCGCTATGAAAAGGCCCTGACCCCCGACGCACCGCGCTGGGAACAGGTGACCGCCTGGCTACACGAGAAAATGCCCGCCGACCACCCGCGGCCCGGCATCGTGCACAACGACTACCGTTTCGACAACGTGATCCTCGATGCTGGCAACCCCATGCGCATCATCGGTGTGCTGGACTGGGAAATGGCCACCCTCGGCGACCCGCTGATGGACCTGGGCAACAGCCTGGCCTACTGGATCGAGGCCGACGACCCGGCGCCGGTGCAGCTGATGCGTCGCCAGCCGAGCAACGCGCCGGGCATGCTCACCCGCCGCCAGTTCGTCGATTACTACGCCGAGCGCGCCGGCATCCGCCTGGACAACTTCGATTACTACTATTGCTATGGCCTGTTCCGCCTGGCCGGCATCGTCCAGCAGATCTACTACCGCTATTACCACGGCCAGACCCAGGACAAGCGCTTCGCCCAGTTCATCCACATGAACCGCTTGCTGGAACAGATGACCTTGCAGGTCATTGCCAAGTCCAGCCTCTGAGCCCCGACCTCGACGACGGATAACAAGGAAAAAAACATGTCCAAGACCCACCTGTTCGACCTCGACGGCAAGATTGCCTTCGTTTCCGGCGCCAGCCGTGGCATCGGCGAAGCCATCGCCCACCTGTTGGCCCAGCAAGGCGCCCACGTGATCGTGTCCAGCCGCAAGCTCGACGGTTGCCAGCAGGTGGCCGAAGCCATCATCGCCGCCGGCGGCAAGGCAACGGCAGTGGCTTGCCACATTGGTGAACTGGAGCAGATCCAGCATGTGTTTGCCGGCATCCGCGAACAGTTCGGGCGGCTCGACATCCTGGTCAACAATGCAGCTACCAACCCACAGTTCTGCAACGTGCTGGATACCGACCCGGGTGCTTTCCAGAAGACCGTGGACGTGAACATCCGTGGCTACTTCTTCATGTCAGTCGAGGCCGGCAAGCTGATGCGCGAACAAGGTGGCGGCAGCATCATCAACGTGGCGTCGATCAACGGGGTTTCGCCCGGCCTGTTCCAGGGCATCTATTCGGTGACCAAGGCGGCGGTCATCAACATGACCAAGGTCTTCGCCAAGGAGTGCGCGCCGTTCGGTATTCGCTGCAACGCCCTGCTGCCGGGCCTGACCGACACCAAGTTCGCTTCGGCACTGGTGAAGAACGACGCCATTCTCAATGCCGCGCTGCAGCATATCCCGCTCAAGCGCGTGGCCGACCCCAAGGAAATGGCCGGTGCCGTGTTGTACCTGGCCAGCGATGCTTCCAGCTACACCACCGGTACCGCGCTCAATGTCGACGGTGGCTACCTGTCCTGATCAGACTTTTACTGCCACCAGGGTGTAGCTCAGGGGCAGGCGTGCGGGCTGCTCGCGCAGGCGATATTCACCGTCATCGCCCTTGACCATCTGCCCCGGCAGCGCCTCCCAGGGGATGCTCTGGTGCTCGACCAGGGCGGTCAGTTGCAGGCCGTGGGCCAGCAAGGCGCTGATCACCTCGCCCAGGCCGTGGTTCCACTCATGGGTTTCGGTGTGGGAAAGGCGCTGCTCGGTTTCGACGTAGGTCTGGTCGTTGTGCCACACCGTCGGTTCTTCGTGCTCGAAATACGGGTATTCGAGTTGCAGGCGGTCCTGGTGGTCTTCGTTGACCGCCATCAGCATCGGGTGCCCGTCGCGCAGGAACAACCGCCCGCCGGGCTTCAGCAGGGCTGCGACCGTACGCGCCCACGGCTCGATGCGAGGCAGCCAGCAGAGCGCGCCAATGCCGGTGTAGACCAGGTCGAACGTGTCAGCCGGCAGCACCTTGTCGGCGGCGTAGACATCGGACTCGACATACGCGATGGGTGCCGCACAGCGCTGGGCCAACGCACGCGCCTCGGCCAGCGAAGCCGCGGAATAGTCCAGGCCACAGACCTTGGCGCCAAGGCGCGCCAGCGAGAGGGTATCGGTGCCGATATGGCACTGCAGGTGGACGACGTTGAGGCCGTCGATATTGCCGAGCAATGGCAGGTCGAAGCGTACGGTTTCGGAAAGGCGCTCGGGATGCTGGACGAGCCGTTCGACTTCATAGTCGTTGGAAGCAGCGTGCAGCGGGGCACGTTCATCCCAGCTGGCGCGGTTGAGTTGCAATGAGCGGTCCATGGTGTCTTCATTGATTGGTGGGGGCTCATGCTAGCCCCCACCAATCTCCCTGCGACAGGACTGCATTGCTAAAAATTGTAAAGCTGGCGCGGTCACTGTGGGAGCGGGTTTACCCGCGAATGCGGTGTTGAATGTACCGACGCATTCGCGGGTGAACCCGCTCCCACAGGGGAATGTGTTTTGACGTTACAGGCAGGTCGCCGCTGCCGCCCGGCGCTGCAGCGCCACACCGTCGTTCTTCTGCGCGTAGTAATCCACCCGCGCCCCACCCGCCTGCGGGTACACATCCACGAATGCCTCCGCCTCACGGGTATACACCGTGAAGCCCCCCTGCTTGCGTGGTTCCAGATAACCACTGGCGTCGTCTCCGAACACCTTCTCTTCCTGCCAGCTGAACTGGATGCACTGGGCCACCAGTTCCGGCGCCTTGTGCGAGTCGAGCTGCGCGGTCGGCTTGCCGCCGCGGGCCGTTTCCATGGTCGCAGAAGCACAACCGACCAGCATCAGCGCCACGGCCATCGGCAGAATCGCACGCATGTTCCATCCTCAGGGTAAAAAAGAAGGCGACTCTAGCACTGGCAAGCATCGAGAGTGAATTGTCGCGCGCAGGAGGCTGTCGCAGATAAGGCATTCCGTCACAAGGAGATCGTCATGAAATTGCACTACCTGCTGTTCGCCGCCCTTACCTGCCTGCCTCTCGCTGCTACCGCAGCTCCCTCCAGCGAAGAAAGCATCACCGCGCCAGAAACCCACAACCGCGAACTCAAGGTCGGCGACAAGGCACCGGACCAATACAAACGGGATGACCAGGCAATCAAGGACTGGAAAGCCAAGGGCCTGCCCGCACCGGAAAAGGAAAGCCACTGGGTAAACATGGGGGGGCGCTACGTGCTGGTGCAGATCACCAACGGCGTGGTTCTGGCGATTCAGCCAACCCACTGATTCCAAACTCTGCCCGCCGCTCATCGCTGGCACGACAAATTTTTGCCTGCCAGCGAAACCAAATGGATCCTTTCCAGTCTCAGAAGGTGTGCCGTAAACCTTTGCGGATCAAGGACCTATATCGTGATGACCCGTCTTGCAAGCCTTTCGCTGATTGCCGTTGTCCTGCTGACCGCAGGGTGCCATAGCCATCGCTATCATGACGACGACGATGGCTGGCGTGACCGTGATCGTGACCATCGCCACCACCATCGGCATGACCGTGACGACGATGATGATGACTATCGTCGCTATCGTGGTGACCGCTATTACCGCTGAAGCGTCTTTTTCAACCCTGGCCAGCCGCCCGTTGCGCGGCACCTTAACCTGATGATTCCTTTGAGGTTCGTATCATGCGTCTGACTCTGCCTTCCCTTGCCCTCGGCCTGCTGCTGTGCCAGGGCGCTTTCGCCGGTGACGGTACCGCCGCCATTGGCGGTGGCCTGGGTGGTGTTCTGGGTAACGTTGTCGGTCAACAGATCGGCGGCAAGACGGGGGCGGCCATCGGCGCCGGCCTCGGCGGCGCAGCCGGCAGTGCGGTAGGTGCACGCAAGGGCAACCGTACCGAAGCAGCCATCGGCGGTGGCCTGGGTTCGGTCGGCGGTTCGCTGCTGGGCGGCGCGGTAGGCGGCAGGACCGGCTCCACCGTGGGTGCCGGCCTGGGTGGCGCAGCCGGTGGTGCCATCGGCAACCACCTGGGCGACAACAATGGCAAGCACCGTCACCGCCACCGTCACTGATCGGGTGACTCCGGGGCTGCTGTGCAGCCCCTTTTCTTGCAGCACATCAACACCTCCTTCAGCACAATCCGGCACACTGGCTGCTACTGTCTATCGTGCCCCCGTGTGAAGGAACACCCCCTCCCCATGAACCAAGAGCTGCTCTGGGTCCTCGGCCTGCTGGCCATCGTCATCACCCTGTTCGTCATCAACCGTCCACGCATGGACGTGGTCGCGCTGCTGGTGATCCTCGCCCTGCCGCTATCGGGCATCCTCACCGTGGAGCAGGCGCTGGCCGGTTTCAGTGATCCCAATGTGGTATTGATCGCCGCCCTGTTCGTGATCGGTGAAGGCCTGGTGCGCACCGGCATTGCCTACCGTATCGGCGAATGGATGAGCGAGCGGGCCGGCAACAGCGAGGCGCGCCTGCTGGTGCTGCTGATGGTGGCCGTGGCGGGGCTGGGGTCAATGATGAGCTCCACCGGCGTGGTGGCCATTTTCATTCCGGTGGTGCTGAGCATCGCCGCACGCCTGCAGCTTTCGCCCGCCCGCCTGATGATGCCGCTGGCTTTCGCCGGCCTGATCAGCGGCATGCTCAGCCTGGTGGCCACACCGCCCAACGTGGTGGTGCACAGCGAGCTGGTGCGCCATGGCGAAGTGGGCTTCAGCTTCTTCAGTTTCACCCCGTTCGGCCTGGTGGTGCTGGTGCTGGGCATCGGCTACATGCTGTTGACCCGACACTGGCTGAATGGCGAAGTGCGCAAGGACGGCCGTGTGGAAAGCCGCCGCACCCTGTTGGACCTGGTGCTGGACTACAAGCTCAACGGCCGTGAACGGCGCCTGCGCATCCGTCCCCACTCGCCGCTGATCGGTCATACCCTGGGTGAGCTGGAGCTGCGCACCCGACATGGCGCCAACGTGATCGGCATCGAGCGCCAGCACAAGTTCACCACGAGGGTGATCGCCGCCGACTCCAGCACCGTGCTGCACCAGGGCGATGTACTGCTGCTCGACCTGTTCGCCAACCGCGACGACCTGCGCAGCCTGTGCCAGACCATGCAACTGGAGCCGCTGCACTTCAAGGCCGCCTACTTCATCGACCAGTCCCAGGAGCTGGGCATGGCCGAGGTCATGCTGCCACCAGGTTCGAAACTGCTCGGCAAGAGTATCCTCGACCTGGCCTTCCGCACTCGCTTCGACCTCAACGTGGTCGGCTTGCGCCGCGAGCAGGTGGCGATCGAAGAACAGCTGGTAGAGGAAAAGCTGCGCCTGGGCGACACCCTGCTGGTAGTTGGCCCGTGGAAAGCCGTGCGCCAGTTGCAAAGCAAGCCCAAGGACTTCCTGGTCCTGAGCCTGCCCGCGGAAATAGACTTGGTCGCGCCGGCCCGCACCCGCGCACCACAGGCGTTGCTGAGCCTGGCGGTGATGGTCGGGCTGATGGTCAGCGGCGCGGTACCCAATGTGATTGCCGCGCTGATCGGCTGCCTGCTGATGGGCGCAGGCCGCTGCATCGACATGAACAGCGCCTACCGGGCCATCCACTGGCAAAGCCTGGTGCTGATCGTCGGTATGCTGCCTTTTGCACAGGCACTGCAGAAGACCGGTGGCATCGACCTGGCAGTGGGCGGCCTGGTCAGCGTGCTGGGCGGTGCCGGCCCCAGCGCCATCCTTGCCTGCCTGTTTGCAGTCACGGCGGTGATCGGCCTGTTCATCTCCAACACGGCCACTGCAGTATTGATGGCACCTGTGGCCGTCAGCACCGCCACGCAGCTGGGCATGTCACCCTACCCGTTTGCCATGACCGTAGCGCTGGCCGCCTCGGCGGCGTTCATGACCCCGGTGTCATCGCCGGTGAACACCCTGGTATTGGGCCCAGGGCAATACCGCTTCGCCGATTTCGTCAAAGTTGGCGTACCGTTCACCGTACTGGTGATGCTGGTGACCGTGTTGATGGTGCCGTGGTTCTTCGGGCTGTGAGGTGACCCGTCTCGAATGAAGGCAATTTGGCATTATCTCGACCGATCGCGGCAGATTGACATCAAGTCCCCTGACGAAACACACTTATGCGCAGTCGCCCCAGGTGCTTCAAGCCGTTGTCCTGGATTTCGTTTCCGCTTTGCCGGTCGAGCCCATGGTTTTTCCAGCCCATTCGCGCTTGTTGCACTACGTCGTTCTACTTGGCCTGACCTTCGCCCTGACGCTGGGCGGCATCCTGGCCCGCCCGATCGAATCTCTGTCGCTGTTCTGGCCGGTCAATGCGGTACTGGCCGGCGTGCTGCTGCGCTACCCCCGGCAAGCCACGCCGACAGGCTTTACCCTGGTCTGGCTGGCCATGGTCGGCGCCGACTTGTTGTGTGGCAGCGCCTGGTTACCGGCCCTGTGGTTCAACCTGTGCAACCTGGGCGTGGTGGTCACCCTCTGGCTACTGCTCTCGCGTTTGCCGCGCTTGCACCGGCGCATGCGTACCCCCCACGGCGTGCTGAGCGTGTTCGGCGCCTGTGCCGCCGCGGCGATAGTGGCGGCCAGCATGGCGGCGGTAATGGCCACGCCGTGGTTCGAACAGTCCCTGCGCGCCACCTGGCTGGCCTGGTTCAGTGAACAATTTTCCACCAGCGTGCTGGTGCTGCCAGTGCTGCTGACGGCTCCCTCGGCACGCGCCCTGGTACGCGGTGGTGCCCAGGCCATCCGCCTGGCGCCGTTGTTGGTGCTGCTGGCCTCGCTGGCGTTCAGCATTGCCTTCGGTGGCCCCGGGGCCATTGCCTTCCCGATTGCCGCGCTGCTGTGGTGTGCCTGGACGTACTCGCCGTTCCTGGTCTCGCTGCTGACACTCACCGCCGGCAGCACGCTGATCGTGGCGGTGGCGCAAAACCTCATGCATTTCAGCGTTCCGCAAAGCGAGCCCGGGGTGACCACGCTGCTGTCGGCGCGCCTGGGCATCGCCATGCTGGTGCTCGGGCCGCTGGTGGTGGCCTGCGTCAGCCAGGCCAACCGCAGCCTCATGGCCCGCCTGGCGCATCAGGCCACCATCGACCACCTCACCGGCGTGCTCACCCGCAGTGCTTTCACTCGCCGCGCAAACACGCTGCTGGAAAGCCGCCAGCAACACGCCCAGGCGCTGCCGCTGACCCTGATGATGCTGGATATCGACCACTTCAAGTCGATCAATGATGCCCACGGCCATGCGGTCGGTGATCAGGTGCTGCGCCAGTTCGCCGGCACCCTGCAGGACCAGCTACACGATGGCGAACTGATCGCCCGCCTGGGCGGCGAGGAATTTGTCGTTGTACTCCCGGGCATGGCGCCAGACCGGGCCAGGTTCACTGCCGAACGCCTGCGTCGCGCCGTGCAGGACCTGCATGTGATGCAAGCCGAGCAGCACCTGCGGATTACTGTCAGCATCGGCCTGGCCGGCTGCGCCGCCGACATGCCGGCCCCCACCCTCGACGAACTGCTGGCGCGCGCCGACCAGGCGCTGTACCGGGCAAAGGCCCATGGCCGCAACCGTGTCGAGCAGGCTGAACTGCAACGCCAGGTGATGTGATCTAGGCGGCCAGCAAGTCCCACGTCAACTTGGCGATCAGCACGCACAACAGCACCAGGAACAGCCCGCGCACAAAGCCCGCGCCCTTGCGCACTGCCAGCCAGGTACCAGTCAGCGCACCGAGGATGTTGCACAGCGCCATGGGCAAGGCGATGGCGTACAGCACGTTGCCTGATGGCACGAAGAACACCAGTGCCGCCAGGTTTGTGGCGATGTTCACCACCTTTGCCGACGCCGAGGCGTGCAGGAAATCCAACGCAAAGAAGCGGATGAACAGGAAGATCAGGAAGCTGCCAGTGCCCGGGCCGAACAGGCCATCGTAAAAGCCGATCGCGCCACCGATCAGTAGCGCCAGGCACTGCTCCTTGCGGCCGATACTTGCGGGTTTGTGCAGTGTGCCGAAGTCCTTCTTGCAAAATGTGTAGATGGCCATCAGCACGATCAGCACCAGCACCGCCGGGCGCATCACGCTGGGCGGCACCAGCGACACTGTGGCGGCACCGGCGAACGACATGATGAAGGCACTGAGCGCCGCCGGCACGATCAACCCCCAGTCCAGCGTCACCCTGCGGATGAACGAACGCGCAGCGAAGGCCGTGCCACACACCGACGCCAGCTTGTTGCTACCGAGCAATGCCGCAGGTTGCGCGGTGGGCAGTACGTTGAACAAGGCGGGGATCTGGATCAAACC
The DNA here is from genome assembly GCF_002113295.1 of Pseudomonas sp. B10(2017). Taxonomy (NCBI): domain Bacteria; kingdom Pseudomonadati; phylum Pseudomonadota; class Gammaproteobacteria; order Pseudomonadales; family Pseudomonadaceae; genus Pseudomonas; species Pseudomonas sp. B10(2017). The sequence goes on from NZ_NEJU01000002.1 coordinate 295,801, forward strand.
ACCGCCACCCACGGCGGCGTCGATCAACCCCGCGGTGAAGGCGAACACGGAAAGCACAGCGATATCCATCATGACGCGGTTCCAGGCAGTGAAGACGCCTGCAAGGCTAATCAAAGCGCCGCGCTTGTGTTGAAATGCCGTATTGCGAAAACTGCAATAAGGAGCAGGCAATGGCTTTGGACATGTTGCGGGAAATTCAGGCGTTCGTCAGCGTGGCGCACAAGCGCAGCTTTGTCGCCGCCGCCCGCGCCCTGGGGCGCTCCCCCAGCGCGGTAACCCGCGCGGTACAAACCCTGGAAGACAACGCCGGGAACAAACTGCTCAACCGCAACGCCAATGCCGTGACCCTGACCGAAGCCGGCGAGCGCCTGCTGCCACACGCTGAACGCTTGCTGGATGTGCAACGTGATGCCGCCGACGAACTGGCCGCGCTCAGTGGCAGCGCACAAGGCTGGATCCGCTTCGCCGTGCCGCAGGTACTGGGTGAACATGTTCTGCCGCAGGTACTTGCCGAGTTTTCCCGCTGCCACCCCCAGGTAACCCTGGATGTGCAGTACAGCGACGGGGCCTTGGACCCGTTGCAAGGCAAATTCGATTTCGTGGTGCGCGGTGCATTCCCACAGTCGAGCGAACTGATCGGCTACCCGCTGTGGGATTACCGGCGCCACCTGTATGCGAGCCCTGAATACCTGGCCCTGGCCAGCACACCACAACACCCGCAGGACCTCGAAGGCCACGCGCTGATCCTGCACACTGCCCCGCGCATCCTCAAGGCCTGGCACTTCTGCCGCGACGGCCAGATTACCAGCCTGCGCCCCAGGCCCAGGCTGCGCCTGGACTCTGGCAACGCGGTGTATCACAGCACCCTGGCCGGCGCCGGCATCGCCCGCCTGGCCGCCTGGGTCGGCGAAGCACAAGTCAAGGCCGGGCGACTGGTGCGGGTATGCCCGCAGTACCGCCTGACCTCAAGCAACGGCCAGAACCCGCAAATGCACGCTGTGTACCCAGCCGGCGAACTGCCGGCACGGGTACGCGACCTGCTGACGGCCCTGCGCCGCGCCGGCCTGGCCTGCTGAAACACCCTCTGAAATCACTGTTCAAATTCTGCTCAATTTAACAGAGCCCGCCACAGGCTTGGCTTGCAGCACTTTATCCACAGACCTACCCACGTTTTTTGTGGACAGTTTTCCTAGTGCAAAGAACGACTTATCGTACAAACGGGTAGGGTGAATCGGCCAACAAGAAAGAGGAAAGGGCCCGCCCGGAGGACTGGCAGGCCGCGAGGGATGTGGGTGGTGAACGTCAGCTTGGCGGAATGGTGCCAAGAATACCGATCAGAATGGTCAGCAGCAGAAAACCACCCAGGAATAGCGCGAGCTTGCCCATTGGAACCTCTACAAGTGTGATACGGGAATGGGCTTATTGTCGGGCCAGCGCTGATACCGTTACAGATTCAGGTTTGTGGAAAAAAAGCGGATCAGATGTGAAGACTGGCGCGCTGCGATCCCCACCAACCCGGCCACGGCACCGCCCAGTGGCATGGACTGGCAGGGCGTTGCTGCAATTTTTTTTTACGGTTATCCACGCTACGCTGTGCCAAAGGCAATCGCTCGAACCTGCCAAGGAGTGCTATCTCGTCGTGACCGCTTTAACCACCAACGCAGCGCTGTTGCTGATCGACCTTCAGGTTGGCATCCATCACCCGCGCCTGGGCCGGCGCAACAACCCCGAGGCAGAACTGCGCATGGGCGAACTGCTGGCGGCATGGCGTCAGTCAGGACGCCCGGTGGTCCATGTGCGCCACCTCTCCCGGTCGGTGGACTCAGTGTTCTGGCCGGGCCAGTCCGGCTGCGAATTCCAGCCCGCATTTACCCCGCTGGCCAACGAGACAGTGTTCGACAAACATGTACCCGATGCCTTCGCCAACTCCGGCCTGGAGCGATGGCTGCACGCGCGCAGCATCAAAGCACTGGTCATCGCCGGGGTGATTACCAACAACTCCGTGGAAGCCAGCGCACGCTCGGCGGGCAATCTCGGTTTCGATGTGGTGGTGGTTGAAGATGCCTGCTTTACCTTTGACCAGCACGACCTGCAAGGACGGCTTTGGCCCGCGGAGGATGTACATGCGTTGTCGTTGAGCAACCTGGCTATGGATTACGCGCGCATCCTGTGCACGGAGCAGGTGCTGATCGATGGGGCACTTCAGGTCAGCCGCTGAAGCTTTTGCTCTGGCAACCAGCCAAGCTCGTCATCGCCATGGCGCCGACACCAGACCCAGCCATTGAGCTGGCGCACCATCTGCACCAACTGCCCCGGGTCGACATCCAGCTCATGCGCCGAATAGTGGTCCAGCGCCCTGCCCTGGCAGACGCTGAGCCGCTCGATCAATTGGGCTGGAACCCAGCCGGGTTCCTGGCCGGTGCAGGTACAGAGGTACCAGTTCTGCCACCCTGCCTCGCCCTCGTAACGCGGGCCAATGTCCAGCAAGGTGCCCTTGGCGAAGCGGATGGGCCGCGGGTATTCACTGCGATGAGGTTCAATCACGACGTAATGCATGGGCCTCTCCATGGCCGGGAAAGCTGGCGATCGTAGCAGAAGCAGCAAAACTCTCTGCCGTACGGCATTTGTATCTTCATGTATGTAAAGTGAGATGTGATACACAAGAACGTTTCATGCAGGTGCAACGGACACATCTGCGATACAGCCGTCACCTTTACTGGTACCCATCAATCTGCCCCGATGGTTTCGCCAAGGAGATGCCCGATGCCTGTCCGCCACTCGACCACCGCCCTGCCACACCGCTTCAGCCGTACGCTGCTCGCCTGTGCCCTGCTGCCGCTTGGCCTGATGGCGGCAAACATGGCCACGGCTGCACCACAGCAGCCCCAGCCAGCCGCCACAACGGCGGATGCTTTTGGCCCGCTGAAACACGTCAACGCTGGCGTGCTCGATGTGGCCTACGTAGAGCAAGGCCCGGCCGATGGCCCGGTGGTGATCCTGCTGCATGGCTGGCCGTATGACATTCACAGCTTCGAACAAGTTGCACCCGCCCTGGCGGCAAAAGGCTACCGGGTGCTGGTGCCCTATGTACGTGGTTACGGGCAGACCCGCTTCCTGTCTGCCGCAACCCCACGCAATGCCCAGCCCTCGGCGTTGGCCAGCGACGTGATCGCCTTCATGGACGCGCTGCATGTCCAGCGTGCCGTGCTTGCCGGCTTCGACTGGGGCGCACGCACCGCCGACATTGTCTCGGCGCTATGGCCAGAGCGGGTAAAGGCGCTGGTATCCGTCAGCGGCTACCTGATCAGCAGCCAGGAAGCCGCCAAGGCCCCCCTGCCCCCTGGTGCCGAGTTGCAGTGGTGGTACCAGTACTACTTCGCCACCGCGCGCGGCCAGGCCGGTTATGAAAAGAACCGCCATGCCTTCGCCAAACTGATCTGGCAAACCGCCTCGCCCAAGTGGTCCTTCGACGACGCCACCTTCGAGCGCAGCGCCAAGGCCCTGGACAATCCCGACCAGGTGGCGATCACCGTGCACAACTACCGTTGGCGGCTGGGGCTGGCCCAGGGCGAAACGCGCTACGACCCGCTCGAAGCCAAACTGGCCAACTTCCCCAGTATCGGAGTACCGACCATCACCCTGGAAGGCGACGCCAACGGCGCCCCGCATCCGCCGGCCGAAGCCTATGCGCAGCGCTTTACCGGCAAGTACGAGTACCGGCTGATCAGCGGCGGTATCGGCCACAACCTGCCGCAGGAAGCGCCGCAGGCGTTCACCCAGGCGGTGGTGGATGCGGACCACCTGTAGCTTGCCGGCGGCAATTGCTACATAAGGTTTCGAAAAGAACGGCAGGCCCTGGGTTGAGCCGCGTCGAGGGCCTGCATAGTCGAAAACCGATTGCGGCCAGTTACCACGTAGTGTTGAGGCGGATTTGAAATACACGATTTGAAATGCGACCTGTAGGATCTTTTTACCTCGCAATGTAGGAAGAATCGAAGCAGTGAGCTTTGCCTGTATGAAACATCAGTTTCTCCAGCAAATTCGAGCTGCTACGGTCCAGTTTTCCTACAACGGCACGGAAGCCTACAGCATGAGAAAAGCATGGATCCGTTCAATACCTCGGCCCTGAAGCTGCAGAAGAATTTGCTTAACCTGCGCATTGAGCGCGATCGCCTGAGAAGGGAGGGCAAGGACACGGAAGCGGACGAACTCGCAGCACCGATCGAGCGGATAGAGGCAGCTATTCGTCAATTACCGGATGACATGAAGCCAGTGACCCTGCAATAAAACCTGCGGGAGCGGGCATGCCCGCGAAAAATGCAAAGCAGTGTATGGCTCCGGCCGCGCCGGTGTTCGCGGCTGGATGCCGCTCCCACAGGTACAGTGCAGAGTTCAAGCTTTACGCAATCTCTGCAGAATATTACCCACCTGCGCGCTGCGCCACGGATCGTGAACATCAACGTCCGCGCTTTTATAGGTGACGGGATCTACCTCTTCTACTAGGATGACCACGCCTGCATCAAACGCCTGCAGGCCACTGATGTGGAGCATTTTCGAAATCTCGTAGAACACCGGGCACAAGGATCGGCTTATCCGCCTGGACGTAACCTCCAGGTCTGGATGCTGCTGGCGTGGAACGCCTATCTAGTCTGATTTGCCCCGCATTTCGTAGCCACATTACATCTATCGGGATCACCCGTGTCACGTATCAAAAAGCTTGGTGTTTTTATCATTCTGCTCGTGGGTTCCGGCTATGCAGCTGTCGAATGGAAGAGGCACGCAGACTTTGAAAAGACTGGGGAGGACCTGGTCCGCCAGCTGGGCTCACAAATCGTCACCAATCTTGGGCAGATGAATGCCACTTGCAGGTCCGTGGCCAGAATCGACTCGGTCGCCCTTGATACTGACGGACTGCTTGGCATGAAGGGATCCGCCGTTCTTTACATTACCGGGAGGAACGACAGCGTTATTGCCATTAACTACCGTATGGAAACGGTGGGAGACAAGGTTTGGGTCCAACCTACGGATCAGATTTCCGCGCAGTTGTCAGTAATGCAATTTGGCTTGAGAGGCTGCGGCTAGCGCTCAGTAGCAAGCGAGGAGCCCGCCTTGGCGGGCTTTTTCGTGCCTGTAAGAATGGGATGAAGCCAGGTAAGTTGGAGCCTTGGCGAAATCGACCAAGCAGGAAGTATCGGAAGCGCCGAAACAAACCATTCCCATCGATGGTTTCCTATGCCCCAAAAACGCAAAAAGCCCTGAATAATCAGGGCTTTGAATATGGCGGAAGCGTAGAGATTCGAACTCTAGGATAGTTGCCCATCGACGGTTTTCAAGACCGTTGCCTTAAACCACTCGGCCACGCTTCCAGCTCGTTTTGCGGGCGCCATAATACCTTAATGAAACAAGCTGTCAAACTCTCTGTGTCGCGGGCTGCAGGAGCTCTGATAGACTCCTAGCATCTGAACGTTTGAAACCACAGGTTTACCAAGGAGTGTCGCCATGCGCGAACAGGATTACGCCGTACACCACGGCCAGCAGGTCGAGCAGCAGGAGATCAGCAAGGTCCTGCGCAACACGTACAGCCTGCTGGCGCTCACTCTCGCCTTCAGCGGTGTCATGGCCTTCGTGGCCCAGCAGATGCGCGTCGGCTACCCGAACGTGTTCGTGGTATTGATCGGCTTCTACGGGCTGTTCTTCCTTACCAACAAACTGCGTGATTCGGTCTGGGGCCTGGTATCCACCTTCGCTCTCACCGGCTTCATGGGCTTTATCCTCGGCCCTATCCTGAACCGCTACCTGGGCATGGCCGGTGGCGCCGAGGTGGTCAGCTCGGCATTTGCCATGACTGCCCTGGTGTTCGGCGGCCTGTCGGCTTATGTGCTGATTACCCGCAAGGACATGAGCTTCCTCAGCGGCTTCATCACTGCGGGCTTCTTTGTCCTGCTGGGTGCTGTCGTGGCCAGCTTCTTCTTCCAGATCAGCGGCCTGCAACTGGCGATCAGCGCTGGCTTCGTACTGTTCTCGTCGGTCTGCATCCTGTTCCAGACCAGCGCGATCATTCATGGCGGCGAGCGTAACTACATCATGGCGACCATCAGCCTGTATGTGTCGATCTACAACCTGTTTGTCAGCCTGCTGCAGCTGTTTGGCATCATGGGTCGTGATGACTGATTGATTGCTGCGTGAGAAAGCCCGCTTCGGCGGGCTTTTTTGTGGGAGCGGCTTTAGCCGCGAACACCGGCGCAGCCGGTACCAGGCACCGCGGTGGATTCTTCGCGGCTAAAGCTGCTCCCACAGGGTACGAGGATCGCTTGCGAATTCAGTTATCTGTGCGACAGCGCGGCCCAAACGGCTGGGCAATCTCCCACAGGGTCAGTGCAGGTTTCGGGCCTATGCTCTGCCTGCTGAAGCATACGGCACCAGTAACTGACCATAAAGTCAGATAATAAGGCGAATGGTCGTCGATCATGCCGCCATCGTGCTTTTCTCTACCCCAATTCGCCATCACCTCGTAGAATGCGCTCCTTTTTTTCTTCCGGGGCAGCTTTTCGCAATGAGCTCACACGAACACAGCCCAGGCGCGGCGGCGCCTGCCAATGAACTGGTGCTTGGTCTGGAGGACAAGCCACGGCTGTTGATCGGCCTGCTGGCAGCACTGCAACATCTGCTGGCGATCATCGTCCCGATCGTCACCCCTGGCCTGCTGATTTGCCAGGCACTGGGTGTTTCCGCACGTGATACCAATCTGATCGTCTCCATGTCGCTGGTCATTTCGGGTATCGCCACCTTCGTCCAGTGCAAACGCTTCGGGCCGTTCGGTGCCGGGCTGCTGATCGTCCAGGGCACCAGCTTCAACTTCGTCGGCCCGCTGATTGCCGGCGGAGCGCTGATGGTCAAGCAAGGTACGCCGGTGGAAGGCGTCATGGCAGCCATATTTGGCGTGGTAATCGCCGGCTCGTTCGTCGAGATGGGCGTGTCGCGCATCCTGCCCTTCGTCAAACGCCTGATCACCCCGCTGGTAACCGGCATCGTGGTGTTGATGATCGGCCTGACTCTGATCAAGGTCGGCCTGATCAGTATGGGGGGTGGCTTCGGCGCCATGGCCAATGGCACCTTCGCCAATGGCGAGAACCTGCTGCTGTCGGGCGTGGTGCTGGCGATCATCGTCATCCTAAACCGCATCCCGGTGGTGTGGATGCGCAGCTGCGCCATCGTTATCGCCCTGGCGGTCGGCTATGCGCTGGCCGGCTACCTGGGCCGTCTGGATTTCACCGGCATGCACGAAGCCGCGCTGTTCCAGGTGCCGACGCCGCTGCACTTCGGCCTGGGCTTCTCCTGGGCATTGTTTATCCCGATGCTCGTGATCTATCTGGTAACTTCGCTTGAAGCCATCGGCGATGTCACCGCTACCAGCAAGGTGTCGCGCCAGCCGGTCGAAGGGCCGGTGTGGATGCAGCGGATCAAGGGCGGTGTGCTGGTCAACGGAGCCAACTCGCTGCTGGCCGGTTTGTTCAATACCTTCCCGAGCTCGATCTTTGCCCAGAATAATGGCGTGATTCAGCTGACAGGTATCGCCAGCCGCCATATCGGTATGTGGATTGCCGTGATGCTGGTGCTGCTGGGGCTGTTCCCGAGCGTTGCCGGGGTGATCCAGGCGGTGCCAGAACCGGTGCTGGGTGGTGCGGCCATGGTCATGTTCGGTGCGGTTGCGGCTTCGGGGATCAATATCCTGGCCAGCACTCGCCTGGACCGTCGTGCCCTGCTGATCATCGCTGTATCCCTGGCCCTCGGCCTGGGTGTGGCACAGGTGCCGGAGTTCCTGGCGCACATGCCGGCGGCGATTCGCAATGTGCTGGAGTCGGGCGTGGCTACCGGGGGTATCTGTGCCCTGGTGTTGAACTGGTTCTTGCCGGAGAGCAAAGAACAGGCTTGAGCCTAGCGTCCGTCTGTTAGGGCCATGGGGCTGCTTTGCAGCCCGCGCGACGCAAGGCCGCTCCTACACGGGGTCGCGCAGATCTGGATATTGGCTCAGGGCAGAACGCCCGCCCCGCCATGCACAAGCGGGCGCGGGCTTTTTTGCTTTATCATGGCACCATTCCTTTTGCATGAGTTATCCATGAAATTCGCTATCGCGGTGTTCTCCCCGGCCCATGCGCCCTCCTCGCGCCGCGCCCTGCGCTACGCCGAGGCGGTGTTGGCCTGCGGGCATGAGATTGCCCGACTGTTCTTCTACCAGGACGGGGTACACAGTGCCTCTGCCAACGTGGTCACCCCCCAGGATGAGCTGGACGTCGCCGGCCAATGGCACGCCTTCATTGCAGCCAACCAGCTGGACGCAGTGGTGTGCATCGCCGCCGCCCTGCGCCGTGGCGTGCTCGACGAGGCCGAGGCCAACCGCTACCAGCGCCAGGCCGTGAACCTGCCCAAGCCTTGGGAACTGTCGGGGCTTGGCCAACTGCACGAGGCGGCGCAACTTGCCGATCGCCTTGTCTGCTTCGGAGGCGACTGAAATGGCCAAATCCTTGTTGATCATCAGCCGCCAGGCGCCGTGGAACGGCCCATCGGCCCGTGAGGCACTGGACATCGCCCTGGCTGGCGGCGCGTTCGATCTGCCGCTGGGCATGCTGTTCCTCGATGACGGCGTTTTCCAGCTCGCTGCGGACCAGCAGCCCACCGCCGTGCAACAGAAGAACCTGGCCGCCAACTTGCAGGCGCTGCCAATGTTCGGTGTCGAGGAACTGTTCGCCTGCAGTCACAGCCTCACTCGCCGCGGCCTGGCAGCCGACAACCTGACGCTGCCGGTGCAAGTGCTGGACGACGCGGCACTGACCGCGCTGATCTCCCGTTTCGACCAGGTGGTAACGCTCTGATGACGACCCTGCATGTTATTGCCCACTCCCCGTTTGGCGACGAGCGCCTGGTCAGTTGCCTGCGCCTGCTCGGCACCGACGACGCCCTGCTGCTGTGTGGCGATGCGGTATATGCCTTGCGTAGCGGCAGCGAACCGCACCGCCAGCTGCAAGCCGCCGGCCTGGCCCAGCGCCTGTTCGCCCTTGAAGAGGACGTGCAGGCCCGCGCGGTCGGCAACGACCTGGCCAAGGCCGTGGACTACGCCGCGTTCGTCGAACTGTCGCTGCATTACGACAAGGTCAACAGCTGGCTATGAACACCCTCAACGTTGGCGATCAGGCGATCGCCCTGGACAAGGACGGCTTCCTGGTCGACCTGCAAGACTGGTCCCATGCCGCCGCCGAGGCCCTGGCCGCACGCGAGGGCATCCCGCTGACGGCAGACCACTGGGAAATCCTCGAACTGCTGCGCCAGTTCTACCAGGAATACCAGCTGTCCCCGGCCACGCGCCCACTGATCAAGTACACGGCCCTCAAACTGGGCCCGGACAAGGGCAACAGCCCGCACCTCAACCGCCTGTTCAACGGCACTCCCGCCAAACTGGCCGCCAAGCTGGCGGGCCTGCCCAAGCCGACCAATTGCATATGACAGCACCTCGCCCGCTTACCCTTGAAACACCAGCCGAACATCCGTTCGCCGAATTCGTGCGTATTCTTGGCAAAGGAAAGCGCGGCGCGCGCGGCCTGAACCGTGACGAAGCCCGTGTGGCCATGACGCTGCTGCTGGAAGACAAGGTCGAAGACACCCAGCTCGGTGCGTTCCTCATGTTGCTGCGGCACAAGGAAGAAAGCGCCGAAGAACTGGCCGGCTTCACCGAAGCCCTGCGCGCGCAACTGCAGGCACCGCGTATCGCCGTGGACTTGGACTGGCCCACTTACGCCGGCAAGAAACGCCATCTGCCCTGGTATCTGCTGGCTGCCAAATGCCTGGCCAACAATGGCGTGCGCATCCTGATGCACGGTGGCGGTGCGCACACCGCCGGGCGCCTGTACACCGAGCAGTTGCTGTCCTTGCTGGACATCCCGCTGTGCCGTGACTGGGCTGCCGTCAGCCAGGCCCTGGACCAGCAGCGCCTGGCCTTTTTCCCGCTGCAGGACTGGGCGCCGCAGTTGCAGCGCATGATCGACCTGCGCAACACCCTGGGCCTGCGGTCGCCCATCCATTCGCTGGCCCGGGTCCTCAACCCGCTGGCTGCGCGTTGCGGCCTGCAGAGCATCTTCCACCCCGGTTACCAGGCGGTGCACCGCGAAGCCAGCCGCCTGCTAGGCGATCATGCCGTGGTGATCAAGGGTGATGGCGGCGAGATCGAAGTCAACCCCGATGTCATCAGCCACCTGTACGGCACCACTGCCGGCGAAGCCTGGGACGAGGAATGGCCAGCGCTTAGCGAACGCCGCCACGTGAAGCCGCCAAGCCTGCAGCCCGAGCAATTGCTGGTGGTCTGGCGCGGCGAGGCCGAGGACAGCTACGGTGAAATGGCCGTGGTCGCGACCATGGCCTTGGCCTTGCGCGGCCTTGGCCAGGACCGTGAGCAGGCTTTCGCCACCGCACGTGGTTACTGGAGCGCACGGAACCAATCGAATAACTAGATAACAAGGGGGCATTCTTTGCGCTAGTTATTCGAACGATTTCCCCTAGACTGGGCTCCAACGACAAACAACTTTGTTCCGAGGAGCTCACCATGGGCCTTTTGATCGACGGCCGCTGGCATGATCAGTGGTATGAAAACGGCAAGGACGGCACGTTCAAACGCGAAAACGCCCAACGCCGCAATCAGCTACCCGCTCCCGAAGCTGGCCGCTACCACCTGTACGTCTCGCTGGCCTGCCCATGGGCACATCGCACCCTGATCTTCCGTGCCCTCAAGGGCCTGGAGCCTCTGATCGACGTGTCAGTGGTCAGCTGGCTGATGCAGGACCATGGCTGGACTTTCGACCGCCAGCAAGGCTCCAGCGGTGACCACCTCGACGCGCTGCAGTACCTGCACCAGCGCTACACCCAGGATGACCCGCACTACACCGGCCGCGTAACTGTACCGGTACTGTGGGACAAGAAAGAGAAACGCATCGTCAACAACGAGTCGTCGGAGATCATCCGCATCTTCAACAGCGCGTTCAACGAGCTGACCGGCAATACGCTCGACCTGTACCCACAGCCGCTGCGCCCGGCCATCGAGGCGCTGAACGAGCGCATCTACCCTGCGGTGAACAACGGCGTGTATCGCGCAGGTTTTGCCACTACGCAGGAAGCCTACGAGGCTGCATTTGACGAAGTGTTCAACGAACTGGACCACCTGGAAGACTTGCTCGGACGCAATCGCTACCTGGCCGGGGAATATCTGACCGAGGCCGATGTGCGCCTGTTCACTACCTTGGTGCGCTTCGATGCGGTGTACCACGGGCACTTCAAGTGCAACCTGCGGCGCCTGAGCGATTACCACAACCTGTCGAACTGGCTGCGCGAGCTATATCAGTGGCCGGGGGTGGCGGGTACAGTGGACATGGAGCATATCCAGAAGCACTACTACATGAGCCACAAGACCATCAACCCGAACGGGATCGTGCCCAAGGGGCCACTGCAGGACTTCAACCTGGCGCATGATCGGGAGCGGTTGGCAGGCAAGGGGATCTGGCAGGCTTGAGATTGTCGGGGCCGCAAAGCGGCCCCCACGATTTCAGCTGTTCTGCGAGCCTTCGAACCACGCCAGCTTGTCACGCAACTGCACCACTTCCCCGACAATCACCAGGGTCGGCGCGTGCACTTCATGCTGGGCCACCAGGTCCGGCAAGTCCGCCAGTGTGCCAGTGAACACCCGTTGATTTCGCGTAGTCCCCTGCTGCACCAGTGCTGCCGGGGTACTGGCCGCGCGGCCATGGCGAATCAGCTCGGCGCAGATGGTCGGCAAGCCTACCAAGCCCATGTAGAACACCAGAGTCTGCGCCGGCGCCACCAGGTCATGCCAAGGCAGGTTGCTGGTGCCGTCCTTCAGGTGCCCGGTCACGAAACGCACCGACTGGGCATGGTCGCGGTGAGTCAGCGGAATCCCACCATAGGCGGAACACCCACTGGCCGCAGTAATGCCCGGCACCACCTGGAATGGGATGCCATGCTCGGCCAGTTCTTCGATCTCTTCGCCGCCCCGGCCGAAGATGAACGGGTCGCCGCCCTTCAGGCGCAGCACACGCTTGCCCTGCTGGGCCAGATCGACCAGCAGTCGGTTGATCTGGTCCTGAGGCACGGCATGATCGGCGCGACGCTTGCCCACGTAGATACGCTCGGCATCGCGGCGGCACATCTCGATGATCGCCGGTGCTACCAGGCGATCGTACAGCACCACGTCGGCCTGCTGCATCAGACGCAAGGCACGGAAGGTCAGCAAGTCCGGATCGCCCGGGCCCGCCCCCACCAGGTACACTTCACCGCCTTGCTGCACCGGCGCACCGTCGACCATCGCCTGCAACAGGCGCTCGGCCTCGGCGCCCTGCCCGGCCAGCTGACGCTCGGCAATCGGCCCCTGGAACACGGTTTCCCAGAAGCCTCGGCGTTGGTTGACGTCCGGGTACAAGGCCTTGACCTTGTCGCGGAAGCGCGCGGCCAGGCCGGCCAGCTCGCCATAGGCGGACGGGATCCAGGCTTCCAGCTTGGCGCGAATCAAACGCGCCAGCACCGGGGCATCACCGCCACTGGACACCGCAACCACCAACGGCGAACGATCGACGATCGCCGGGAAGATCACCGTGCACAGGGCCGGCGCATCCACCACGTTGACGGGCAGGCTCAGGGCCTGCGCATCCGCCGACACCTGGGCATTGAGCCCAGGGTCGTCGGTGGCCGCGATCACCAGCCGGCAACCGACCAGATCGGCTGCCTGATAGCCGCGCACCAGCACCTCGCCGCCACCTTCCCGGGCCAACGCGGCCAACTGGCCGTCGACGTCCGGTGCAACCACGCGCAGCGCGGCGCCGGCATCGGCCAGCAGGCGCGCCTTGCGCAAGGCGATCTCACCGCCGCCGACGACCAGCACGCGGCCGCCCTGCAGCTTGTGGAACAGCGGCAGGTAATCCATTTAGCGGATAACCTCGACGCCACCCATGTAAGGCTTCAGCACTTCCGGCACACGGATCGAACCGTCGGCCTGCTGGTAGTTTTCCAGCACGGCAACCAGGGTACGGCCTACGGCAAGGCCGGAGCCATTGAGGGTGTGCACCAACTCTGGCTTGCCGGTTTCCGGATTGCGCCAGCGGGCCTGCATGCGGCGCGCCTGGAAGTCGCCGCAGTTGGAGCACGAGCTGATTTCGCGGTACTTGTCCTGGCTTGGTACCCACACTTCCAGGTCGTAGGTCTTCACAGCACCAAAGCCCATGTCGCCGGTGCACAGGGCCAGCACGCGATATGGCAGTTCCAGCAGCTGCAGCACGCGCTCGGCGTTGGCAGTCAGGCCTTCCAGGGCTTCCATCGACTTGGACGGCTCGACCACCTGCACCATCTCGACCTTGTCGAACTGGTGCTGGCGGATCATGCCGCGGGTGTCACGACCGGAAGCACCGGCTTCGCTGCGGAAGCAGGGGGTGTGGGCAACCAGCTTCAGTGGCAGCTGCTTGGCGTCGAGGATTTCACCGGCCACCAGGTTGGTCAGCGAAACTTCGGCGGTCGGAATCAGGTAGAAGTCGGCCTCGCCTTCACGGCTGATCTTGAACAGGTCTTCCTCGAACTTCGGCAGTTGGCCGGTGCCCTGCAAGGCCGGGGCCTGGACCAGGTACGGGGTGTAGTGCTCCTCGTAACCGTGCTCGCCGGTGTGCAGGTTGATCATGAACTGCGCCAGGGCACGGTGCAGGCGGGCAACCGGGCCACGCAGCACGGCAAAGCGCGCGCCAGAAAGCTTGGCGGCGGCTTCGAAGTCCAGGCCGCCACTGACTTCGCCGAGGGCGACGTGGTCCTTGATTTCGAAGTCGAAAGCCTTTGGCGTGCCCCAACGGCGCACTTCGACGTTGTCGTCTTCGCTGGCACCGACCGGCACGCTGGCGTCCGGCAGGTTGGGAATGGTCAGCAGGATACCGTCCAGTTCAGCCTGGATGCCGTCCAGTTCAGTCTTGCCGGCAGCCAGTTCGTTGGCCATGCGCTCGACGTCGGCCATAAGCGGCGCAATGTCTTCGCCCTTGGCCTTGGCCTGGCCGATGGACTTGGAACGGGCGTTACGCTCGGCCTGCAGCTGCTCGGTGCGGGTCTGCACCGCCTTGCGGCGCTCTTCCAGTGATTCGATGCGCGCGACATCCAGGCTGAAGCCACGGGAGGCCAGGCGATCCGCCACTTCCTGAAGTTGGCCGCGTAACAGTTTGGAATCGAGCATATCGTTCTCTCGTTATGTGTAGGTGTTGGTTCAGAATCGGGTCAGGGACAGGCCGACCCAGGTCGCGAGCAGCCCGCCCACCACGCTGATACCGGTATAGCCCAGAGCCAGCGGCACTTGCCCGCTCTCCAGCAGGCGTACGGTATCCAGCGAAAAGGAGGAAAAAGTCGTCAGGCCACCGAGGAAGCCGACGATCAGCCCGGCGCGCAGCTCGACCGGCACGATCGGCTTGTGCAGGAACAGGCCATAGAGCAGGCCGATCAGCAGGCAGCCAACCAGGTTGACCGCCAGCGTACCGAGATAGAAGTGTCGTGACCAGTGGGCAGCCACCCAGTTGGTGGTAGCAAAGCGCAACAAAGTACCGGCAATACCACCAGCGCTGACAGCGGCAATCAGTGCAATCACGGTTTTCTCCGCTGACGGGGGCTGTTGCGGTCAAGGTCGGCGAGGTGGCGCAGCTTCTCGCCAATCTTCAGTTCCAGGCCACGGGGCACCGGTTGATAGTACTGGCGCGGCTCGAGCTCCTCGGGGAAGTAGTCTTCGCCGGCGGCATAGGCGTCGGGTTCATCGTGGGCATAGCGGTACTCGTCGCCATAGCCCAGTTGCTTCATCAATTTGGTCGGGGCGTTGCGCAGGTGCAGCGGCACTTCCAGCGAGCCATGCTCGGCGGCCTCGCGCAGGGCGGTCTTGAAGCCCATGTACACCGCGTTGCTTTTCGGCGCACAAGCAAGGTAGGTGATGGCCTGGGCCACCGCCAGTTCACCCTCGGGGCTGCCCAGGCGCTCTTGTACATCCCACGCCGCCAGGCACAGGCTGAGTGCGCGCGGGTCGGCATTGCCGATGTCTTCGCTGGCCATGCGCACCACGCGGCGGGCAATGTACAGCGGGTCGCAACCGCCATCGAGCATGCGCGCGAACCAGTAAAGGGCTCCATCGGGGTTGGAGCCGCGCACCGACTTGTGCAACGCGGAAATCTGGTCGTAGAACGCCTCGCCACCCTTGTCGAAGCGGCGGCGGCTGTCGCCGAGCAGGCTCTGCAGCATCTCGACGTCGATCTCGCTGCCGTCTTCAGCCAGGTCCGAGGCGTTTTCCAGGAAGTTGAGCATGCGCCGGCCATCGCCGTCGGCGGCGGCCATCAGCATCTTGAAGGCGTCGTCGCCAACCCGCAGGTTGCGCTTGCCCAGGCCGCGTTCTTCTGTCAGAGCGCGGTTGACCAGTTTGCGCAGTGCTGCCTCATCCAGGCTCTTGAGCACATAAACCCGCGCCCGCGACAGCAATGCGTTGTTCAGCTCGAACGACGGGTTTTCGGTAGTGGCGCCAATGAACAGCAGCGTGCCGTCTTCCACATAGGGCAGGAAGGCATCCTGCTGCGACTTGTTGAAACGGTGCACTTCGTCGACGAACAGGATGGTGCGGCGGCCGTACTGACCAGCCTGCTGCTTGGCCACCTCGACCGCCTGGCGGATCTCCTTCACCCCGGCCAGTACTGCCGATACCGTTTCGAAGTGCGCATCGCAGAACTGCGCCAGCAGCCGCGCGAGGGTGGTCTTGCCCACCCCCGGCGGCCCCCAGAAGATCATCGAGTGCAGCGCACCCTGCTCCAGCGCCTCGCGCAGCGGTTTGCCGCGCGCCAGCAGGTGCTCCTGGCCGACATACTCGTCCAGGTTGGACGGGCGCAGGCGAGCGGCCAGGGGCTGGGCGACGGGTTCGCTTCGAAACAGGTCCATGGCGAGCTCTGGTTACTCCTTGATGACGTCCGCGCCTTTGGGGATGTCGAACTTGAACTTGCTGTCCGGCACCGCCTGGTTGGCTTTCACGCCATTGAACAGGATGTTGGTGCGCTGGCCGACGCTGTCGATCAGCTGCATGTCGTTGATCAGGCCCTTGCGGAACGACACGCGCAGCGAGTCGAACAGGGTGTCCTTGGTCTTCGGCTTGAGGGTGAAGTCCATCACTTCGCCCTGCTCCTTCGAGCTGATGTCGAAGCTCTGGCTGATCTTCGACACGTCACCGGACAGCAGCAGCGCCGGGGTCTGGTTCAGGCGCTGGTCGAGCTTCTTGATGGTGGCCTGTTCCAGGTCCGGATCCCACAGGGTGACGTTCTTGCCGTCGGATACCACCACCTGCTCCTGCGGCGCATCGGTGTGCCAGTAGAACAGGCCTGGGCGCTTGACGGTCATCTTGCCGGAGGTTTCCTGCAGGCTGGTGCCGCCGGCATCCAGCGTCAGCTGGGAAAAGTTGGCCTCGATGGTCTGCGACTTTTCCAGCAATTGGGTCAGGCGTTGTACGTCTTGCTCACCGGCAAAAGCCGATACGGTGGCCGACACAGAAGCCGCGGCCAGGGCAGAAACCAACAGCATGCGAATCGCGCGCATGGGAGTCCTCATCGAGCATTGAAAAGACCGGGCGCCACCGTTGGCACCCGGCAAGGTGTACGTCAGTCGCGCGGGCCGCCCGGGGCAATCACTTCCCGCGAGCCGTTGCTGTTCATGGGGGTGACCACGCCGGCCATTTCCATGGCTTCGATCATGCGGGCGGCGCGGTTGTAGCCGATCTTCAGTTTGCGCTGCACGGCCGAGATGGATGCGCGACGGCTTTCCAGCACGAACTGCACAGCCTCATCATACAGGGCGTCGCTTTCCGAATCTTCGCCATCGCCACCACCGCCGCCGCCTTCGAAGCCGCTGCCGGCCTCCTCGACGCCGTTGAGGATGTCGTCGTTGTAGTCCGGAGCGCCGCGCAGCTTCCACGCCTCCACCACGCGGTGCACCTCGTCGTCGGAGACGAACGCGCCGTGGACACGGATCGGCAAGCTGGTGCCTGGCGGCATGTACAGCATGTCACCGTGGCCCAGCAACTGCTCGGCACCACCCTGGTCGATGATGGTCCGCGAGTCGATCTTGCTCGACACCTGGAACGCCATGCGGGTCGGGATGTTGGCCTTGATCAGGCCGGTAATCACGTCTACCGACGGGCGCTGGGTAGCGAGGATCAGGTGGATACCGGCTGCACGTGCCTTCTGGGCGATACGGGCGATCAGCTCTTCGACCTTCTTGCCGACGATCATCATCATGTCGGCGAATTCGTCGACCACCACCACGATGGTCGGCAGGGTTTTCAACGCAGGCGGCTCGTCGTCCATGCTCTCGCGGCGGTAAAGCGGGTCATGGATGATCTCGCCAGCTTCCTGGGCGTCCTTGATCTTGCGGTTGAAGCCGGCCAGGTTACGCACGCCCATCGCCGCCATCAGCTTGTAGCGACGCTCCATCTCGGCCACGCTCCAGCGCAAGGCGTTGGCAGCGTCCTTCATGTCGGTGACCACCGGGCACAGCAGGTGCGGGATGCCTTCGTAGATCGACAGTTCGAGCATTTTAGGGTCGATCATGATCAGCCGCGCATCTTCCGGGCTGGACTTGAACAGGATCGACAGGATCATCGCGTTCACACCTACCGACTTACCGGAACCGGTGGTACCGGCCACCAGCAGGTGCGGCATCTTGGCAAGGTCGGTGATCACCGGCTTGCCGCCGATGTCGTGGCCCAGGGCCAGGGTGACCGGCGATTTCTGCTCGTCGTACTGCGGCGTGGCCAGCACTTCGGAGAAGCGCACCATCTGCCGGTTTTCGTTGGGGATCTCGATACCCACGGTGGTCTTGCCGGGGATGACCTCGACCACACGCACACTGGTCACCGCCAGCGAACGCGCCAGGTCCTTGGCCAGGTTGGCGATACGGCTGACCTTCACGCCCGCGGCCGGCTGGATTTCGTAACGGGTAATTACCGGGCCCGGGTGGATCGAGTCCACCGCCACTTCCACGCCGAATTCCTTAAGCTTGATTTCCAGCAGCTGACCGACACCGGCCAGGGATTCCGGCGAGTACTCGATCTTCTTCTGTTCGGCCGGGTCGAGGATGGAAATCGACGGCAAGGTGCCTTCCACCGCGCTGTCGACGAACAGCGGCGCCTGCTTCTCCTTCATCACCCGCTTGCTCGGCTCCGGCGCCCTGGCGGGTGTCGGCGGCACGATCATCGGGGCCGCGGCAGGTTGTTCGCGGGAGATTATCGGCTCACGCGGGGCCGGCGACTCGCGCGGCACCACGGGCTCGCGTGACAGGGTTGGCTCACGTGGCTCGGCTGGCTGTGCAGATGCTTCTTCACGTTTGAAGATACGCTCGCGCAGCCCCGGCTTGGCCGGCTCGTGCCTGTCAGCGGCCATCGGCGCGGGCTTGACCGCCACCGGCTCGTCCTCGCGCAACTGCGCCTCCAGGCGTTTGCGCTCGTTGCGCGCTTCCCACCAACGGTTGGCGGCGCCCTGCACCAGCTCGAACAGGTCGAGAGTGATCTTGCCGGTCAGGTCCATCACCTTGAACCACGACAGGTCGGTGAAAACGGTCAAGCCGAACAGGAACAGGGCAATGAACATCAGCGTGCTGCCTTGCACGTTCAGCAGGTTGCGCGCCAGGTCGCCCAGGCTCTCGCCCAGTGCGCCACCGGCGGAGAACGGCATGCTCGCAGGCGGGTGGAAATGAATATGCGCCAGCGCCGCACCCGACAGCACCAGGAATACAAGGCCGATCAGCCGCCAGGAAAACAGCCAGCCGCTCCAGTCCCAGGGCTGGTGGCGTTCGCGAAAGATCTGCCAGGTCTTTATCGCCAGCAGCAGCGGGAAGATGTAGGCAAAGTACCCCAGTACCATGAACAGGATGTCGGCGAAGTAGGCACCGGCACGCCCGGCGGCGTTCTGCACCTGGTCGACGTTGCTGGTGTGGCTGAAGCCCGGGTCCGACGTATCGTAGGTCAGCAGCGCCATCCACAGGTACAGGCACAGGGCGCCGACAGCGATCAACGCACCTTCCTTGAGGCGATAATGCAGCTGCTGCCGCCACAGAGGGACGGGCAAGGGAGCTGGAGTTGCGGTGGATTTCTTCAAAACGCGTCTATTCCTGCGCGTGCTGCGCGTCCAATAGTGATCGGCCGACGGTGCGGCCAATGAACCACTACTTTTAACATTACTGCCCGCCAGCCGCCATGGCAGCACGCCGTAAGGAGCTTGAGTGGGGGCGACTTTCGTATACCTGCAATTTGAGCACGCATTGTCTTCTGTGACAAAGGCTTATGCTGTGTTTTTGCACAGGTGTGACAGCAAATGTAGCGGATGGTGCCTGCGGTTTCATGAATGTGTAGGAAATTGCCTATTTTGATCGCCAGTGCCGGCCTCTTTGCGGGCTCGCCCGCTCCCACAGGTACCCCGCAGGGTTCAGAGCCTGTAAATGGCCTGTGGAAGCGGGCAAGCCCGCGAAGAAGCCAAAGAGATTGACCCTGCTTTTCACCCGCGCCATGCTGCCCTCTCCCCTCCCCCACCGCACGATAGACCATGCTCACCTGGCTGACCCGCGACTCGTTGACCTTCCCGCCCCTGGAAAAGGCCCTGCACGACCCCAACGGCCTGCTCGCCGCTGGCGGCGACCTGAGCCCCGAGCGCCTGGTGCAGGCCTATCGCCATGGCTGCTTCCCGTGGTACCAGGACGGCCAGCCGATCCTCTGGTGGTCACCCGACCCGCGCACCGTGCTGCTTCCGGATCAGCTGCACGTGTCGCGCTCGCTGGCCAAGTTGATGCGCCAGGGCCGCTACCAGGTCAGCTTCGACACCGACTTCCCGGCGGTGATCGCCGCCTGCGCCGCGCCACGTGACTACGCCGACGGCACCTGGATCACCGACACCATGCGCGCCGCCTACTGCGAGCTGCACCGACGCGGCATCGCTCATTCGGTGGAGGTGCACCAGGACGGCGAGCTGGTTGGTGGCCTGTACGGCCTGGCTATCGGCCAGCTGTTCTTCGGCGAATCGATGTTCAGCCGCGCCGACAATGCATCCAAGGTCGGCTTCGTGACCCTGGTCAACCACCTGCGCCAAGCCGGTTTCGTCCTCATCGACTGCCAGATGCCGACCAACCACCTGCACAGTCTGGGGGCACATGCCATCAGCCGCGCCGAGTTCGCCGCCTACCTGGCACGCCACCTCGACCAGCCGAACAGCGCCACATGGCTTCCCTAGGCGAGTTCCCATAGCTGGCTTACACTTAAAGCAAAGTCTCACCGAGGGGGTTGATCATGACAGAGTTGGCGCGGTTGAAGTTCTATGCCACTCAGCCCCACTCCTGCAGCTACCTGCCCGACGAACAGGCAACCACGCTGTTCCTCGACCCCAGCCAGCCGATGGACGTGCACGTGTACGCCGACCTTTCGGAAATGGGTTTTCGCCGCAGTGGCGATCACCTGTACCGCCCGCACTGCCAGAACTGCAATGCCTGCGTGCCGGCACGCATCCCGGCGGCGCGCTTCATCCCCAACCGCCAGCAACGGCGCATTCTCAAGCGCAACGCCGACCTGACCGTGACCGCCGCACGCCCGGCGTTCAAGGAAGAGTACTTCGAGCTGTACCGGCGCTACATCGAAACGCGCCACGCCGATGGTGACATGTACCCGCCCAGCCGCGACCAGTTTTCCACCTTCCTGGTGCGCGACCTGCCGTTCTGCTGGTTCTACGAATTCCGCCTGGAAGGCCGTTTGATGGCAGTGGCCGTGTGCGACCTGCTGCCCAACGGGCTGTCGGCGGTGTACACCTTCTACGAGCCGGAGGAAGAACGCCGCAGCCTGGGCCGCTTTGCCATCCTCTGGCAGATCACCGAAGCCCTGCGCCAGGACCTGGAGGCGGTTTACCTGGGTTACTGGATCAAGAACTGCAAGAAAATGAACTACAAGACGCAGTATCGGCCTATCGAATTGTTGATAAATCAGCGCTGGGTCACCCTCAACTGAAAGGCATTGGCTTGACACACAGTTTTCGGGCATAATCCACGCCACTTTTTTGCCCGGTGCGGTTATGCGTCGGGCCAACACTGGATCCGAGGGCTCTACTGCATGTCGAAAGAAGACAGCTTCGAAATGGAAGGTACTGTCGTCGACACCCTGCCCAACACCATGTTCCGCGTGGAGTTGGAAAACGGGCACGTCGTAACCGCGCACATCTCCGGAAAGATGCGCAAGAACTACATCCGTATTCTCACTGGCGACAAAGTCCGCGTCGAACTGACGCCGTACGACCTGAGCAAGGGCCGCATCACTTATCGTGCGCGCTAAGCTCAAGCCATGAAAAAGCCCGGCCATGTGCCGGGCTTTTTTGTACCTGTCAGATTGCAGGGGCTGCGTAGCAGCCCTGTGGGAGCGGGTTCACCCGCGAAGAGCCCAACGCGATGGAAGGCACCGGCTGCGCCGGTGTTCGCGGCTAAAGCCGCTCCCACAGGTACAGCCCTGCCCCGTTGTCACGCAACCTCGGCCGTCGTCTCGAAGTCGAACACCAGCTCGCCATCACGCAGGTCGACATGCACCACGCCACCATGCTCGGCCAGTTCGCCAAACAGGATCTCCTCGGCCAGCGGCCGCTTGATCTTGTCCTGGATCAGCCGCGCCATCGGCCGCGCGCCCATCTGCACATCGTAGCCCGAGGCCGCCAGCCAGCCACGTGCATCGTCGCTGACTTCCAGTAGCACCCGTTTGTCTTCCAGCTGCGCCTGCAGTTCGATAAGGAACTTGTCGACGATGCTCTTGATCGTCTCGTGGCTCAGGCGACCAAACTGGATGATAGTGTCCAGGCGGTTGCGGAACTCCGGCGTGAAGCTCTTGCGGATGACTTCCATGGCATCGGACGCATGGTCCTGATGGGTGAAGCCGATCGAGGCCCGCGCGGCTGTTTCTGCGCCGGCGTTGGTGGTCATGATCAGGATCACGTTGCGGAAGTCGGCCTTGCGCCCGTTGTTGTCGGTCAGGGTGCCATGGTCCATAACCTGCAGCAGCAAGTTGAAGACTTCCGGGTGGGCCTTCTCGATTTCGTCGAGCAGCAATACACAGTGCGGCTGCTTGGTGATCGCCTCGGTCAGCAAACCACCCTGGTCGAAGCCAACATAGCCAGGAGGTGCACCGATCAGGCGCGACACAGTGTGGCGCTCCATGTACTCGGACATGTCGAAGCGCACCAGCTCAACGCCCAGCGCCTTGGCCAGCTGCCGTGCAGCTTCGGTCTTGCCGACGCCGGTCGGGCCAGCGAACAGGAACGAACCGACAGGCTTGTCCGGCGACTTGAGCCCCGCGCGAGACAGCTTGATGGCGGTGGCCAGCGAATCGATCGCCTGGTCCTGACCAAATACGGTCAGCTTCAGGTCACGCTCGAGGTTGCGCAGCAGTTCCTTGTCGGAACTGGTCACGTGCTTCGGCGGAATCCGAGCGATCTTGGCGACGATGTCTTCGACCTGTGGCACATCGATGCGCTTGACGCGGTTGGCCTCCGGCTGCAGGCGCTGGTAGGCACCGGCTTCGTCGATCACGTCGATGGCCTTGTCCGGCATGTGCCGGTCATTGATGTAGCGTGAGGCCAGTTCAGCAGCGGCGCGCAAGGCTTCGTCGCTGTACTCGATGTTGTGGTGGCTTTCGAAGCGGCCTTTCAGGCCACGCAGGATGCCCACGGTGTCTTCGACCGATGGCTCGCTGACATCGACCTTCTGGAAGCGCCGCGCCAGGGCACGGTCCTTCTCGAAGATGCCGCGAAACTCCTGGAAGGTGGTCGAGCCGATGCAACGGATTTCACCGGACGACAGCAATGGCTTGAGCAGGTTGGACGCATCCATCACCCCACCCGACGCTGCACCGGCACCAATGATGGTGTGGATTTCGTCGATGAACAGGATCGCCTGCGGGCGCTTGCGCAGCTCGCCGAGCAGCGCCTTGAAGCGCTTCTCGAAATCGCCGCGGTATTTGGTGCCGGCCAGCAGCGCGCCGAGATCGAGGGAATACACCACGCTCTGCGCCAGCAGATCGGGCACCTGGCCATCGACGATGCGCTTGGCCAGGCCCTCGGCGATGGCAGTCTTGCCCACGCCTGCCTCGCCCACCAGCAACGGGTTGTTCTTGCGCCGACGGGCAAGAATCTGCGCCACGCGCTCCACTTCCTGCTCGCGGCCTACCAGCGGGTCGATACGGCCGGCACGGGCCAGTTCGTTCAGGTTGCTGGCATAGGCATCCAGCGGGTTGCTAGAGGAAGCGGTATCGCCGCCCTCTTCGTCCTGCATTTCCTGGTCGCTTTCGGAATGCGAACCATGGCCCGGTACCTTGGAGATGCCATGGGCGATGTAGTTGACCACGTCGATGCGGGCCACGCTCTGCTGCTTGAGCAGGAACACGGCCTGGCTTTCCTGTTCGCTGAAGATCGCAACCAGCACGTTGGCGCCGGTGACTTCACGCTTGCCGGAGCTTTGCACGTGGAACACGGCACGCTGCAGAACACGCTGGAAACCCAGGGTCGGCTGGGTTTCGCGATCTTCGTCATTGACCGGGATCAGGGGTGTGGTGGAATCGATGAACTCTTGCAGGTCGTGCTTGAGTTTGTCGAGATTGGCGCCACAGGCGCGCAGAACGGTCGCGGCAGCCTCATTGTCAAGGAGTGCCAGCAGCAGATGTTCGACAGTCATGAACTCATGACGCTTCGAACGAGCCTCCTTGAAGGCAAGATTGAGGGTGACTTCGAGCTCGCGGTTTAACATAGCTTCACCTCATACCCAAGTGGTCGGCGATTAACCGTCCTTCTCGATTTCACAGAGTAGCGGATGCTGGCTTTCCCTGGCGTATTGGTTGACCTGCATAGCCTTTGTTTCGGCGATGTCACGGGTAAACAATCCGCACACTGCCCGCCCTTCGGTATGGACGGTCAGCATGATCTTGGTCGCCAGCTCGCGGTTCAGATTGAAGAACGTCTCGAGCACTTCGACGACGAAATCCATCGGCGTGTAGTCATCGTTGAACAAAACCACCTTGTACATCGGTGGCGCCTGCAGGATCGGCTTGGCTTCCTGAACTGCAAGACCTGAGCCGTCGTCCTCATTCGATTGCGGGCGATCCTGATTGAATGTTAGTCGAATCTCACTAGGTGCATGCATGGAAAGAATTTCATCATGAGCGACAGGTTAAGGTTGTGGGTTGACTGCGAAAGGCACGGCCAGCAAGGCGCCGGGCGACCTTGACTATCGGCAAAACGGTGTTACAACCAATAAGAACCCACCGTGGTCGATAAAGATCCGCGCAGTCAACCAGATTTTTCGCATGGTTCGTATGCGGATGACGTGGATGATACTCCAGTGATGGAGTCCTTTGCAGAGGGACATAGGGATGACAAGCGGTAAAGTCAAGTGGTTCAACAATGCCAAGGGCTACGGATTCATCAATGAAGACGGCAAGACTGACGACTTGTTCGCTCATTATTCAGCCATCCAGATGGACGGGTACAAGACGCTCAAGGCCGGCCAGGTCGTGAGCTTCGACATCGTCCAGGGCCCCAAAGGCCTGCACGCGGTGAATATCCGCAGCGCCACTGCCGCCGCGGCCGCCAGGGCTCCGCAGACCAGCAGCACTGCCGACGCCTGAACTGCCGCGCCGCATGCCGGTACACGAAAAAACCGGCCGCCTCCTGACTGGAAGCGGCCGGTTTTCCGTTGCCTTACATATGCTTGATCATTTCATCGCCAAAGCCTGAACTGCTCACCAGTCTGGCGCCGTCCATCAGGCGTTCGAAATCATAGGTCACGGTCTTGGCAGCAATCGCGCCATTGGTACCTTTGATGATCAGGTCCGCCGCCTCGGTCCAGCCCATGTGCCGCAGCATCATCTCCGCCGACAGGATCACCGAACCCGGGTTGACCTTGTCCTGCCCGGCATACTTGGGCGCGGTGCCGTGGGTGGCCTCGAACATGGCCACGGTGTCGGACAGGTTGGCACCCGGCGCAATGCCGATACCGCCCACTTCCGCCGCCAAGGCATCGGACAGGTAGTCACCGTTGAGGTTGAGGGTGGCGATCACGTCATACTCGGCCGGGCGCAGCAGTATCTGCTGCAGCATGGCATCAGCGATGGCGTCCTTGACGATGACCTCACGGCCGCTCTTGGGGTTCTTGAACTTCATCCACGGGCCACCATCGAGCAGCTCGGCCCCGAACTCGTCGCGCGCCACTTCATAGCCCCAGTCCTTGAAGGCACCCTCGGTGAACTTCATGATGTTGCCCTTGTGCACCAGGGTCAGCGACTCGCGGTCGTTGTCCACCACATACTGCAGGGCCTTGCGCACCAGGCGCTTGGTGCCCTCGCGGGACACCGGCTTGACGCCAATGCCGCAGTCCTGGTCGAAGCGGATCTTGGTAACGCCCATTTCCTCCTTCAGGAACTTGATTACCTTGTTCGCCTCGGGCGAACCGGCCTTCCACTCGATGCCGGCATAAATGTCCTCGGAGTTCTCGCGGAAGATCACCATGTCCACATCGCCGGGTTTTTTCACCGGGCTGGGCACGCCTTGGAACCACAGCACCGGGCGCAGGCACACGTACAAGTCCAGTTGCTGGCGCAAGGCCACGTTGAGCGACCGGATGCCACCGCCCACCGGGGTGGTCAGCGGCCCCTTGATCGACACCACATAATCACGCACGGCATCGAGGGTCTCCTGGGGCAGCCAGGTATCCTGATCGTACACCTGGGTGGCTTTTTCACCGGCGTACACCTCCATCCAGGCGATCTTGCGCTTGCCACCGTAGGCCTTGTGCACGGCGGCATCGACCACCTTGATCATTACCGGCGAAACATCGACGCCAATCCCGTCGCCCTCGATATAAGGAATGATCGGGTTGTCAGGAACGTTAAGCGAATGGTCGGCATTGACGGTGATCTTCGCGCCGTCGGTCGGAACCTTGATTTTCTGGTATCCCATGCTTGCACTACTCCGCTGTCGGGTGTGATTGGACATCATGCGATCCACTGAGCCTAAACCACATCTGTCGACCTGCAAGCTGCAGGAGCGGCGGTGCGGCGATCCGACTGGCCTGTGAAGAATGCACCGCCGGCGCTGCGGCGTTTCGCCACATTGCCGCTTAGTCTTTGGTCTTATAAGTGGGCCGATATCACTTGGCCTTGCTGATTAGCCCGAATGGTTTGGTATACTCCGCCGCGACCGAAGGGTCATTGGGGCGATCCCTTGGAAAAATGCGGACCGCCCTTGGCCATGAAAGGCCGTAAAGCCCGGGCTGTTACCGCAGCTCAGCACTTGACGCTCGACTGATGCATCCACCATCACCGCTCGCAGCCTCTCGACTTTCCGCTCATGGCGCTGCCAGGGCGATGCGCCTACCCTGCGCACCACGAGACTCGAGCACGCTCAGCACACAGAGAGTTAACCCGCATGCCCACCCGTTCCAAGATCATCTATACCTTCACCGACGAAGCCCCCGCCCTCGCCACTTACTCGCTGCTGCCGATCATCGAAGCCTTCACCGCTTCGGCCGACATCGCCGTCGAAACCCGCGACATCTCCCTGGCTGGCCGCATCCTCGCCGCCTTCCCGGAGCAACTGGGCGCAGAGAAGCAAGTAGGCGATCACCTGGCGGAACTGGGCCAGCTGGCTACCACCCCTGAAGCCAACATCATCAAGCTGCCGAACATCAGCGCCTCGGTACCGCAACTGAAAGCCGCGATCAAGGAGCTGCAGGGCAAGGGCTTCAACATCCCTGACTACGCCGACGAGCCGGCCACCGCGGAAGAGAAAGAATCCCGCGCCCGCTACGACCGCATCAAGGGTTCCGCCGTGAACCCGGTACTGCGCGAAGGCAACTCCGACCGCCGCGCGCCGCTGTCGGTCAAGAACTATGCCCGCAAGCACCCGCACAAGATGGGCGCCTGGGCTGCCGACTCCAAGTCGCACGTTGCTCACATGACCCAGGGCGACTTCTACGGCAGCGAGAAAGCCGCACTGATCGAAGCTGACGACAGCCTGCGCATCGAGCTGGTCGGCAAAGACGGCAACACCACCGTACTGAAAGAAAAGACCGCGGTAAAAGCTGCCGAAGTCATCGACTGCGCCACCATGAGCCGCAAGGCCCTGAAAGCCTTCATCGCCGAGCAGATCGCCGATGCCAAGGCTTCCGGCGTGCTGCTGTCGGTACACTTGAAAGCCACCATGATGAAGGTCTCCGACCCGATCATGTTCGGCGTCATCGTCGAAGAGTTCTACAACGACGTGCTGGCCAAGCATGCCGCCGCCCTGGCTGAAGTCGGCTTCAACCCCAACAACGGCATCGGCGACCTGTACGCCCGCATCAAGGACCTGCCAGCCGAGAAGCAGGCCGAGATCGAAGCCGACATCCAGGCCCTGTACGCCCAGCGTCCGGCCCTGGCCATGGTCAACTCCGACAAAGGCATCACCAACCTGCACGTGCCGAGCGACGTCATTGTCGACGCCTCGATGCCAGCCATGATCCGCGACTCGGGCAAGATGTGGAACGCCGCCGGCGAACTGCAGGATGCCAAGGCGATCATCCCGGATCGCTGCTACGCCGGCATCTACCAGGCCACCATCGAAGACTGCAAGGCCAACGGCGCCTTCGACCCGACCACCATGGGCAGCGTACCGAACGTCGGCCTGATGGCACAGAAGGCCGAGGAATACGGCTCCCACGACAAGACCTTCCAGATCAAGGCCGACGGTGTCGTGCGCGTGGTCGACAGCAAAGGCCAGGTCGTTCTCGAGCAGAACGTCGAAGCCGGTGACATCTTCCGCATGTGCCAGGTCAAGGACGCGCCGATCCAGGACTGGGTCAAGCTGGCCGTCAACCGTGCCCGCCTGAGCAACACCCCAGCAGTGTTCTGGCTGGACCCCGCCCGCGCCCACGACGGCGTCATGATCGAGAAGGTGCAGAAGTACCTGAAGGACCACGACACCAGCGGCCTGGACATCCGCATCCTGGCACCGGTCGACGCCATCAAGTTCTCCCTGGCCCGCATCCGCGAAGGCAAGGACACCATCTCGGTGACCGGCAACGTGCTGCGTGACTACCTGACCGACCTGTTCCCGATCATGGAACTGGGCACCAGTGCCAAGATGCTGTCGATCGTGCCGCTGATGAACGGCGGTGGCCTGTTCGAAACCGGCGCCGGCGGTTCGGCACCGAAGCACGTGCAGCAACTGGTGGAAGAGAACTTCCTGCGTTGGGACTCGCTGGGTGAATTCCTGGCCCTGGCCGCTTCCCTGGAGCACCTGGGCAACACCTACGACAACCCGCGCGCCAAAGTGCTGGCCAACACCCTGGACCAGGCCACCGGCAAGTTCCTCGACACCAACAAGTCGCCTTCGCGCAAAGTCGGTGGTATCGACAACCGCGGCAGCCACTTCTACCTGACCCTGTACTGGGCCCAGGCCCTGGCCGCGCAGAACGACGACGCTGCCCTGCAGGCACGCTTCGCACCACTGGCCAAGACCCTGACCGAGAACGAGGAGACCATCGTCGCCGAGCTCAACGCCGTCCAGGGCAAGCCGGCCGACATCGGTGGCTACTATGCCCCGGATGCCGAGCTGACCGCCAAGGTGATGCGCCCAAGCCAGACCCTGAACAGCGCCATTGCCGCCCTGTAAGGTTCGCTTGAAGTAACAGCACAAACCCCGGCCACGCACCGGGGTTTGTGCTTTCTGGGAAATGGGGTGGCTCTGCAACCCATCGCCGGCAAGCCAGCTCCCACAGGTATTGTGAATGCCTCAAGCTTGCACTGCACCTGTGGGAGCTGGCTTGCCGGCGATGGGCCGCAAAGCGGCCCCACCAATCTGAAGGGACATACAAATGACCTGGCAACCCCACATCACCGTCGCCACCATCGTCGAACACGAAGGCAAGTTCCTCTTCGTCGAAGAATTCAAAGCCAACCAGCACGTCTTCAATCAACCTGCCGGCCACCTCGAACCCAACGAGACCCTGCCCCAGGCCGCCCTGCGCGAAACCCTCGAAGAAACCGCCTGGGAAGTCGAGCTCACCGGCGTGGTCGGCATCTACCTGTACACCGCCCCAAGCAACGGCGTGACCTACCAGCGCATCTGCTTCGCCGCCCGTCCCGTGCGCCATCACGCCGACCTGGCGCTGGACAGCGACATCGTCCGCGCCGTGTGGCTGACCCGCGACGAACTGCTGGCCGACCCCGCCCGCTGGCGTAGCGAGCTGGTGCCACGCTGCCTGGACGACTACCTCAAAGGCCCCTTGCACAGCCTCGACCTGCTGCGCGACTGACGCGCCGGCGCAGGTTTGATAGAATCGGCGTTTTTCCCCCTTGATACACACCGGTAACCATGACCAGCCCAGCACTCAAAGACCCCGCCAAGACCCGCGTCATCGTCGGCATGTCCGGCGGCGTGGACTCTTCCGTCTCCGCCCTTCTGCTCATGGAGCAGGGCTACCAGGTGGAAGGGCTGTTCATGAAGAACTGGGAAGAAGACGACGGCACCGAATACTGCACCGCCCGTGAAGACCTGGCCGACGCCCAGGCCGTGTGCGACCGCATCGGCATCAAGCTGCACACCGCCAACTTCGCCGCCGAATACTGGGACAATGTGTTCGAGCACTTCCTCGAAGAGTACAAGGCCGGCCGCACGCCCAACCCGGACATCCTCTGCAACCGCGAAATCAAGTTCAAGGCGTTCCTCGACTACGCCCTGTCGCTGGGTGCCGACCTGATCGCCACCGGCCACTACGTGCGTCGCCGCGATACCGGCGAGCTCACCGAACTGCTCAAGGGCCTGGACCCGAACAAGGACCAGAGCTACTTCCTGCACGCCGTCGGTGGCAAGGAAATCGCCCGCACCCTGTTCCCGGTCGGCGAGCTGGAAAAGCCCGAAGTACGCGCCATTGCCGAAAAGCACGGGCTGGCCACCGCAAAGAAGAAGGACTCCACCGGCATCTGCTTCATCGGCGAGCGCCGCTTCAGCGACTTCCTCAAGCAATACCTGCCGGCCCAGCCGGGCAACATCGAAACAACCGACGGTGAAGTTATCGGCCGCCACCACGGCCTGATGTACCACACCATCGGCCAGCGCCAGGGCCTGGGCATTGGCGGCCTGAAGGACGCCGGCGACGAGCCGTGGTACGTGCTGCACAAGGACCTGACCCGCAACGTGCTGGTGGTCGGCCAGGGCAATGAACATCCGTGGTTGTTCTCCCGTGCCCTGCTCGCTTCGGAAATCTTCTGGGTCAACCCGGTCGACCTAAGCTGCCCGCGCCAGCTCACCGCCAAGGTGCGCTACCGCCAGAGCGACCAGCAGTGCACACTGGAACTGACCGATAGCGGTTACCGCGCAGTGTTCGACGAACCGCAACGTGCCGTTACCCCGGGCCAGTCGGTGGTGTTCTATGACGGCGAAGTGTGCCTGGGCGGCGGCGTGATCGAAGCCGCCGAGCCTTGGAGCCCGCGCGCATGAGCAACCTGCAGGAGCAGCTGATTGCGTTGGGCGGTGTGTTCCAGGCCGCCGTACTGGTCGACCGCATCGCCCGCACCGGCCAGGCCAGCGAGGCCAACATCGGCTGCATGCTGGGCAGCCTGCTGGTGCGCGACCCCAAGGACACCCTGGAAGTGTTCGGCGGTGACGACCTGAATTTGCGCGACGGCTACCGCGCGCTGGTCGGCGCACTGGAGCGCGACCCCAGCAGCCTGCAGCGCGAGCCGCTGCGTTACGCCCTGTCGATGCTGGGCCTGGAGCGCCAGCTGAACAAGCGCGGCGACCTGCTCGACACCATCGGCAACCGCCTGCCGCAAATCCAGGCCCAGGCCGAGCATTTCGGCCTGGTTCATGAAAACGTCATCGCTTCCAGTGGAGCCTTGTACCAGGACACCCTGAGCACCTTGCGCCAGCGCATCCAGGTGCATGGCGACATGCGCTTCCTGCAGCAAGCCAGCAACGCCTCGAAGATCCGCGCCCTGCTGCTGGCCGGCATCCGCGCCGCCCGCCTGTGGCGCCAGCTGGGCGGGCACCGCTGGCAGCTGGTGTTCAGCCGGCGCAAGCTGTTGAACGAACTGTACGACATGATGCGCAACCCCTCCTGACAGGGGTTTGACAGTTCCGGCCCTATCGCCGGCAAGCCAGCTCCCACAGGACTTGCACTGTGCTCAAGGCCGGTGCAGTACCTGTGGGAGCCGGCTTGCCGGCGATAGGGCCGGAACAGGCAATGCACAATGCACAGCTTATTTATGGCCCGACCTTTGGTCAGCCACCCGACTCGGGCGCAAAATTCATGTATGATATGCGCCCTTCCAAAAGCCTGACTGTCCGAGAACACCCCATGCAGCTTTCTTCGCTCACTGCGGTTTCCCCTGTAGACGGCCGTTATGCCGGCAAAACCCAGGCCTTGCGCCCCATTTTCAGCGAATTCGGCCTGATCCGTTTCCGCGCCCTGGTCGAAGTGCGCTGGCTGCAGCGCCTGGCCGCCCACCCGCAGATCGGCGAAGTGCCGGCGTTTTCCGCCGAAGCCAACGCCCTGCTGGACAGCCTGGCCACCGACTTCAAGCTCGAGCACGCCGAACGCGTCAAGGAAATCGAGCGCACCACCAACCACGACGTCAAGGCGATCGAATACCTCCTCAAGGAGCAGGCCGCCAAGCTGCCTGAGCTGGCCAAGGTCAGCGAGTTCATCCATTTCGCCTGCACCAGCGAGGACATCAACAATCTGTCCCACGCCCTGATGCTGCGCGCCGGCCGTG
This sequence comes from Pseudomonas sp. B10(2017), assembly GCF_002113295.1. Classification (NCBI taxonomy): domain Bacteria; kingdom Pseudomonadati; phylum Pseudomonadota; class Gammaproteobacteria; order Pseudomonadales; family Pseudomonadaceae; genus Pseudomonas; species Pseudomonas sp. B10(2017). The sequence continues at coordinate 327,656 of NZ_NEJU01000002.1, forward strand.
ACGAAGTGCTGCTGCCGCTGATGCGCCAGATCGCCGACGCCATCCGCGCCCTGGCCCACGCCCACGCCGACGTGCCGATGCTGTCGCGCACCCACGGCCAGCCGGCTTCGCCGACAACCCTGGGCAAGGAACTGGCCAACGTCGTATACCGCCTGGAGCGCCAGATCGCCCAGGTTGCCGCCGTGCCGCTGCTGGGCAAGATCAACGGCGCCGTGGGCAACTACAACGCTCACCTGTCGGCCTACTCGCAGATCGACTGGGAGCAGAACGCCCGCGCCTTCATCGAAGACGAGCTGGGCCTGCAGTTCAACCCGTACACCACCCAGATCGAGCCGCACGACTACATCGCCGAGCTGTTCGACGCCATCGCCCGCTTCAACACCATCCTGATCGACTTCGACCGCGATGTGTGGGGCTACATCTCGCTGGGCTACTTCAAGCAGAAGACCGTTGCCGGTGAAATCGGCTCGTCGACCATGCCGCACAAGGTCAACCCGATCGACTTCGAAAACTCCGAAGGCAACCTGGGTATCGCCAACGCGCTGTTCCAGCACCTGGCCAGCAAGCTGCCGATCTCGCGCTGGCAGCGTGACCTGACCGACTCCACCGTGCTGCGCAACCTGGGCGTGGGCTTTGCCCACAGCGTCATCGCCTACGAAGCCAGCCTGAAAGGCATCGGCAAGCTGGAAGTCAACGAAGCCCGCATCGCCGCCGACCTGGACGCCTGCTGGGAAGTGCTGGCCGAGCCGATCCAGACCGTGATGCGCCGCTTCAACATCGAAAACCCCTACGAGAAGCTCAAAGAGCTGACCCGTGGCAAGGGCATCACCCCGGAAGCGCTGCTGACCTTCATCGACGGCCTGGACATGCCAGCCGAAGCCAAGGCCGAGCTCAAGCAACTGACCCCTGCTACCTACATCGGCAACGCGGCAGCACAGGCCAAACGCATCTAAGCTGACCGTCGCGTTCAACGCCCGGCCTGGCCGGGCGTTTTTATTCCCGAACGAAAATTACATTTTTTCAATAGGTTGAACATGAATCCTGATACTCCACTGCAGCTGCTTGGCGGCATCTCGGCCCGCGAATTCATGCGCGACTACTGGCAGAAGAAGCCGCTGCTGGTGCGCCAGGCATTCCCGGATTTCATCAGCCCGATCGACCCCGACGAGTTGGCCGGCCTGGCCCTGGAAGAGGAAGTAGAGTCGCGTATCGTGCTCGAGCACGGTGCGCACCCGTGGGAACTGCGTCGCGGCCCGTTCACCGAGGACACCTTCGCAGAGCTGCCGGAAAAGGACTGGACCCTGCTGGTGCAGGCCGTGGACCAGTTCGTCCCGGAAGTAGCCGAACTGCTGGAAAACTTCCGCTTCCTGCCCAGCTGGCGCATCGATGACGTGATGATCAGCTTCGCCGCTCCCGGTGGCAGCGTCGGCCCGCACTTCGACAACTACGACGTGTTCCTGCTGCAGGGCCACGGCCAGCGCAACTGGAAAATCGGCCAGATGTGCAGCAGCGAAAGCTCGCTGCTGGAGCACGCCGACCTGCGCATCCTCGCCGACTTCGAACAGAGCGATGAGTGGACCCTGGAGCCGGGCGACATGCTCTACCTGCCGCCACGCCTGGCCCACTATGGCGTGGCCGTGGATGACTGCCTGACCTACTCGGTAGGCTTCCGCGCGCCAAGCGCCGCCGAAGTGCTGACCCACTTCACCGATTTCCTCGGCCAGTTCCTGCCCGACGAAGAACGCTACAGCGACGCCGACGCCCAACCGGTCAGCGACCCGCACCAGATCCAGCACGACGCCCTCGACCGCCTCAAGGCGCTGCTCGACAAGCACATGGGCGACAAGGACCTGCTGCTGACCTGGTTCGGCCAGTTCATGACCGAGCCGCGCTACCCCGAGCAGATCGTCGGTGAAGAGCTGTCCGAGGAAGAGCTGATCGATGCCCTGGAACAGGGCGCCATCCTGATCCGCAACCCGAGCGCGCGCCTGGCCTGGTCGGAATTCGAAGAAGACCTGCTGCTGTTCGCCAGCGGCCGCAGCTGCCCGCTGCCGGGCAAACTGCGCGACCTGCTGAAGCTGGTTTGCGCGGCCGACGCCCTGCACATCGACAACCTGGGCGAATGGCTGCAGGATGAAGATGGCCTTATGCTGGTACAGCAGCTGGTCAAACAAGGAAGCCTGGGATTCGCCAATGAATAAGATTCGTGTGCGCCTCGCCGACTGGCACAAGGACAACGCCGACATCCGCCGCATCCGCGAAGCGGTATTCATTGCCGAACAGCACGTGCCGCCGGAGCTGGAGTGGGACTCGGATGATCCGACCGCCGCGCATTTCCTGGCCCTGGAAGGCGACTACCCGATCGGCACCGCGCGCCTGCTGCCTGATGGCACCATCGGCCGGGTCTCGGTGCTGAAGGACTGGCGCGGGCTGAAGGTGGGTGACGCGCTGATGAACGCGGTGATTGTCGAAGCACAGAACCGCGACCTGAAGCAGCAGATGCTCAGCGCCCAGGTGCACGCCACGCCGTTCTACGAGCGGCTGGGCTTTCGCGTAGTCAGCGAAGAGTTCCTCGAAGCCGGCATCCCGCACGTGGACATGGTGCGCGACTCGCGCGCCTGATCCACGACTTCCCCGCAGTGCCCCCCACAAATTCTCAAAAATTGTGGGGGGCACTGCGGGAGCGGGTTCACCCGCGAAGAGGCCAACACAGCCAAGACATCCCCCCTGACAAAAAACCTGTACATCCATCCAGATAAAACTTGCCTCCGCGCCCTCGCTTGCGCATCCTATCGCCCATCACCCCCGATGAAGCGTCCCCGGCCATGCGCCTGTTCCTCTGCGAAAAACCCTCCCAGGCAAAAGATATCGCCAAAGTGCTCGGCGCCAACCGCAAGGGCGATGGCTGCTGGCAAGGTACCGACGTCTGCGTGACCTGGTGCATCGGCCACCTGCTGGAAACCGCCCCGCCCGACAGCTACGACGAGCGCTACAAGCGCTGGAACCTGGCCGACCTGCCGATCATCCCGGAAAAGTGGAAGATGCTGGTCAAGCCCAAGACCGCCAGCCAGTTCAAGGCAGTCAAGCGCCTGCTCGGCGAAGCGCGCGAACTGGTGATCGCCACCGACGCCGACCGCGAAGGCGAAATGATCGCCCGCGAACTGGTCGAGCATTGCCGCTACCGCGGCCCGGTCCAGCGCCTGTGGCTGTCGGCACTGGACGACGCCTCCATTCGCAAGGCCCTGGCGCGGCTGCTGCCGGGCCACGAAACCTTCAACCTGTACCACTCGGCGCTGGGCCGTTCGCGCGCAGACTGGCTGATCGGCATGAACATGAGCCGGCTGTTCACCCTGCTGGGCCGCCAGTCAGGCTATCAGGGCGTGCTGCCGGTGGGCCGGGTGCAAACGCCCACCTTGCGCCTGGTGGTAGACCGCGACCGCAGCATCGCCAACTTCGTGCCGGTACCGTTCTGGGCCATCGACGTGCAGCTCGAACACGCAGGCTTTGGCTTCAACGCCCAGTGGCGCGCCCCCGAGGACGCCTGCGACGACCAGGGCCGCTGCCTGAACCAGGCCCTGGCGCAGCAGGCTGCCGCCGAGATCGGCAATGCGGGTACTGCCCGGGCCGTGAAGGTGGCCACCGAGCGCGTGCGTGAAGCGGCACCCCTGCCCTTCGACCTTGGCACCCTGCAGGAGCTGTGCTCGAAAAAGTTCGGCCTCGGTGCCCAGGAAACACTCGACATCGCCCAGGCCTTGTACGAAACCCATAAGCTCATCACCTACCCCCGTAGCGACTGCGGCTACCTGCCGCAAAGTCAGCACGCTGAAGCGCCCGCCATCCTCGCCGCCCTGCAACGGGCCGATGCCAGCCTGGCGCCGCTGCAGCCCTATCTGGAGCCGCAACGCCGCTCACGGGCGTGGAACGACGCCAAGGTCAGTGCCCACCACGGCATCATCCCCACTGCCGCCGCCAGCGACCCGTCGCGCCTGCCGGCCAAGTACAAGGCTGTGTACACCCTGATCCGCGCTCGCTACCTGGCGCAGTTCCTGCCCAACCACGAGTACGACCGGACCCAGGCCGATTTCGACTGCGCCGGCCATGCCCTGCGTGCAGTAGGCAAGCAGATCGTCGAACCAGGCTGGCGCCGTGCGCTGCCCGAGGCGCTGAACCCGGCCAAGGGCCGCGAGGCACCACCGGCCCAGGTGCTGCCGGCGCTGCACGAAGGCCAGGACTGCACAGTGCAGGGCCTGCAACTGAAAGACCTGTGGACCCAGCCACCCAAACCGTTTACCGAAGGCGACCTGATCAAGGCGATGAAGAACGTGGCCAAGCTGGTAGAGGACCCACGGTTGAAGCAGAAGCTCAAGGAAACCACCGGTATCGGCACCGAGGCCACCCGCGCCAGCATCATCCAGGGCCTGCTTGACCGCGGCTACCTGGTGAAGAACGGCAAAGCCCTGTCCGCCACCCCTGCGGCCTTCAGCCTGATCGACGCCGTGCCACGCGCCATTGCCGACCCAGGCACTACGGCTATCTGGGAGCAGGCGCTGGACATGGTGCAGAGTGGCGAGATGACGCTGGAAGAGTTCGTCGCCCGGCAGTCGGCATGGATGGGTAAGCTGGTCGAACGGTGCAGCGGCATGCGCATGACCATCAGCGGGCCAGCAGCCGGGGCTGCGCCGCCGTGGAAGAAGAAGCGCAGGGGCGGCGGGAAAAGCAAAGCGGCCGCAGGCAAGCCAAGGCAGCCTCGAAAAAAGGCGACAACCTGAAGATTTTGCCCTCCCACGTCAGGCCCCTTCGCGGGTAAACCCGCTCCCACAGTTACAGCGCCGACCTCAAGACCTGCGATGACTCCGTGGGAGCGGGTTTACCCGCGAAAGGGCCAGGACAGGCAACACAACAACCCCAGGTAAACCACAAAGCCGGCCAATGCGTTGGCGCCATGAAATTTACCTGCTAAATTTTCATGAAAATAATCAAAACAAATTTCATGAGACCCCTGCATGTTCAAACAATCCGCCCAGCACGTCGCCAGCTACTACGCCCAGACCTACCCCACCAGCATTCCCCTGCGCCCCACCCTGCAAGGCAGTCACGACACCGAAGTCCTGATCATTGGCGCCGGCTTCAGCGGCCTGCACACCGCCCTGCGCCTGACCCAGGCCGGCAAGCGCGTAACGCTGCTGGAAGCCAGCCGCGTGGCCTGGGCCGCGTCCGGCCGCAACGGCGGCCAGGCACTGCTCGGCTGGTCGTGCGGCATGCCGCCGCTGGAAAAGGCCCTAGGCGTCGAACGCACCCAACGCCTGTGGGCCAGCATGTGCTGGGCCGCCGATGAAATGCGCGAACTGCCCGAGCGCCATGGCTTCGACATCGACTACCGGCTGGGCAGCCTGTGGACCGCCGTGCTGCCGCGCCGGGTGAAGATGCTGGAAGAAGCCCTGCACGAGGCCGAACACAAATGGGGCTACGACGCCCTGCGCCTGATCGGCCGCGACGAGCTGCCACAATGGATCGACAGCCCGCGCTACCAGGCCGCGCTATACGACGCCAAAGGCGCCCACCTCAACCCGCTGAAGCTGGCCCAGGGCCTGGCCAGCACCATCGAGGCGGCTGGCGGGCAGATCTACGAACAGAGCCAGGCGCTCGACTACCAGAATGTCGGCGACGGCTATGTGGCCCGTACCGACCGCGGCGAAGTACGCTGCCAGGTGCTGGTGCTGGCCTGCAACGCCTACATCGACCGCCTCGACCGCAACCTGTCGCGCCGCCTGTTGCCGGTTGGCTCCTATCAGGTAGCCACCGCACCGCTGGGTGCCGACTTCGCCCAGTCGCTACTGCCGCGCAACAGTTGCGTGATCGACAACCAGTTCGTGCCCGACTATTTCCGCCTCACCCCGGACCATCGCCTGCTGTTCGGCGGCGGTTGCACCTACCTCGGCGGCATTCCCAAAGATGTCGCCAGCGCCACCCGCCCCTATCTGGAGCGGGTGTTCCCGCAGTTGGCCGGGGTGGCCATCGACTATGCCTGGGGCGGCCACGTCGACTGCAGCATCCAGCGCACCCCGGATGTCGGCCGCGAGGGCCAGCGCTACTGGCTGCAGGGGTTCTCTGGTCATGGCGTACTGCCTACACTGGCGGCGGCGCGGGCTGTCAGCGATGCCATTCTTGGCGACGACGACCTGCTGGCGCTGTACCAAGGCATCGACAACGGCCGCTTCCCCGGCGGCGACCTGCTGGCAGCACCGCTGGAAGCCGCCGCCAAGGCCTGGTACCGGATGCGCGATCGTGTATGAAGACCGCCGGCGCTTGATACCCAGAAATCTCTCCTATCATCAATAGCTCCCTTCGCTTCCTGCACTCAGGAGACCCGACCATGAGCTATGTAACCACAAAGGACGGCGTACAGATCTTCTACAAGGACTGGGGCCCGCGCGATGCACCGGTCATCCACTTCCACCATGGCTGGCCGCTCAGCGCCGACGACTGGGATGCGCAGATGCTGTTCTTCCTCGCCCAGGGTTACCGCGTGGTCGCCCACGACCGCCGCGGCCATGGCCGCTCCAGCCAGGTATGGGACGGCCACGACATGGACCACTATGCCGACGATGTGGCGGCGGTCGTCGCTCACCTGGGCATCCAGGGCGCCGTGCATGTCGGTCACTCGACCGGTGGCGGTGAAGTGGTGCGCTACATGGCTCGGCACCCTCAGGACAAGGTGGCCAAGGCAGTGTTGATCGCCGCCGTACCGCCACTGATGGTGCAGACTCCCGGTAATCCGGGTGGCCTGCCCAAATCGGTATTCGACGGCTTCCAGGCCCAGGTCGCCAGCAATCGCGCGCAGTTCTACCGGGATGTGCCAGCCGGGCCGTTCTATGGCTACAACCGCCCGGGCGTCGAGGCCAGCGAAGGCATCATCGGCAACTGGTGGCGCCAAGGCATGATTGGCAGTGCCAAGGCCCATTACGATGGCATCGTGGCGTTTTCTCAGACCGACTTTACCGAAGACCTGAAGGGCATCCAGCAACCGGTGCTGGTGATGCATGGCGATGATGATCAGATCGTGCCGTATGAGAACGCTGGGGTGCTGTCGGCGAAGCTACTGCCCAATGGCACGCTGAAGACCTACAAGGGCTACCCGCATGGCATGCCGACCACCCATGCCGATGTGATCAATGCGGATTTGCTGGCGTTTATCCGTAGCTGATGTGATCGCCTGCACCGGCCTCTTCGCGGGTAAACCCGCTCCCACAGGTACTGCACAGGTATTGAAATGTGCAGGTAACCTGTGGGAGCGGGTTTACCCGCGAAAGGGCCGGCACTGGCAACCCATACACCTCAGGATTAACATGCTTTCCTTCTAGCGCGGCCCTTTGCCGCCCCTTGCCTCCCTGCCTGCCAAGAAACCATGCCCTTCGAACTCACCGTAGAACCCCTTACCCTGCTGATCCTGGCCCTGGTCGCCTTCGTCGCCGGTTTCATCGATGCCATCGCCGGCGGTGGCGGCCTGCTCACCACACCGGCGCTACTCACCGCTGGCATGCCACCGCACCTGGTACTGGGCACCAACAAGCTCAGCTCTACCTTCGGCTCGGCCACCGCCGGCTTCACCTACTACAGGCGCAAGCTGTTCCACCCAGCGCAATGGCGCCCGGCATTGTTCGCCACTCTGGTAGGTGCTTTGCTCGGCGCAGTGATCGCCCACTACATGCCGGCCGAATGGCTGAACAAGATGCTGCCGGTGATCGTCTTCGCCTGTGGCGTCTACCTGCTGTTCGGCGGCACGCCGAAGGCGCCGCTGGATGCCGATGCACCGATCAGGAAGAAATGGCAGGCGCCGCAAGGCTTCACCCTGGGCTTCTATGACGGCGTGGCCGGCCCGGGTACCGGGGCGTTCTGGACGGTCAGCACCCTGCTGCTCTACCCCATCGACCTGGTCCGTGCCAGCGGCGTGGCGCGCAGCATGAACTTCGTCAGCAACATCGCGGCGCTGACGGTGTTCATCATTTCCGGGCAGGTGGACTACATCGTCGGCCTCTGCATGGGCCTGTCGGTGATGGTCGGCGCGTTCTTCGGCGCACGCACGGCGATCAGTGGCGGCAGCAAGTTCATCCGCCCGGTGTTCATCACCGTGGTGCTGGCATTGACCGTGCGCCTAGCGTGGCAGCACTGGTTCGGCCAAGCCTAGGCGGCGCGCAACGTACAGATCGATCAGGTACCGGGCAATCGACCGCCCGGCCGGCAGCGGCGGCAGGTCGTGGACGCTGAACCACTTGGCATCCTCGATCTCGTCCGGCTGCATGACGATCTCGCCGCCAGCGTATTCGGCGTGGAAGCCCAGCATCATCGAATGCGGGAAAGGCCAGCACTGGCTGCCGACGTACTGAATGTTCTTCACTTCTACCGCCACCTCTTCACGCACTTCGCGCACCAGGCAGTCCTCGGCCGACTCGCCCGGTTCGGCGAAGCCTGCCAGGGTGCTGTACACCCCGGTGACGAAACGCGGCGAGCGCGCCAACAGGATTTCGTCGCCACGGGTCACCAGTACGATCATGCTTGGCGAAATGCGCGGGTAGCTGCGCAGGTCGCAAGGCTGGCAGTACATCGCCCGCTCCCAGCGAATCTGCGTCATTGCCTGGCCGCAGCTGCCGCAGAAGCGGTGCTCGCGGGCCCAGGTGCCGATCTGCGCGGCATAGCCCAGCACTTTGTAGGTGTCGAAATCACCCTCGAGCATGAACGCGCGCAGGCCCCGCCAAGTGCAGCCAGGCACGTGGGTGGCGCTGCGCAGCTCCAGCAGGAACACCGGCTGGCCGTCGAAGTGGCCGATGCCGTGCTCGCACAGTACGTCGAGGTCCTGGCGCTTGAGCCAGTCGCGAGGGAACAGCGCGCCGTTGTCGTCCACCAGGAACCCTTCCGGGCTGCGGGCCACGGCCAGCCCGCCGTTGATCTGCGGGTCGATTACTGCGGTAGTCCAGCGTGCTGACATGTCGGGGCTCCTTTACTGCGCGTCCCCCGGCCCGATCAGTCGGCGAACGTCGGTTTCTGTTTGCTCATGTGCGCCGCCACCGCCACCCGCAGGTCTTCGGACTGCAGCATCGCGGCGTTCCAGGTAGCGATGTACTCCAGGCCATCGTCGATGCGATGGTCACGCATGTAGCTGAGCATTTCCTTGGTGCCGGCCACGGCAATCGGCGATTTTGCGGCAATCTCGCCGGCGATGGCAAAGACCCCTTCCATCAGCGCGGCCTGGTCATCATAGACCCGGTTGACCAGGCCGATGCGCAGCGCCTCTTCGGCCTCGACATTGCGCCCGGTGAAAGCCAGCTCACGCATCATGCCGTCACCGATGATACGAGGCAAACGTTGCAGTGTGCCGACATCGGCGGCCATGCCCATGTCGATTTCCTTGATCGAGAACTGCGCGTCGCGGCTGCAGTAACGCATGTCGCAGGCCGAGATCAGATCGATGGCGCCGCCAATGCAGTAACCCTGCACTGCCGCCAGTACCGGCTTGCGGCATTTGTCCACGGCATTGAACGACGCCTGCAGGCGCAGGATTGTACTGCGCAGGAAACGTGCGTTACGACCCACGTCCTTGCCCATCTGCCCGGCCAGCGAAGCCAGCATCATCAGGTCGATACCAGCGGAAAAATGCTTGCCTGCCCCACTGATCACTACCGCCCGCACCGCATCGGTGTCGTCGATCCACTGGAAGATATCCACGATCTCTTCCCAGAAGGCCGCATTCATCGCGTTGACCTTCTCTGGGCGGTTGATCTGAACGTGGGCGATGCTGTCGGTCAGTTCGACCTTGAATGCGCTGTACTCGGTCACGGGCGGCACTCCTGCGGGTGAAGGGTTCATGGCACGGATGGTAACCCAGCCGGGTGACCGCACTTGTGCCAAAAACGGGACTTTACGCCTTGCCTAAGGCGCGCTGATCCGGCACCGTGCGCCATCGCCGAATCATAAGGATACAAATTCATGTCGCGCTCCCTGACCGGCGCCCTGGCCCACAGCTTTCTGGGCCAGTCGCCGCTTTGGTACAAGGCAGTCATCTGCCTGTTCCTGGTGCTCAACCCGCTGCTGCTTATGACCGTCGGCCCGGTGGCCGCCGGCTGGGCACTGGTGCTCGAATTCATCTTCACCCTTGGCATGGCGCTGAAGTGCTACCCGTTGATGCCTGGCGGCCTGCTGCTGGTCGAGGCCCTGCTGTTGCAGATGACCACCCCACAAGCCCTGTATGAAGAGCTGCAACACAACTTCCCGGTGATCCTGCTGCTGATGTTCATGGTGGCGGGCATCCACTTCATGAAGGAACTGCTGCTGTTCCTGTTCTCGCGCATCCTGCTGGGGGTGCGTTCGAAGGCGATTCTGGCGTTGCTGTTCTGCGTGCTGTCGGCATTCCTGTCGGCGTTTCTCGATGCGCTGACCGTGACCGCCGTGATCATCAGCGCCGCGGTCGGTTTCTATGCGGTGTACCACCGCGTAGCCTCCGGGGCCAACCCGCGCGAAGACAGTGCGCTGGACAGCGACCAGCAGGTCGCACAGTTGCACCGTGAAGACCTCGACCAGTTCCGCGCCTTCCTGCGCAGCCTGCTGATGCATGGCGCGGTGGGTACCGCCCTGGGCGGCGTGTGCACGCTGGTGGGCGAGCCGCAGAACCTGCTGATCGGCCATGAGATGGGCTGGCACTTTGCCGATTTCTTTCTGAAGGTGGCGCCGGTGTCGTTGCCGGTGCTGGGCGCCGGCCTGCTGACCTGCGTACTGCTGGAGAAGCTGCGCCTGTTCGGCTACGGCACGTTGATGCCCGAGCCGGTGCGTCAGGTACTGGCCGCCTACGCCGCCGAGGACGATGCTGCACGTACCACTGCCCAGCGCATCGCGCTTTGGGTGCAAGGGTTCGCCGCACTGATCCTGATCGTCTGCCTGGGCCTGCATGTTGCCGAGGTCGGCCTGATCGGCCTGATGGTCATCGTGCTGATCACGGCATTCACCGGCATTACCGACGAACACCGCCTGGGCCGTGCCTTCCAGGACGCCATGCCGTTCACCGCTTTGCTGGTGGTGTTCTTCGCCGTGGTGGCGGTAATTCATCAGCAGCAACTGTTCAGCCCGCTGATTACCTGGGTGCTGGCGCTGCCGGCAGAGCAGCAGCCGGGCATGCTGTACCTGGCCAACGGCCTGCTGTCGGCCATCAGCGACAACGTATTCGTTGCCACCATCTACATCACCGAGGTGAAGCAGGCATTTCTCAATGGCAGCATGAGCCGCGAGCATTTCGAGACGCTGGCGGTGGCGATCAACACCGGCACCAACCTGCCGAGCGTGGCTACGCCGAATGGGCAGGCGGCGTTCCTGTTCCTGCTGACTTCGGCGATTGCACCGCTGATCCGGCTGTCGTATGGGCGAATGGTGTGGATGGCCTTGCCCTATACCGTAGTGATGGGTGGGCTGGGGTGGTGGGCGGTGACCTACTGGCTTTGAGGTAGCCTGCACCGGCCTCTTCGCAGCACAAGGCTGCTCCTACAGGCACAGCAGCGCTTTCTGGAGCTGTGGTGATCCTGTGGGAGCGGGCATGCCCGCGAAAGGGCCGGCACAGGTTTGCGCTGTCGATTCTGCTGCCTGCCATTCGACTATCCCATGCCCTCAGCCACCCCGGCTGCCAACAGGAGAGTCCCCATGCGCAAACTCATCGTAGCCGCCTTCATCAGCCTCGACGGTGTCATGCAGGCCCCCGGCGGCCCGCAGGAAGACACCAGCGGCGGCTTCACCTACGGCGGCTGGATCGTGCCCTACGCCGAGGAAGTCTTCGGCCAGGCCATGCAGGCCCTGTTCAGCCAGCCCTTTGAGCTGCTGCTGGGCCGTCGCACTTACGACATCTTCGCCGGCTACTGGCCAAAGGTAAAAGACAGCTCGGAAGACTTCTCCATCGCCAACCTGTTCAACAGCGTGCCCAAGCACGTGGCCACCCACACCCCCGCAACCCTCGACTGGCACAACAGCCACTCCCTGGGCGCGGACGTCACCGCAGCGGTCCGCGCGCTGAAACAACAGGGCGGCGCCAACCTGCTGACTCAGGGCAGCAGCGATCTGGTGCAACAACTGCTGTCGGCGGGCCTGGTCGATGAACTGCAACTGCTGATCCACCCGTTGCTGCTCGGCCACGGCAAGCGCCTGTTCGGCGACGATGCGGCAGCGACGGCCTTCACCCTGCAGCACTCGCAGGTTTCGCCCAAGGGCGTGGTCATCGCCCGTTACGTGCGTGCCGGCGAAGTGCAGACCGGTTCGTTCTGAAAGGCACGATTCTGTACAACTTTTGCCTCTCGCCCGCATCGAAACACAGGTAAGCCCTGTCCGTATCAAGGAGGTTCACCATGGCGCTACGTAACACGTTGCTGCTTTCCTGCATGACCCTGGCCCTGCTCGGCTGCGCCGGCAACGATCACCCGGCGCCGCCGCGCACCCAGCAGGTCGACCTGCAACGTTACCAGGGCACCTGGTACGAACTCGCGCGGCTGCCGATGTTCTTTCAGCGCAACTGCGTGCAGTCCGAGGCGCGCTATGGGCTGCGAGAGGACGGCCGCATCGACGTGACCAACCGCTGCCGGGAAAAGGACGGCCAGTGGAACCAGGCCAAGGGCATCGCCGAAGCCCAGCAACCGGGCAGCACCGACAAGCTCTGGGTGCGCTTCGACAACTGGTTCAGCCGCCTCGCGCCCGGCCTGACCAAGGGCGAGTACTGGGTTCTGTATCACGACCAGGACTACCGCGTGGCGTTGGTCGGCCACCCGAACCGCGAATACCTGTGGCTGCTTTCGCGCACGCCCGCGGTCACCGACCAATTGCGCGAGCAATTGCTGACGATCGCCCGGGAGCAAGGCTATGACACCAGCAAGCTCATCTGGCGGCAGGCCGAGTAGGCAAGACCTGGCGCGCCATCGACGACATGCGGCAATCCGGCTAAGGTGTGCGCCCCCGCACACCTTGAAGGAACGAGCCCGTTGAGTACCACGCCGCCATCAGCACCTTGTCTTCGTCTGACGCACATCGGCCCGCTGGTACTGGCGTCACTGCCGGACTGAAACAAGGAGGCAGACCATGGACCTGCTGTTTCTGGGCACCTCCGCCGGCGTGCCGACCAAGGCACGCAACGTCAGTGCCACCGCTGTGATCGAAGCCAGTGGCAGCCACTGGTACCTGGTCGACTGTGGCGAAGGCACCCAGCACCGGCTGCTGCACACGCCGCTGTCGATCCGCGACCTGCGCGCCATCTTCATCACCCACGTGCACGGCGACCACTGCTTCGGCCTGCCGGGCCTGCTGGCCAGCGCTGGCATGAGCGGGCGCACCCAGCCGCTGGACCTTGTCCTGCCCGCCGCCCTGCACGACTGGGTGCGCCAGGGGCTGGTGGCCAGTGATACCTTTTTGCCGTTCGAACTGCGCCTGCTGGCCGTCGAAGAGCTGGTGGAGTGGCGCAGTGACGCCCTGCAAGTGACCAGCGTGCAGCTTTCGCACCGGGTGCCGAGCGTCGGCTTCGTGTTCACCGAACTAAAACCCGAACCGCGGCTGGACATCCCGCGCCTGGAAGCCGAAGGCATCCCCCGCGGCCCGTTGTGGGGCGACCTGGCAAAGGGCCTGACGGTGCCGCATGGCGGGAGGCTGCTGCACGGCAATGACTACCTACGCCCTTCACGCCCGCCACGGCGGGTGATCGTGTGCGGCGACAACGACAACCCCGAGCTGTTGGCCGACGTTGCCGAGGGCGCGGACGTGCTGGTGCACGAGGCCACGTTCACCCAGGCGGTGGTCGAGCGCACAGGGGTCACCTTCGGCCACAGCACCGCGGCTGCAGTGGCGCGCTTTGCCGAAACTGCGGGCGTGCGCAACCTGGTGCTGACGCACTTCAGCGCCCGCTACCAGAGCGACCCACGGCGCAGCCCGAGCATCGACAACGTGCGCGACGAAGCCCTCGCCCACTACAGCGGGCGGCTGACCCTGGCGCAGGACCTGCAGCGTTATCACATTGGGCGCGATGGCTGTCTTGAGCCCGCGGGATGAATTGTGGAGCTTCGCAGGTGCTCGCCACAACCCGCTGCTCCACTATGCCGCCAACCGGCCACTGGCAATCGCCTCGGACGCCGCCAGCATCGCGCGCAGCAACACCGCGCAGCCCGCGGCCAGGTCCTCGGGTGTGGCGTTCTCGATCTCGTTATGGCTGATACCGTTCTCGCACGGCACGAAAATCATCCCCGCCGGCCCCAGTTCGGCCAGGAAGATCGCGTCGTGCCCCGCGCCGCTGACAATGTCCATGTGCGGCAGGCCCAGCGCCTGCGCAGATTCACGCACAGCATCGACACACCCCTGGTCGAAGTACAACGCCGGGAAATCGGCCGTGGGTACCAGTTCGTGGCTCAGGCCATGCCTGGCACAGGTCGCCTCGATCACCGCGCGCACATCGGCAATCATGGCATTCAGCTGCTCACCCTCCAGATGACGGAAATCCAGGGTCATGCGCACTTCGCCCGGGATCACGTTGCGCGAACCTGGGTAGGCCTGCAGGCAACCCACCGTGCCACAGGCATGGGGCTGGTGCCCGAGGGCGGTGCGGTTGACTGCCTCCACCACCGCCGCCGCGCCAACCAGGGCGTCCTTGCGCAGGTGCATGGGCGTAGGGCCGGCGTGCGCCTCGACACCGCGCAGGGTCAGGTCGAACCACTTCTGGCCCAGCGCGCCCAGCACCACGCCGATGGTCTTGCGCTGATCTTCGAGGATCGGGCCCTGCTCGATATGCGCTTCGAAATAGGCCCCCACCGGGTGGCCTGACACGACGCGCGGGCCGGCGTAGCCGATGGCGTTCAACGCCTCGCCAACGCTGACACCCTGGGCGTCGCGCTTGGCCAGGGTTTCCTCCAGGGTGAACTTGCCGGCGAACACCCCGGAGCCCATCATGCACGGCGCAAAGCGCGAACCTTCCTCGTTGGTCCACACCACCACTTCCAGCGGTGCTTCGGTTTCCACGCCGAGGTCGTTGAGGGTGCGGAGCACCTCCAGCCCGGCCATCACCCCGAAGCAGCCGTCGAACTTGCCACCGGTGGGCTGCGTGTCGATGTGGCTACCGGTCATTACCGGGGGCAGCTTGGGATTACGCCCCGGGCGGCGGGCGAAGATGTTGCCGACGGCGTCGATGCTGACCGTGCAACCGGCGGCCTCGGACCACTGCACGAACAGGTCGCGGGCCTGGCGGTCGAGGTCGGTCAGGGCCAGGCGGCACACGCCGCCCTTGGCGGTGGCACCGAGGCGGGCCAGGTCCATCAGGGACTGCCAAAGGCGGGTGCTGTCGATATGGTGAGTGGTGGTCTTCAGGATCTCTTTGACTGGGGTCACGGGTTTCTCCTTCAGGCTTTTCTGTTGTCTGTGCTGGCCTCTTCGCGGGTAAACCCGCTCCCACAAGGACAGCGTTGGCCTCGGGACCTGCGCTGTACCTGTGGGAGCGGGTTTACCCGCGAAAAAGCCAGCGCGGTCTCACGGCAAGGGCTTGGCCACTCGCGCCGGGCTGCGCGCGACCACGCCGGCGAAGAGGTAATACAGCGCCCCACCCAGCAGCGAACCGGTGAACCAGCCGTAGTCGTAGAACCAGCTGAAACTGTTGTTGCCAATCGCCATGACGGTCAGCGCCACCGGCAACGCAAAGGCGGCAAAACCGGCCCAGTTCCACGCCGGGTACACGTCGTCGCGGTACAGCCCGGCCAGGTCCAGCTTCTGCCGGCGAATCAGGAAGTAGTCCACCACCATGATCCCGGCGATCGGCCCCAGCAGGCTGGAATAACCCAGCAGCCAGTTGGAGTACACACTCTCCAGGCTCAGGTCGGAGACGATCCAGCCCAGCTTCTTCAGCAACTCATGCCCCATAAGCGCCAAGCCGATGAAGCCGGTCAGCCACACCGCTCGGCTGCGACCGATCAGGCGTGGGGCGATGTTCTGGAAGTCGTTGGTCGGCGACACGATGTTCGCCGCGGTGTTGGTCGACAGCGTGGCGATCACGATCAGCGCCATGGCCAGGGCCACCCAGAACGGGCTGTGGATCTTGCCGATCAGGCTGACCGGGTCGGACACGGTCTCGCCAACCAGCGACGCCGAGGCAGCGGTCAGCACCACGCCCAGCGCGGCGAACAGGAACATGGTCAGCGGCAAGCCGAAGATCTGCCCAAGAATCTGGTCCTTCTGGCTGCGGGCGTAACGGCTGAAGTCGGGAATGTTCAGCGATAGCGTGGCCCAGAAACCGACCATGGCGGTAAGCCCGGCGCAGAAGTAGCCGAGCATGTTCGCTCCTTCCGGGCGCTTGGGCGGCTGGGCCAGCAGTTCGGTCATCGACATGTGCGGCAAGGCCCAGAACAGCAGGCCTACGCCAACCGCCACCAGCAGCGGTGCCGACAGCGTTTCGAGCCACTTGATCGACTCGGCGCCGCGCAGCACCACCCACAGGTTCAGGCACCAGAAGATCATGAAGCCGATCACCTCGCCAGTGCCGCCCAGGGCCTTCCAGCCGTCGAACACCGAGCCGAGGAACAGGTGGATGGCCAAGCCGCCGAACATGGTCTGGATGCCGAACCAGCCACAAGCGACTACCGCGCGGATCAGGCATGGCACGTTTGAGCCGATGATGCCGAACGACGAACGCAGCAGCACCGGGAACGGAATGCCGTACTTGGTGCCAGGGAAGGCGTTGAGGGTGAGCGGAATAAGCACGATCAGGTTGGCCAGCAAGATCGCCAGCAAGGCTTCGCCCACGCTGAGGCCGAAGTAGGCGGTGAGCACGCCGCCGAGGGTGTAGGTGGGCACGCAAATGGACATGCCCACCCACAGGGCGGTGATATGCCATTTGTTCCAGGTACGCTGGTGCACCTTGGTCGGGGCGATGTCGTGGTTGTAGCGCGGGCTGTCGAGAACATCGCTGCCCTCGGACAGCTCGAACAAGCCATCCTGCTCGACCACTTCCGATCTGCTTTGCTGCATGGGAGCCTTCTCCAGATTTTTTGTAGTTGTTTGCCCATCGGGTTCACTCGATGGCCGGAGTACACACGCATTCATGTGTTTGAAAATCTCGACCAGATTTTCATCTTGTCAAGTTAGTCAACGCTTTGGAGAACCGCGCAGTCAGCGCACTGAAATAAATTAACCCTTTAATATCAATATCTTAAAAACCACAAATTTAATGTGAAAATTTTCTTGCCGAATCCAGGATCTGCATCTAGCCTCGAATCTTGTCAGGCCTGACAGGATTAACCACCCCTGCCCGCCCTGCACCAAGACAATTCCAAGAACCGGCCCAGACCGGTCAGCCTGCGAGGAAAACGGCATGTCCCTGTTGATCCGTGGCGCCACCGTGGTCACCCACGAAGAGAGTTACCCCGCCGATGTCCTGTGTGCCGATGGCCTTATCAGCGCCGTCGGGCAAAACCTCGAACCGCCCACCGGCTGCGAAACCCTCGACGGCAGCGGCCAGTACCTGATGCCCGGCGGCATCGACCCGCATACCCACATGCAGCTGCCGTTCATGGGCACCGTGGCCAGCGAGGACTTCTTCAGCGGCACCGCCGCGGGCCTGGCCGGTGGCACTACCTCGATCATCGACTTCGTCATCCCCAACCCGCAGCAGTCGTTGCTGGAGGCCTTTCACACCTGGCGCGGCTGGGCGCAGAAAAGCGCCAGCGACTACGGCTTCCATGTCGCCATCACCTGGTGGAGCGAGCAGGTAGCCGAAGAGATGGGCGAACTGGTGGCCAACCATGGGGTGAACAGCTTCAAACACTTCATGGCCTACAAGAATGCGATCATGGCCGCCGACGACACCCTGGTCGCCAGCTTCGAGCGATGCCTGCAACTGGGTGCAGTGCCCACCGTGCATGCCGAGAACGGCGAACTGGTGTACCACCTGCAGAAAAAACTGCTGGCCCAGGGCCTGACCGGGCCAGAAGCCCACCCGCTGTCACGTCCGTCCCAGGTCGAGGGCGAGGCGGCAAGCCGCGCCATCCGCATTGCCGAGACCCTGGGCACGCCACTGTACCTGGTGCATGTTTCCAGCCGCGAAGCGCTGGACGAAATCGCCTATGCCAGGGGCAAGGGCCAGCCGGTGTACGGTGAAGTCCTGCCCGGCCATCTGCTGCTGGATGACAGCGTCTACCGCGACCCGGACTGGGCCACCGCCGCAGGCTATGTGATGAGCCCACCATTCCGCCCGCGTGAACACCAGGAGGCGCTGTGGCGCGGGCTGCAGTCGGGCAACCTGCACACCACCGCCACCGACCATTGCTGCTTCTGCGCCGAACAGAAAGCCATGGGCCGCGACGACTTCAGCCGTATCCCCAACGGCACTGCCGGCATCGAGGACCGCATGGCGGTGCTGTGGGATGCCGGGGTGAACAGCGGGCGCCTGTCGATGCATGAGTTCGTCGCGCTGACCTCCACCAACACCGCGAAGATCTTCAACCTGTTCCCGCGCAAGGGTGCCATTCGTGTTGGCGCTGACGCCGACCTGGTGCTGTGGGACCCGCAAGGCACCCGTACCATCTCGGCCAAGACCCACCACCAGCAGGTGGATTTCAACATCTTCGAAGGCCGTACCGTGCGCGGCATCCCCAGCCATACCATCAGCCAGGGCAAGGTGCTCTGGGCCGATGGCGACCTGCGTGCGGAAAAAGGCGCGGGGCGGTATGTGGAACGGCCGGCGTATCCGTCGGTGTATGAGGTGCTGGGGCGCAGGGCCGAAGTGCAGCGGCCGACGCCCGTGCAGCGCTGAAGCCATTGGGCTGCTGCGCAGCCCATCGCCGGCAAGCCAGCTCCCACAGGAATAGTGCTGCTCTCCAGGACGTGGCTCTCCTGATGGCACCAGCTCTTACAGGGATGGCACTGCTCTCAGGGACAACACTGTACCTGTGGGAGCTGGCTTGCCGGCGATTGGGGCGCACCGCGCCCCCATTCCAAGCCCCATATAAAAAGAGAGGCTACAACCGTGATCGACGCCCTGAACCACTTGCCGCGCCCCCGGGCCGGCGCCGACCAGCTGGCCGAGCGCTTCAGCGACCTGGCCCCACCCCTCACCGCTCGCCAGGCCGCCGTCGAAAGCGCACGCTGCCTGTATTGCTATGACGCTCCCTGCGTCAACGCCTGCCCCAGCGAGATCGACATCCCGTCGTTCATCCACCGCATCAGCGACGAAAACCTGCAAGGCGCCGCCGAGCGCATTCTCTCGGCCAACATCCTCGGCGGCAGTTGCGCCCGCGTCTGCCCCACCGAAATCCTTTGCCAGCAAGCCTGCGTACGCAACAACGCGCAGGAATGCGCACCGGTGCTGATCGGCCAGCTGCAGCGCTATGCCCTGGACAACGCCCACTTCACCGAGCACCCGTTCCAGCGCTCGCCGGCCACTGGCAAGCGCATCGCCGTAGTTGGTGCCGGCCCCGCCGGGCTGTCGTGCGCCCACCGCCTGGCCATGCACGGGCATGATGTGGTCGTGTTCGAGGCCAGCGACAAGGCCGGGGGCCTCAACGAGTACGGCATCGCCCGCTACAAGCTGGTGGACGACTACGCCCAGCGTGAAGTGGAATTCCTGCTTGGTATCGGTGGCATTGAAATTCGCCATGGCCAGCGCCTGGGCAGCAACCTCGGCCTGGGCGAACTGCGCGACCAGTACGACGCAGTGTTCCTCGGCCTCGGCCTGAATGCTGTGCGCCAGCTCGGTCTGCCGGATGAAGAGGCCCCCGGCCTGCTCGCCGCCACCGCATACATCCGCGAACTACGCCAGGCCGACGACCTGAGCCAGTTGCCCCTGGCCGACCGCTGCCTGGTGATCGGCGCCGGCAACACCGCCATCGACATGGCCGTGCAGATGAGCCGCCTGGGTGCTCGCGACGTCAACCTGGTGTACCGCCGCGGCCATGCCGACATGGGTGCGACCGGCCACGAGCAGGAGATCGCCAAGGCCAACCAGGTACGCCTGCACACCTGGGCCCGCCCCGATGCCGTACTGCTGGACGACAGCGGCAAGGTGCGCGGCATGCGCTTCGCCCGCACCGAACTGGCAGACGGCCACCTGCGCGACACCGGCGACACCTTCGAACTGGCCGCCGATGCGATCTTCAAGGCCATCGGCCAACGCTTCGACGACACCAGCCTCGGTGACCCGGTGGCCGCACAGCTGGCGCGCGACGGCGAGCGCATCCGCGTCGACGAAAGAATGCAAACCAGCCTGCCGGGCGTATACGCCGGCGGCGACTGCACCGCCCTGGGCCAGGACCTTACCGTCCAGGCCGTGCAACACGGCAAGCTGGCCGCCGAAGCCATCCATGCCCAACTCATGCTCAACGTGGAGGCTGCGTAAATGGCCGACCTGTCCATCGAATTTGCCGGCATCAAGGCACCCAACCCCTTCTGGCTGGCCTCCGCACCGCCAACCGACAAGGCCTACAACGTGGTCCGCGCCTTCGAGGCCGGCTGGGGTGGCGTAGTGTGGAAAACACTGGGCGAAGACCCGGCGGCAGTCAACGTGTCGTCGCGCTACTCGGCGCATTACGGCCCCAACCGCCAGGTGCAGGGCATCAACAACATCGAGCTGATCACCGACCGCTCGCTGGACATCAACCTGCGCGAAATCACCCAGGTGAAGAAGGACTGGCCCGACCGCGCACTGATCGTGTCGCTGATGGTGCCGTGCGTGGAAGACTCGTGGAAGTTCATCCTGCCGCTGGTGGAAGCCACCGGGGCCGATGGCATCGAACTGAACTTCGGCTGCCCGCACGGCATGCCGGAGCGCGGCATGGGTGCGGCGGTCGGCCAGGTGCCGGAGTACGTCGAAATGGTCACCCGCTGGTGCAAGACGTACTGCTCGCTGCCGGTGATCGTCAAACTCACGCCGAACATCACCGACATCCGCCAGTCGGCCCGCGCCGCCCACCGTGGCGGGGCCGATGCGGTGTCGTTGATCAATACCATCAACTCGATCACCAGCGTCGACCTCGACCGCATGGTCGCCCACCCCATCGTCGGTGACCAGAGCACCCATGGCGGTTACTGCGGTTCGGCGGTGAAGCCGATTGCCCTGAACATGGTGGCGGAAATCGCCCGCGACCCGCAGACGCACGGTTTGCCGATCTGCGGTATTGGCGGCATCGGTAGCTGGCGTGACGCAGCCGAGTTCATGGCCCTGGGCAGCGGCGCCGTGCAGGTGTGCACGGCAGCGATGCTGCACGGCTTCCGCATCGTCGAGGACATGAAGGACGGCCTGGCGCGCTGGATGGACCAGCATGGGCACCACAACATCGAGGCGTTCCGCGGCCAGGCGGTAGGGCATACCACCGACTGGAAGTACCTGGACATGAACTACAAGTCGGTGGCGCAAATCGACCAACAAGCATGCATTGGCTGCGGGCGCTGCCACATTGCCTGTGAGGATACTTCCCACCAGGCGATTTCCAGTACGCTGAAGGCAGATGGCACGCATGCCTACAGTGTGATCGAGGAAGAATGCGTGGGCTGCAACCTGTGCCAGATCACCTGCCCGGTGGAGAGCTGCATCGAAATGGTGGCTCAGGATACCGGCAAGCCTTACCTGAACTGGACGCAGGACCCGCGTAACCCCTACCGCGAGGCCAGTTGAGGCAATTGGGGCTGCCTTGCAGCCCTTCGCGGGCACGCCCGCTCCTACAGGGATCGCGCCGTTTGGGAGGGCAGCGAAACACCTGTGGGAGCGGGCGTGCCCGCGAAGGGCCGCAAAGCGGCCCCAATCGCTCAGCGTACACAGACCTCAAGGCTCCAGCCCGATCCCCCGCAAGATCACGCTGGTCACCGTCTGCACGGCATTTTCAAAGGCCATGTCCGACAACGCCTCCCCGCCATTGAGCAACGTCACCTGGTAACCAAAGTCGGCATAGTGCTGGGTCGAGGCCCAGATCATGTACAAAAGCGCCGACGGCTCCACCGGCAGGATGCGCCCCTCCTCCACCCAGCGGCGGATCTTGGCTTCCTTCAGCTTGGCCCAGGGCACCAGGCTTTCATCCAGGTTCACCCCCAGCACCGGCGCCCCATGCAGCATCTCTTCGGCCCAGATCTTCGAGCCCAGCGGCCGCGAGCGCGAGTGGCCCATCTTTGCCCGGATGTAACTGGTGAGCACCACGCGCGGGTCGTCGAAGTTCTCGAAGCACAGCGCGTCCTGCTTCCACACGTCCAGCAGGTCCTGCAGCACAGCACGGAACAGGTCGTCCTTGGTGCTGAAGTAGTAATGAAGGTTGGAACGCGGCAACTCGGCCTGCTCGGCGATATCACCCATCGAGGTGGCGCCATAGCCCTTCTCGGCGAACACCTTTTCCGCTGCCTGCAGAATCTTCTCGATATTGCGTCGGCGGATTTCGATCTTGTGGTTGGCCATCAGGCTTGGGCCGTCCACACCGCCAGCTCATGACCGTCTGGGTAGATGAAATTGAACTCGATGTTGTCGATCTGCCGGTCAGTACCGCGAATGCCCATGTGTGCTCCGTGCCAAAGGGGTTTGCCCTAGTCTACTCCGCTTACTCCAAGCCAGCGCAATCCCTGTAGGAGACCGCCACCTGACTTAGCTACAGCTCGCCCGATCACGCACCGGGCACTGTGCGCGGTGCAGGTTCAGTGCGGTGTTGATGATGCCGATATGGCTGAACGCCTGGGGGAAGTTGCCAAGCATGCGCTGGCCCGCCGGGTCGTACTGTTCAGCCAGCAGGCCAAGGTCGTTGCACAGGCCGGTCAAGCGTTCGTACAGTGCCTGCGCTTCTGCCTGGCGGCCCAGCAATACATACACGTCGGCCAGCCAGAACGAACACACCAGGAAGGTGCCCTCCCCGGACGTCAGGCCATCGCTGCAGCGATCGCTGTCATAGCGCAGCAGCAGGCCGTTTTTCAGCAGGCGTTGTTCGACCTGTTCGAGCGTGCGCAAAAAGCGCGGGTCATCCGCCGGCAGAAAGCCGGTCAGGGCGATCTGCAACAAGCTGGCGTCCATCTCGGTCGAGCCATAGGCCTGGACGAAAAAGCGGCCGCTGGGGTCCAGGCCCTGCGCGCACACTTCACGACGAATCTCGTCAGCCACCTGGCGGTAATGCCGCCCGCGCTCGCGGCCTTCCTCGGTGGTGTCGGCCAGCCCCGCGGCACGGTCGAACGCCACCCAGGCCATGACCTTGGAGTGCACGAACTGCTGCCGGCCGCCGCGCACTTCCCAGATGCCCTCGTCCGCCTGGCGCCAGATGCGCTCGACGTAAGGCAGGATCGAGCGGGCAATGGCGGCGCTGCGCGGGTGGCGGGGCAAGCCGCCCTTGATTGCCTGGGTCATGGCATCGGCGAGTTCGCCGTAGATGTCCAGCTGCATCTGCGCTGACGCTGCATTGCCCACCCGCACCGGTTGCGAGTGCTCGTAGCCGGCCAGCCACGGCAAGGTGTATTCCTGCAGGTCGCGTTCGCCGGCCAGGCCGTACATGATCTGCATCTGCTCCGGGTTGCCGGCCACCGAGCGCAACAACCACTCGCGCCAAGCCTGGGCTTCATCGAAGTAGCCGAGGTTCATGAAGGCCAGCAGGGTCATGGTCGCGTCGCGCAGCCAACAGAAGCGGTAGTCCCAGTTGCGCTCGTGACCGATGCGCTCGGGCAGCGAGGTGGTGACGGCGGCAACGATGCCGCCGGTGGGCGCATAGGTCATGGCCTTGAGGGTCAGCAGCGAGCGGCGCACCAAGGCGGAGTATGGGCCCACCTGTGGGCAGCGGGCGGCGAAGGCCTGCCATTGATCGATGGTCTGCGCCAGCGCTTCGTCGCTATCACAGCCGGGCTGCACCGGCAGGTGCGATGGCTGGTGACGCAGGCTGAACACCTGGCGTTCGTCCGCACCGACGCGAAAGCGGGCGACGGTGTGCTGGTCGCGGGCATGCGGGGGAACGGTGCTGCACAGAATCAGTCGGTCGGGGCCGGCGACAGCGCTGAGGGTCAGCGGGTCGAGCCGTTCTACCCAGGGCACGCTGCGGCCGTAGTCGAAGCGCATTACCAAGTCCATTTCGAAGTTGGTTTCGCCGGCTAGGCCTTCGACGATGCGCACCAGCGCGTTGACCTCGCCCAGCGGCATGAAGTCCAGCACGCGGGCGCGGCCGGTGGCGGTGACCCAGATGGTTTCCAGTACCAGGGTGTCGTCCAGGTATTGGCGGTTGCTGTGTTCGACCGGGTCGCTGGGGGCCAGGCGCCAGCGGCCGTTTTCCTCGTTGCCCAGCAGTGCGGCGAATACCGCGGGGGCGTCGAAGCGTGGCAGGCACAGCCAGTCGAGCGAGCCATCGCGGCTGACCAGGGCGGCGCTGCGGCAATTGCCCAGCAGGGCATAGTCTTCGATGTGGGCCGGCATTGAGGCTCCTTAGTATGGTTGCCTGTGCTGGCCTTTTCGCGGGTGAACCCGCTCCCACAGGTACATCACAGGCCTTGAAACCTTCGATATCCCTGTGGGAGCGGGTTCACCCGCGAAAGGGCCAGCACAGGCTTTACAAACAACTCACCCCAACCGATGCCACTCCCGCTTGTCCCGGGTCAGCAATTCATTGCCGGCCTCGGGCCCGTCTTCACCGGCCGGGTATTCGTGCACCTCGCCGCCCTGGGCCCAGGCATCCAGGAATGGCTGCACCGCGCGCCAGCCGTTCTCGATGTTGTCAGCCCGCTGAAACAAAGTCTGGTCACCGGTCAGGCAGTCGTAGATCAGCGTCTCGTAGCCGGTCGCCGGGGTCATATTGAAGAAGTCCTTGTAGGCAAAGCCCAGCTCGACATTCTCCATTACCAGCTCCGGCCCGGGGCGCTTGGCCTGCAGGTCGAACCACATGCCCTCGTTGGGCTGGATCTGGATTTTCAGGTAATTGGGCTTGGGCCGCTCCAGCTCCGATTCGCGGAACTGCGCATAAGGCGCGGGCTTGAAGCAGATGGCAATTTCGGTATCACGCACGCTCATGCGCTTGCCAGTTCGCAGGTAGAACGGCACGCCAGCCCAGCGCCAGTTGTCGATCATCACCTTCAGCGCCACATAGGTCTCGGTCTGGCTGTCCGCCGCGACGTTGGCCTCGTGGCGGTAGCCAAGCAACTGCTTGCGCCCCTGCTTGCCGGCGCTGTACTGGCCGCGCACGGAGTTTTTCAAGGCCATCTTCGTCGACCACGGACGGATGGCGCCGATCACCTTGGCCTTTTCGCTGCGCACGGCATCGGCGGCAAACGCCGCCGGGGGCTCCATGGCTACCATCGCCAGCAACTGGAACAGATGATTGGGCACCATGTCGCGCAACGCGCCGGTGCTGTCGTAGAACGCACCACGGGTCTCGACACCTACGGTTTCCGCAGCGGTGATTTGCACATGGTCGATGTAGTGGTTGTTCCAGAACGACTCGAACAAGCCGTTGGAGAACCGGCTGACCAGGATGTTCTGCACCGTCTCTTTGCCCAGGTAATGGTCGATGCGGTAGATCTGCCGCTCGCCCATCACCTTCAACAGGCAGGCGTTGAGCGCCTCGGCGCTGGCCAGGTCGGTGCCGAAGGGCTTTTCCACCACGACGCGGCGAAAACCGCCGGCCGATTCGTCGAGCAGCCCGGCCTGCCCCAGGCGCTGCGCCACTTCGGGGAAGAAGCGCGGCGAGGTCGCCAGGTAGAAGATGGCGTTGCCGTGGCGGGTTGTGTCGATGCGCTTGGCGAGGGCCTGGTACGTGGCCGGGTCGAGGAAATCGCCGGTCTGGTAATCCAGGCGCTTGGCCAGGCGTGCCCACAGCTTCTCATCCAGGCACTTGGCCGTGCCCTCGCCAACTTTGTCACGCTCGACCATGAACGCATGCAGGCGCCCGGCGAATTCCTCGGCAGTGGCCGGGTTGTGGTCGACACCAACGATACGCAGGTTGCGGTCCAGCAG
Source organism: Pseudomonas sp. B10(2017) (assembly GCF_002113295.1). NCBI lineage: Bacteria > Pseudomonadati > Pseudomonadota > Gammaproteobacteria > Pseudomonadales > Pseudomonadaceae > Pseudomonas > Pseudomonas sp. B10(2017). The sequence continues at coordinate 353,589 of NZ_NEJU01000002.1, forward strand.
GCCGTCACGGCTGAGGTTGTAAAGCGCCGGCATCAGCAGGCGCTTGACCAGGTCGCCATTGGCGCCGAACAGGAACAGAGTGCATGGCGGAGCGGCCGGAATGCTCTGTTTGGTCATTCGGCTTTTTTCTCGACGTGGCCACCGAAGCCCAGGCGCATGGCCGAGAGAATCTTGTCACCATAGGTGCCTTGCTGCTGGCGCGAGCGGAAGCGGGCGAACAGCGCGCTGGACAGCACCGGCACCGGCACCGCCTGCTCGACGGCGGCGTCGATGGTCCAGCGGCCTTCACCACTGTCGGATACCGAGCCACTGAACTGCGACAGCTGCGGGTCGGCCACCAGCGCATCGGCGGTGAGGTCGAGCAGCCACGAGGTGACCACGCTGCCACGCCGCCACACTTCGGCGATTTCGGCCACGTTCAGGTCGAAACGCTGGTCTTCCGGCAGTTCGTTGCCGCCCTTGCTGCGCAGCAGATCGAAACCTTCGGCATAGGCCTGCATGAGGCCGTACTCGATGCCGTTGTGCACCATTTTCACGTAGTGCCCGGCACCGGGTGGGCCGGCGTGGATGTAGCCGTGTTCGGCACGCTGGTGCTCGCCGCTGCGGCCATGGGTACGCGGGATGTCACCCACGCCCGGGGCCAGCGCCTTGAACAGTGGTTCCAGGCGCTCGAACACGTCCTTTTCGCCACCGATCATCATGCAGTAGCCACGGTCCAGGCCCCACACGCCGCCCGAAGTGCCGACGTCCAGGTAATGCAGCCGGCGCTTGGCCAGCTCGGCGGCGCGGCGCACATCATCCTTGTAGAAGGTGTTGCCGCCGTCGATGATCGCATCGCCCGGCTCCAGCAGCTCGGCCAGTTGAGCAATGGTCTGCTCGGTGGGCTCGCCGGCGGGCAGCATGACCCACACCGCACGCGGTGCTTTCAGCTTCTGTACCAGCGCACCGAGGTCGTGCGCGCCTTGGGCGCCCTCGCCTTCCAGGCCGTCGATGGCCTCGCGGTTACGGTCATGCACCACCGTACGGTGGCCGGCGCGCATCAGGCGCCTTGCGATATTGCCGCCCATGCGGCCCAGCCCGATGATTCCCAGTTGCATGAGCCGATGCTCCCCTTTCGAAATAAATGACAACACAATCCAGCTTTTCAGATTAGTCCAGCGAACCGATCGAGGGTTCAGCGACGAACGGCGAGACAACGATAAACAAAAAAGTTCCCAAGACCTGCGAAAGAATTCAAAATGCGCCCGCCTGAAGCGTCTACGCTTTAACTTGTCACCAGCCAAAACCGCGAGGTGTGCTCATGGGTACCTTGATGCCTGCAACCCCAACCCAGACCCTCTATGTCTCCGTGCGCCGTGATGAGCTGCGTAAACTGAAGGACGAACGTGACCAGCTGCGCCAGCAGGTCGCCCAATTGAACCTGCTGCTGGCGCAAGCACGCACAGACGGCAAGGCCGTCAGCCTCTGAAGTTGCCCCGTCCCTGTGGGAGCTGAACTGCTCCCACATCGCTCAATCGAGCAGCCAGCTATTATCGCCATTTTCCAGGGTACCGCCATGACTGGTGGCATCGCCGACCCTGGCAAGCGGCTGCCCATCATCCATCATCAGTGCCGAGCCGCTGGTAATCACCGCCCCACACCCGAGCCTGTCGCCAACCCTGGCGGCTGCCCTGCCGTTGACGAAGAACAGACTGGAGCCGCTGCTGATGCTGGTCGGGCCGCACAATGGGCAGTGGTGAGGGTGACCCAGCAGAACGATGGCGGGCATTGTTGCCACTCCCGAATCATGTGAGGCGCCAGGCACGCATGCCGGCAGCGCCAATCAGAACGTTCTCGACAGCCGCCAGTGCACGACCTGGCCATCGATCTCAGGGAAAGGTACCTGGTGCATGAACACCTGCTCGCCCACCATGCGCTCGACGCAGACGTAGTACCCGGGCCATGGGCAAGGCGTGCCGGAAGGCCAGCCTGGGGCATCCTCGCGCCTGGCGGTTTCCGGGTCGCGGAACTGCTTGCCCAGGCGTCGGTAATGCGCCCTTTCGATGAGCGCCTGCGGGTAAAAGTGAGGAGCGCTTTTCAGGCCATCACCCTGCACAGACCATAAAAACGCCACCAGTGCGGCCTCGAAGGCCCAGTAACCCAAGTGGTCACTCCGTGCCCGGGTGTGGCGCTCGTGCCAGTAGCAAACGTGCGCATTGGCGTACCACTGCCCGAGATAGTGCATGAGCGCGTCATGCTGCGCGGGCCCTTTCAGGTCGAGGCTCTCCAGCAAGGCGCCATAAGGTTCGGGGTGAAGCAATGAGGTGCCAGGGTAGGCCTTGCCCAGCCGCTGGAACAGGCGATGCAGCAGCAGGTCGGGGCTGCGCTCGTCGTCCTGGTTCAGCCAGCCCAGTACCTGGTCGATACGCTCGGGGTAACCGCACAGCACCGCCAGCGACAACAGCCACAAGGCAAGCCGGTATTCATCCGACACCCAGGGGCGCAACTGCTCGCTGGTTGCCGGGTACGCCGAAAAATGCCGGGCGAACTGGGCGAACGCATAGTCTGCATAGGCCTCTACCAGTTCCATCGGCTCGCCACCGGAATACCGCTGCACTGCCAGCTCCAGTGCCATGTGGGCCCAGTCACGGCTAAGGCCACGGTAGTGGTGCCTGTGCTCGGCTGGCCCGCTCAGCAATGCCTGGGCGTCAGGGTCGGCGAATTCCTGCTCTTTTTCACGGGTCGAAGCCAGGTAATGCTGCTCGACCATCCACGGGTCGCGCTTGATGCTGTCGAACTGGCCCATCGGCCCTCCCGCACGCTATAAGCCTTTCACCAAGCGCCAAACCAGAGAGCGCCCATTTTCGCTCGGCATCTCTACGCCTTGCATGAATGTCTGAGGCCCCACCGCCCATTCATCACATACCCACACACCCGTGCGCGGGCAGATTTCGCCCGACCTGGCAAGCGCATCCGAATATGGCGCGCTTTGCAGTTGTTCAGGGAAGCTTTTGATAACTTGACGCTTGCGAGCATCGTCTACCAAATCCTTCGGGTAGAAAGGAAGGTCTCTATAGGGCGTATCGTCGACGCCCCACAACACAGTGACCAATCCTGCCTCAAATGCCCAATAGCCAAAGAAACCCGCATCGCTTCGTGCCTTGTGCCGGTCATGCCAATAACAGTTGCGCATGCCGCGATACCACTGCTTCAGGTAACTACGCACTGCCTGTTGCTGCTCATCCTTCTCGGTAGTTACGGCATTGAGCAATTCATGATAGGGGCGCTCATGAATCAACGTACTCCCGGGGATCGTCACCCCCACACGGGAAAACAGTTGCCGCAACAGGATGTCCTCACCGTCATCTGGGTCTTCACTCAAAAAACCTGCGATTTGCCTGATGCGCCCGGGCTTGTTGAACAGCACTGCAAACGATAGAAGCCAGAGTGTGTACTGATACGCATCCGGCTCCCACAGCTTCAAGCTGAAAGCCGGATAAGCTTGCTTGTGACGTTGAAACTGGGAAAACATGTGATCCACGTAAAACTCAAGCGCTTCAACGGGCTCTCCCCCCGAATAAAGTGCTACTAGTAACTCCAGAGATTCAAAGCACCAATCCCAACTCAACCCTTCAATATTTACGTAATCTGGGCGTTCCAACGCTAGACACTCTTCAGCCTTTAGCTGCACATAGTATTTCTTCCAAAAATCAACAGAGTCCAGATAGGCTGTCTCTTGCAGCAAAGGCTCACGCTTGATCTCATCAAATTTCTTCATTTTCAGATCCTACTGAATTACATCACCTATAGATTTAGCATGCCCATCAAGCTTGACTACCTGGGTTACAGCACCCTTCTCATCTACGGTTATCAACCAACGCTCATATCCAGCCGAGCGAATATTCATTGCCTGTTCTTTCCCCAAACTTTCGGAAAGCCTTGGACGAATCCACGCATCACTCATCTGCCTGGCGCTCGGAAACCCCTTACTCCCCTTTGTAACCGGCAAACTACCCGGCGAAAACGCGCCCCCCGTTCGATACTTGGTCTCGGTAATGATGAACGGCGGCGGTGGATGGGCATTACGATAGACGCCATCCAGCCCGCGCCCGGTGGGTTTCATTTCCAGGCTGCGAGGCCCACGAGCGGCCGACAGCAGGTTCTCATGGCCTTTGCCGAGCATGTACTGATCACTGACCACCTCCCCATAAATGCCCTTCTGCGCCCGGGTCGCCGTCGAATGATCGAACACGTGCACATTGGCGCCATGCGTGGCGGCAGCCGCAGAGGTGGGCACTGGCGGGCCGAGCGCACCCTCGGGGCGCTCGAGGTAACGCGGACGCATGCCAATGCCAGAAGTCACCCGCCCACCACTCATCGCCATGGGCACCGGCTTAGGCGCATGCACCCCGGCCTGCGCAACCTGCGCGGGCAGATCGCTGGCCTGTTCCAGCACCTTGGCCAACCTGGCGTCGAGTTGCATCAGCGCCTGTGGGATTTCCCGCACTGCATGCACCTGCACCGCGTAGAACTGCGCTTCCATGGCCTGCAGCCGCACCAACAGGTGCGAGGCCGCCTGGTTGAAGGGCCAGTTGCCCAGGTAGCTGCGAAGCTTTGCCGTTGCAGCCATGACCTTGGTCAAGAACTGGTTCAGATAGGCCAGCAAATCCTTTTCATAGCTCGTGAACCTGACCTGGCGAAGCCAGAACTCCACGCTGCCGCGGGTGAACTTGCCAAGAAACGCAACCACGGTCCGCAAGATGATCTGGCTTTCACGGATAAGTAGCAGGCACAAACCTCGCAGAAACGCTGCCGCTTCCTGGCCGACCAATGCACCTGCCACCGAGCCCACGGGCGTACCCACCGCCCCCACCACGGCACCGATGATCGGCGCGATCAAGGTAATCAGGCAGGCGACCAGCAGCACCCACTCCTGCCACTGTGGCGGCTGCGCCGTTGCCTGGCTGCCATCCGCCGTGTAGCGCTTGCCCAGGCGCAGGCACACTGCGGCCAGGTCACGGGCACTGAGCACGATCACCACCCCAGGCACCAACGACAGCAGCATGTCGGCAATGACCACGCTCAGTGGCCGTTCCTCGGCAAACTCGCCCAGCACCAGGTCACGCAGCCAGCCAAAGCCACCTGCCACCCTTTCCACCGCTTCATCCAGCCAGTCAGCAGCAGAGTTCATGGCTGGCCACCTGCCGAGGTACAGCCGGCAAGCAATGCCTGCAGGGCAGCATCCGGCTCGGTTGCGGTCGTCAGCTGCAGCGAACCTTGGCCAACCTCGTAGCGCACCTGGGCGCTACAACCGGGGGTAACGCCAGCCAGGCGGGCATAGCCGTTCTGGTCGACCATACCCTGGCGCTGGGTGCCATCGGACAACGTCGCTACGTAGGCCGTGCCCGCAATCGGCGTACCGTCGGCATGCACCAGGCGAAACTCGATTTCCTCCTGCGACGGTGCAGGCGGCTCGCCGTAACGTGCAGGCGCCTTTACCTGGGCGATGGCATGCAACAGCAGTGGCTCGGGGCAACCGATTTCGATGCGGCCATCAACCAGCTTGATGAACGCCCCGCCGCAACTCAGGGTCAGCGACGTTCGGCTGTCGATGTGCACATGGCCGTGATGGCTGGTGATCGACACATCGTCATTGGCATCGACCCGCAGTTGCCCGCCGACCTGCACACGCTTGTCCTGCGCGACCTGCTCGCTGGCCTCGAGGCCAACCATCACGCTCAACGCCCCGCCAACGGCCAACGACTTGCCCAGGCCTATGCTTTCGACTTTGCCAAGGGCGACCGTTTCGCTCTTGCTGGCGCCGACCTTGACACTGCGGTTGCCACCTATGTGCACCACTTCGTCATGCTCGACGCGCTCGCTACGATCATTGCCGATGAGCGTGGTTTCGTTGTGTTTCACGACGTTGTTCTGGTCGCGCTCGGCATGAATGAATACTTCCTGCCGCCCCAGTTCGTCCTCGAAGCGCAACTCGTTGAAGCCATCGCCTTTATGGGTCTGGCTCTTGATGGTCATGCGGGTCTTGTGTTCGGGCAGGTCGTAAGGCGGCAACTGGTCACCGCAGTAGGTGCGCCCGGTGATCATCGGCTGGTCCGGGTCGCCATTGACGTACTGGACAATCACATCCTGGCCAATACGCGGAATGGCCATCGAACCCCAACTGCCACCGGCCCAGCCTTGCGACACCCGCACCCAGCAGGAACTGAATTCGTTGTTGCTGCTTTCACGGTCCCAGGGGAAGCTGACCTTGACCCGCCCCCACTGGTCGCAAAAAATCTCTTCGCCCGGCGGGCCGACCACGGTGGCCATGTGCGGGCCATCGATACGCGGCTTGGCCAAGGGTGCCGGGCGCCATTCGGCCATGCCTTGCACCAGCAGCGCATCGTTCACATAGCGGGTACCTTGTTCGGCGCCGACGGCTTCTTCCTGCAGGCTGGTGATCTGCGTACCTTCGTGGTACAGGCTGATTACGCGCCAGTGCACATTGAGGTCTTCACGCGGGTGGCCGACGAGTGTGAAGCTCAGGCCTGGCTGCAGGCGCACGTCATCGCCCTGTACTTCGGCCAGGAGGGCGTCATGACGCAGCGCCGTCAGCCGCGTTTCAGTGAAGGGCTTGCCGACCGCATCGCGCTTGTAGCGCCCCGGGTAATCAAAAAATTCGTAGTCCAGCGACTGGTGCGTGATTCCGCTGGCCTGAGCCTTGTGCTCCTGGCGATAGGCCGGGTTGGTGAAGGTGTAGTCGCGCTGCACCTGCTGCGCGGTACGCACCTGCTCGCAGTAGCGCAAACGCCGCAGGCAGGTACGGGCCTGGTCGCCACCGCTGCTGGCGTGGTACAGCACCTTGTCGGGGCCGAGATCATCTTCATCCAGCCAAAGCGCCTCATCATCTACGGGCTTTAGCGAGCCCCGGCTGAGCAACCCAAGCGATAGCAGGCGATCGGTAACGATCAGCGTGTGGTGCCTGGCGCAGTGTGCAAAGCGGTAGACGAAGCCCTCTTCAGCGGCGAGGCGATGGATGAAGTCGAGGTCGGTTTCCCCCGCCTGGACACAAAACTCACGCACCTGGTGATCGGCGCTGCTATTGAGCTCAAACCGGGCAATGCCCTGACGCTTGAACATCAGTTCAAGAATCTGAGGTACGGTTTTCTGCTGGAAGATTCGCCAGTTCGAACGCAAGCGGGCACGGGCCAGTTGCGGCTCGACCACAGCGTGGTAGCGCGTGCGACAGAAGCCGGTTTCACCTTGGCTGAAGGCACTGACCAAGCCATGCACATGACGCAGTGGCCGGCCTGCGCAATAAAGGGTGAATAGCGCAGGCTTGTCGAGCACCTGGCCGAAGTCGACATCACTGTCGTAGCTGACAAGTTCAAGGCTCAGCACAAATGGCTGGCTGATAGCTTCTTCCAGCTTGAATGAAACCACTTCGAACTCCGTGCGCCCGGCGAGCGCCTGAAATCCGAAACGAAAGTCCGACTGTTTCATGAGTTGCTCTACCCGCCATCATGTTTACCGGCGAAAAAACAACCACATCCTGGCTTTCTTCAAGATGAGCATGTCGAATGAAAATTGCCCGTCGCCAACGTCCAAGCCGGCTAGATCCGTGGCGTCGGCGGACTTGACCGATGACGACAGTGAGGATGAGGCAGTGACTGAAGAGCAACTTAAACCGTACCGCCCCGCCATGACAGGAACGATGGGTTTCATGCATCGACGACTTCGTAGGAAATTTCCTAAAGCATCAACTTACAAACTTTTGCGCGTGCGAGTCCGCTCTCAGAAACACCAAAAATTCAAATTAGGAAAAGAATAAGGACAGTTACTGAAAAGATCGCGAAACAGCCCCTTTCACCTTCCTGAAAACATTGAGATTCCGAAATGCACCATTTTGTTGGAAGGCGATGACCCTGACCCCCTCCAGCGCACCAAAAAGGTGCACGACTATCAGTAATGGGGCAGCCGGTCTGCCCTTCATCAACCGCTCCCTCCCCTGCATTCACATCCGGTCACAACCGCCAACGTTTGCGTCTACTCCGCGGCACGACAATGGTGACCAGCGGGTCACATTTTTATCTCTTTCTCTCCTACACTCGGTTTTCGGCCCGCCATTTGCTCAACGGAAGAGTGACGAAAAAAAGTCGAACTTTACGGAACGCGGGCAGGTCAGGAACTAAGTAGGCCAAACGCAAAGGGACTTCCCAGCCTCGGCCCACACACCCCACCAGCCCAATCGCCTTCGGCGGGAATGCCGATCGCGCCGTGCCTGCGCGCACGACCTTGGGGCATGGAACGCACTACGCAGAATCCAGAAACAGAGAGAACCAACACGAAACATTGCCACGGGTGCCAGCACCCGGCCAAGCATAGGGATGGAGAGAAGTATGATCAGTGCCGCTGTCGAGCCTCACGTAGATTCATTCAACCCGGACAACCGCGAACCGCTCACCCCGGACTTCGCCACGACAGGCAAGGCACCCGGCGCCCAGCGCCAGCACAACCGCAACAAGCGCAAGATTTTGTTCGTGACCTCGGAAATCGCCGACCTGGTGAAAACCGGTGGCCTGGGTGACGTGTCCGCTGCCCTCCCCCGGGCACTGGCCCACCTGCACGATGTGCGAGTGCTGATCCCCGGCTACCGCCAGGTGATGGAAAGCGACAACCCCATCCACATTGTCGGTGAGCTGGGCGGCCACGCCGCCCTGCCGCCGTGCAAGATCGGGCGCATGGACATGGCCGACGGCCTGGTTATCTATGTACTGATCTGCCCCGAGCTGTACCAGCGCGACGGCACTCCCTATGGTGCCAACAACGGCCGCGACTGGCCCGACAACCACATCCGTTTCGCCCGCCTGGGCCTTGCCGCCGCCGAAATCGCCGCCGGCGAAGGCAAGATCCACTGGAAGCCCGAAGTAGTGCACGCCCACGATTGGCCTGCCGGCCTGGCACCGGCCTACATGCACTGGCGCGGGCTGAGCACGCCAACATTGTTCACCATCCACAACCTGGCCTACCAGGGCGTGTACAGCCGCGGTTGCAGCCCGGAGCTGGCGATCCCCGAACATGCCATGCAACAAGAAGGCATGGAATTCTACGGCAAGCTGTCGTTCCTCAAGGCCGGCCTGGCCTACGCCAGCCACATCACCACGGTCAGTGCCACCTATGCCCGGGAAATCACCACCCCGGAATTCGGCTGCGGCCTGGACGGGTTCCTCGCCAGCAAAGCCCAGCAAGGCCTGCTCGGCGGCATTCCCAACGGCATCGACGAAAGCTGGGACTCTGCCACCGACAAGCACCTGCAGCACAACTTCAGCATCAACGACTGGGAAGGCAAGGCGCGCAATGCCCAGGAAGTGCGCGAGCTGTTCAAACTGCAGCCCTCCGAAGGCCCGCTGTTCGCCGTGGTTTCGCGCCTGGTCTACCAGAAAGGCCTGGACCTGACCCTGGGTGTGGCCGACTACATCGTCGAGCAAGGCGGGCAGATCGCGATCATCGGCCGTGGCGAGCCGGAAGAAGAGCAGGCCATGCGCGAACTGGCGCTACGCCACCCGGGCCGTATCGGCGTACGCATCGGTTTCAACGAAACCGATGCGCGGCGCATGTTCGCCGGCAGCGACTTCCTGCTGATGCCGTCACGCTACGAGCCATGCGGCCTCAGCCAGATGTACGCGCAGCGTTTCGGCTCGCTGCCGGTGGCGCGCAACACTGGCGGCCTGGCTGATACCATCGAGTGCGGCGTCACCGGCTTCCTGTTCAACGAGTCCACCGTCGAGAGCTATCGCCAGGCACTCAGCCGCGCCTTCTATGTATACGGCAAGAAGGACCTGCTGAACGCCATGCGCTGCCTGTCGATGACCCAACCGTTCAACTGGTGCCAGGCCGTGGAACCCTACGCCCGCCTGTACGAAGACCTGGTCAAGCAGGCGCAGCACAGCCACTACTGAACGGGGATTTGGAGATGCACAGACATGGCGCACACCTGCTGGACGCCACGTCGGCGCGCTTCGCCCTCTGGGCGCCGGATGCGCGCAGCGTGAGCGTGGAACTTGAGCAGCAGCCGGCCGTCGAGCTGTTGCCCGACGATGAAGGCTGGTACACCGGCGTGGCCTCGTGCCAGGCCGGTGACCGTTACCACTACCGTATCGACGGTGAACTGCAGGTGGCCGACCCGGCTTCACGCTACCAGCCCGACGGCGTGCAGGGGCCGAGCCAGGTGGTGGATGTGGCCAGCTATGCCTGGCAACATCCGTGGCAAGGCCGGCCCTGGCACGAAGCGGTCATACAGGAGCTGCATGTGGGCCTGCTTGACGGTTACACCGGGGTCGCCCGGCAACTGCCGCGCCTGGCCGAGCTGGGTATCAGCGCCATCGAGCTGATGCCGCTGGGGCAGTTCCCCGGCGAGCGCAACTGGGGTTACGACGGCGTGCTGCCCTATGCACCGCAAAACACCTACGGCAGCCCCGAGCAGTTGTGTGCGCTGGTCGACCAGGCACATGGCAATGGGCTGATGGTGCTGGTCGATGTGGTGTACAACCACTTCGGCCCCGACGGCAATTACCTGCACCAGTATGCCAGCCCGTTCTTCCGCGAGGACCGGCAGACCCCCTGGGGCGCAGCTATCGACTTCCGGCGCCCACAGGTGCGCGAATACTTCATCCAGAACGCCCTGATGTGGCTGTGCGACTACCGCTTTGACGGCCTGCGCCTGGATGCCGTGCACGCCATCGACCAGCCCGACTTCCTGATCGAGCTGGCGCAAAGGGTACGCGCTGCCGTGGAACCGGGCCGCCACGTATGGCTGGTACTGGAGAACGAACACAACCAGGCCTTCCTGCTGGAACAAGGCTTCGATGCCCAGTGGAACGACGACGGCCACAATGCCCTGCATGTGCTGCTGACCGGCGAAACGGAAGGCTACTACGCCGACTACCAGCAGCGCCCCATCGACCAGCTGGCTCGCTGCCTTGCCGAAGGTTTCGTGTTCCAGGGCCAGGCCAACCGCCATGGCACGCCCCGCGGCGAGCCCAGCGCGCACCTGCCGCCCAGCGCCTTCGTGCTGTTCCTGCAGAACCATGACCAGGTCGGTAACCGTGCCCTGGGCGAACGCCTGACCCGCTTGTGCCCACCGCAGGCGCTGCGGGCGGCCACCGGGTTGTTGCTGCTGGCACCGATGATACCGCTGCTGTTCATGGGCGACGAGGACGGTAGCTGCCGACCGTTCCTGTTCTTCACCGACTTCCATGATCAACTGGCCGACGCCGTGCGCGAAGGCCGGCGCGGGGAGTTCGCCCATTTCGCCGCCTTTGCCGACCCCGAACAACGCCAACGCATTCCCGACCCCAACGCCGAACAGACCTTCGAGGCCTCCCGCCCGCAAGGCAAGGATGTGATCGCCGGCTGGCACGGCCTGTACCAGCACCTGCTCGAACTGCGCCGCCGCCATGTGATCCCGCACCTGCCCGGCAGCCGCGCGCTGGGCGCCGAAGTACACGGCGACAAGGCCCTGACCGCACGCTGGTGCCTGGGCAATGGCACTACCCTGCGCATCGACCTGAACCTGGCCGCCACCCCGCAGGGGGTCGAGTTGCCCGCGCCGGCCAACCGCCTGTTCGACAGCAGCGACACCCGGCACCCCGATACCCACCTGGCCGCATACAGCTGCGTGGTCAGCCTGCTTCCCCCTGCCCAGGAGCGCCCATGAGCGAAACCGCCCTGCACCGCCTGGCGACCCGCGTCGGGCTGAGCCGCGACTGGATCGACGCCAATGCCCGGCCTCAGCGTGTCAGCGACGAGGTACTGCGCAACATCCTAGAAGGCCTTGGCCACCCAGCCAACGATGACGCCGCCATTGCCGCCAGCCTGCGCGCCGTGGACGCTGCCGAAGACAGTGAGCACCTGCCGCCGTTGCTGACCGTCGACCTCGGCCAGCCATTGGCACTGGCGCGCTACTTCAGCGCCGCCAGCGTCGCGCACTGCACCCTGGAAGACCACAGCCCCCTCACCCTCAGCCTCGACGACCAGGCCCGTCTGCCCGGTGCACTGCCCATCGGCTACCACCAGGTGGAAATCGACAGCCGCCGCTTCACCGTGGCCGTGGCCCCGCCACGCTGCTACAGCCTCGAAGACCGGGTGCAGCAGCCGCCCCCGCGCTGCTGGGGCCTGGCGGTGCAGCTGTACAGCCTGCGCCGCCCCGGCGATGGCGGCTATGGCGACTGCCTGGCCCTGGAACAACTGGCCCGCGCGGCCGCCGAGCGCGGTGCCGATGCCTTGGCCATCAGCCCGATCCACGCGCTGTCGGCCATCGACCAGACGCACTACAGCCCCTACTCGCCCTCCAGCCGCCTGCTGCTCAATACCCTGTACGCCAGCCCGGCCGCGCTGCTGGGCGAGCGGGAGGTGCGCGTGGCCATCGAAGCCTGCGGCCTGGAGCAACAACTGGAAGACCTGGAGCAAAGCCCGCTGGTCGACTGGCCGCGTGCCGCCAGCGCCCGCCAACGCCTGCTCGAAGCCCTGTACCAGGGTTTCAGCCAGGGCGACCACCCGCTGCGCAAGGATTTCGACAGCTTCCGCGAAGCCGGTGGCCAGGCGCTGGAGCACCATTGCCGCTTCGAGGTGCTGCAGGCCCAGGCCGTGGAGCATGGCCTGGGCGCCGACTGGCGCCATTGGCCCAAGGCCTGGCACGACCCATACCACCCGGAAGTGGAGGCCTTCGCCAACGCCTACCCGGCCAAGGTCGAGTTCCATGCCTTCTGCCAATGGCTGACCGAACGGGGCCTGCAACGCGCCCAGGAAGCGGCACGCGGCAACGGCATGGCGGTCGGCCTGATCGCTGACCTGGCGGTGGGCGCCGACGGTGCCGGCAGCCAGGCCTGGAGCCGCCAGGACGAGCTGCTGGCAGGGCTGAATGTAGGCGCGCCGCCCGACATCCTCAACCGTGCCGGCCAGGACTGGGGCATCTGCGCCTTCTCGCCCGAGGGCCTCAAGCGCAACGGCTACCGCGCCTTCATCGAAATGCTGCGGGCCAACCTCGCCCACGCCGGCGGCCTGCGCATCGACCATGTCATGGGCCTGCGCCGGCTGTGGCTGATCCCGCAAGGGGCCAAGCCCAGCGAAGGCGCCTACCTCAACTACCCGCTGGACGACCTGCTGCGCCTGCTGGCGCTGGAGTCGGTGCGCCACCAGGCAATCATCCTCGGCGAAGACCTGGGCACCGTGCCGGAAGGCCTGCGCGAGCAACTGGCGGCCAAGGCCGTGCTGGGCATGCGCGTGCTGCCCTTCGAGCAGACCCAGCCCGGCCATTTCAAGCCGATTCTCGACTGGCCGGACAACGCCCTGGCCACCACCGGCACCCACGACCTGGCGCCGTTGGCCGGCTGGCTGGAAAACCGCGACATCGACTGGAGCCACCGCCTGCAACTGATCGATGCCGCCACCGAACTGCACTGGCGCCACGACCGGCAGAAAGAACACGATGGCCTGCGCCGTACCCTGGAAGCCAACTACGGCACGCTGCCGGACAACGACGCGCTGATCGACGCCGCCATCCGCTACGTTGGCCACACCCGCGCACCGCTGGTGCTGGTGCCGCTGGAAGACCTGCTGGGCTGCGACGAGCAACCCAACCTGCCCGGTACCACCGCCGGCCACCCCAACTGGCGACGGCGCTTCGCCCGGCCGGTACGTGAACTGCTCGACGACGAAGACGCCGCGCGGCGCCTGGAGCTCCTGGCCCAGGCTCGCGAACAGGCCTGGGAGCGTGACCAATGAAAGCGCTGACCGCGACCGTGCGCCTGCAGTTTCACAGTGACTTCACCCTCGATCACGCTGTGCCGCTGGTGCCGTACTTCGCCCAGTTGGGCATCAGCCACCTGTATGCCTCGCCCATCCTCAAGGCCCGCGCCGGCTCGCGCCACGGCTACGACGTGGTCGACCCGACCTGCGTCAACCCCGAACTGGGCGGCGAAGCGGCGCTGCAACGGCTGGTCGCCGCCCTGCGTCAGCACGGCATGGGGCTGATCCTCGACACGGTGTCCAACCACATGGCCGTGGGCGGTGCCGACAACCCTTGGTGGCAGAGCCTGCTGGCCTGGGGCCGGCGCAGCCCGTATGCAGAATTCTTCGACATCCAGTGGCACTCCAGCGACCCGTTGCTGGCCGGCCAGTTGCTGCTGCCGTTCCTCGCCAGCGACTATGGCATGGCGCTGAAAAACGGCGAGATACCGCTCGAGTTCGACAAGCACCATGGGCTACTGCAGGTTGCCCACTACCAACACCGCTTCCCGATCTGCCCGGTCGACTATGGCTGGATTCTCGCCCTCAGCCCGGAGCCGGCACTCAAGGCCCTGGCCGAACGCTTCACCGCGTTGAACGCATCGGCCACGCCGCTCGCCGACGCCCTGCCTCTGCAAGCCGAACTGGTGCGCCTGGCAGGCGAAGGCGCCGACCTCGAATCGGCCCTGATGGCGTTCGACAGCCGTAGCGAGAATGGCTTCAAGCGCCTGCACCTGCTGCTGGAGCGCCAAACCTACCGGCTGGCCAGCTGGCGCACCGCCGCCGACGACATCAACTGGCGCCGCTTCTTCGACATCAACGAGCTGGGCGGCCTGCGGGTGGAACGCGCGGCGGTGTTCGAGGCCACCCACGCCAAGCTGTTCGAGCTGATCGAGCGCGGCCTGGTGGACGGCTTGCGTATCGACCATATCGACGGCCTGGCCGACCCGCGCGGTTACTGTCGCAAGCTGCGACGGCGGGTCGATGGCCTGCTGGCACGGCGGCCGTTGAACGCTGCCCTGGAGCACTTCCCGATCTACGTGGAGAAGATCCTCGGCGCCAACGAGCACCTGCACCGCGACTGGCTTACCGACGGCACTACCGGCTATGAATTTATGAACCAGGTCTCGCTGCTGCAGCACGACCCGGCGGGCGAAGCCGCGCTGACCGAGCTGTGGGCCAGTGTGAGCGAACGCCCCGACTTCCCCGAAGAAGTGCGTCAGGCCCGCCACCTGGTGCTCAATGCCAGCCTGGCCGGCGACTGCGAGTCGGTGGCCCAGGCGCTGTTGCAGGTGGCGCGCAACGACCTGATGACCCGCGACCTGACCCTGGGTGCTATCCGCCGCGCCTTGCAGGCACTGGTGGCGCATTATCCGGTGTACCGCACCTACTTCAATGCCTGCGGGCGCCCGGCAGAGGACGAAGGGTTTTTCCAGCAGGCCCTGGCCAATGCCCGGCAGGATCTGGGCGAAGCCGACTGGCCGCTGCTGGAGCACCTGCAACAATGGCTGGGCGGGCAAGCCTGGCGCAGCCTGCCAGCAGGCCGGGCGCGCAAGCAGCTGCGCCACGCCTGCGTGCGCTTCCAGCAACTGACCGCGCCCAGTGCCGCCAAGGCCGTGGAAGATACTGCGTTCTACCGCAGCGCGCGGCTGCTGTCGCGCAACGATGTGGGCTTCGACGCCGAGCGTTTCAGCGCCCCGCTCGAGCACTTCCACAACGAGGCCCAGCGGCGCCTGCGCGATTTCCCCGACAACCTGCTGGCCAGCGCCACCCATGACCACAAGCGCGGCGAAGACACCCGTGCACGCCTGGCCGTGCTCAGCGAGCGCGGCCCGTGGCTGGCCAGCCGCATTGAACACTGGCGCGAACTGGCCACCCCGTTGCGCACGCAACTGGATGACGGCCCGGCACCCAGCCCCGGCGACGAGCTGATGCTGTTGCAGACCTTGCTGGGCAGCTGGCCGCTGGACCTCGACCTGCACGATGACAACGCCCTTGGCCACTACGCCGAACGCATCCGCCAGTGGCAGCAGAAGGCCTTGCGCGAGGCCAAGCTGCGCAGCAGCTGGAGCGCGCCGAACGAAGCATACGAAAACGCCTGCGCCCGCTACATCGATGGGCTGTTGCTGGACGGCGAGAACCAGCAGCTGCGCAAGTCGCTGGCCGACGCCGCGCACCTGCTGGCCTGCCCCGGCGCCCTCAACGGCTTGGTCCAGGCCCTGCTGCGCATGACCACGCCGGGCGTACCGGACCTGTACCAGGGCAACGAATACTGGGACTTCAGCCTGGTCGACCCGGATAACCGCCGCGCCGTGGACTACGCCTGCCGGCGTCGCACCCTGGACGATGCAACGCCGGTAGCCGAGCTGCTGGAACACTGGCGCGATGGCCGCCTCAAGCAGGCGCTGATCGCCCGGGTGCTGGACTGCCGCCAGGCCCATGCCGAGTTGTTCCGCCGTGGCGCCTACCTGCCACTGACCGTGCACGGCCGGCATGCCGACAAGGTGGTCGCGTTCGCTCGCCTTGGCGAAGGCGAACGGGCCGTCATCATCGCGCCACGCCTGGCCAGTACCCTGCTGGCAGGCGCACCGATACCCCTGATCCCGGCACAGAACTGGGACGATACCCGGGTGAGCCTGCCGTTTGCCTTGTCGCCTGCCAATTCGACGGGACTTTTCCCCAGTGCTGCGGTCAGCTCTTCCAGGGAGCTGATGTTGAGCGCCGTGCTGGCGGAGTTTCCGGTCAACCTGCTGATACAACAATCTTGAGCATCAGGAGCGTCATGATGAGTGTTGATGAAAAGCGTATCCGCGAATTTGCCTACCAGATCTGGGAATCCGAGGGTAAGCCCGCCGGCCAGGAAGAACGTCATTGGGACATGGCGCGCAAGCTGGCCGAAGCCGAGGCGCTGGCACCCAAGGCGGCGCCGCGCAAGCGGGCCCCGGCCAAGCCCAAGGCAGCCGCTGAGCCGAAGGCGCCTGCCGAGCCCAAAGTGGCTGCCCTGCCGGGGGTTAAACCAGCTGTGGCGAAAAAGACCCGGGCGGTGAAAAAGCCTTCTGCCGGTTAAGCCTTTCCTGGCCCTATCGCCGGCAAGCTCAGGTCCCCAAAGTACAGCGCCGGTTTTGAGACCTGTGGAGACCTTGTGGGAGCTGGCTTGCCGGCGATAGGGCCAGGACAGGACTACACAACCCTCCCCTTCACCACGGCCACTAGAGGACCACCATGAGCCCCCGCACCCCGAAGAAAACCCGCTCGGTCGCCCCGTCGCGTATCCGCGAAGGCCTGCCCTTCCCCCTCGGCGCCACATGGGATGGCCTTGGGGTCAACTTTGCCCTGTTCTCGGCCAACGCCACCAAGGTCGAGCTGTGCCTGTTCGACTCCACTGGCGAGCACGAGATCGAACGCATCGAGCTACCCGAATACACCGACGAGATCTACCACGGCTACCTGCCCGACGCGCACCCAGGGCTGGTCTACGGCTACCGCGTGCACGGCCCGTACGAGCCGGAAAACGGCCACCGCTTCAACCCCAACAAACTGCTGATCGACCCCTATGCCAAACAACTGGTCGGCAGCCTTCAATGGTCCGAAGCACTGTTCGGCTACACCATCGGCCACCCCGACGGCGACCTGTCGTTCGACGAGCGCGACAGCGCGCCGTTCGTGCCCAAGTGCAAGGTGATCGACCCTGCCTTTACCTGGGGCCGCGACCAGCGCGTGCTGATCCCCTGGGAGCGCACGATCATCTACGAGGCCCACACCCGTGGCATCAGCATGCGCCACCCGGCGGTACCCGAAGAACTGCGCGGCACCTTCGCCGGCCTGGCCAATGACGAGTTGCTCAAGCACATCAAGGAGCTGGGCGTTTCCAGCATCGAGCTGCTGCCGATTCACGCCTTCGTCAACGACCAGCACCTGCTGGACAAGGGCCTGAACAACTACTGGGGCTACAACAGCATCGCCTTCTTCGCCCCCCACCCGCGCTACCTGGCCAGCGGCAAGATCGCCGAATTCAAGGAAATGGTCGCGCACCTGCACGATGCCGGGCTGGAGGTGATCCTCGACGTGGTCTACAACCATACCGCCGAAGGCAACGAGCGCGGCCCAACGTTATCGATGCGCGGCATCGACAACGCTTCCTACTACCGCCTGATGCCGGACGACAAGCGTTACTACATCAACGATTCCGGCACCGGCAACACCCTGGACCTGAGCCACCCCTGCGTGCTGCAGCTGGTCACCGACTCGCTGCGCTACTGGGCAGGCGAAATGCACGTGGACGGCTTCCGCTTCGACCTGGCGACCATCCTTGGCCGCTACCACGACGGCTACAGCGAACGCCACGGCTTCCTCGTCGCCTGCCGCCAGGACCCGATGCTGAGCCAGGTGAAGCTGATTGCCGAACCCTGGGACTGCGGCCCGGGCGGCTACCAGGTGGGCAACTTCGCACCGGGCTGGGCAGAGTGGAACGACCGCTTCCGCGACACCGTGCGGGCCTTCTGGAAAGGCGACGAGGGTCAACTGGCCGACTTTGCCTCGCGCATGACCGCGTCGGGGGACATGTTCAACAACCGTGGCCGGCGCCCCTATGCCTCGGTCAACTTCGTCACCGCCCACGACGGTTTCACCTTGCGCGACCTGGTGTCGTACAACCACAAGCACAACGAAGACAACGACGAAAACAACCAGGACGGCACCGATAACAACCTGTCGTGGAACTGCGGTGTCGAGGGGCCAACCGACGACCCGGCCGTGAATGCCCTGCGCATGCGTCAGATGCGCAACTATTTCGCTACCCTGCTGCTGGCCCAGGGCACGCCGATGATCGTCGCTGGTGACGAGTTCAGCCGCACCCAGCACGGCAACAACAATGCCTATTGCCAGGACAGCGAGATCGGCTGGGTGAACTGGGACCTGGACCAGGAGGGCGAAGAGCTGCTGGCCTTCGTCAAACGCCTGACCCGCCTGCGCCTGGCCTACCCGGTACTGCGCCGTTCGCGCTTCCTGGTGGGCGACTACAATGAGGCGATCGGCGTCAAGGATGTGACCTGGCTGGCACCGGACGGCAACGAGATGAGCGTGGAGCAATGGGAAGACCCGCACGGGCGCTGCCTGGGCATGCTGATCGATGGCCGCGCCCAGGTCAGCGGCATTGCCCGGCCAGGTGCCGAGGCCACCGTGTTGCTGATCGTCAACGCCCATCATGACACCGTGCCGTTCAAGTTGCCGACCGTGCCCGAAGGGGATTACTGGAGCTGCCTGGTCGATACCGACCGGCCAGAGCTGCGCAAGGGGCAGCATCTGCAGTTCGACAGCACCTTCGAGGTGAAGGGGCGATCGTTGCTGCTGATGGTGTTGCAGCGTGATGAGGAGTGAACCCCGGGGGACCCTCGTCGGTCCCATTGTGTATCGGTTGCCTGTACTGGCCTCATCGCCGGCAAGCCAGCTCCCACAGGTAATCCGCTGGCCGACGGGCCTGTGCGTTACCTGTGGGAGCCGGCTTGCCGGCGATAGGGCCGGGACATACAACACCCATGCACCCGCCATTGAGGAGTAACCGTGAACCCCGAAGCCGGCAGTAAAGGTTTCGCCAGTATCAACCAGGCCCCGGCCGTGAAGCGGCTGCAGGTGCTGACGGTGAATACCCACAAGGGCTTCACCGCCTTCAACCGGCGCTTCATCCTGCCAGAACTGCGCGAGGCGGTGCGCAGCACCCAGGCCGACATCGTCTTCCTCCAGGAAGTGCTCGGCAGCCACGACCGCCACGCCGCGCGCTACCCCGGCTGGCCGCAGACTTCACAGTACGAGTTCCTCGCCGACAGCATGTGGAGCGACTTCGCCTACGGCCGCAACGCGGTCTACCCCGACGGCCACCACGGCAACGCGCTGCTGTCCAAATACCCGATCATCGAACACCGCAACCTCGACGTGTCGATCACTGGCCCCGAACGACGTGGTCTGCTGCACTGCATCCTCGACGTGCCCGGCCAGCACCAGGTGCATGCCATCTGCGTGCACCTGTCGTTACTGGAAAGCCACCGCCAGAAGCAGCTGCAACTGCTGCGCAAACTGCTCGAATCTCTGCCTGCCGACGCCCCGGTGATCATCGCCGGCGATTTCAACGACTGGAAAACCCATGGCAACCGTACCCTGCACCTGCAGCGCGACCTGCACGAGGCTTTCGAGCGCCACCACGGGCACCTGGCCCGCACCTATCCTGCGCGCCTGCCCCTGTTGCGTCTGGACCGCGTTTACCTGCGTAACGCCGAAAGCCATGGGCCGCGGATTCTGGGGCACAAACCTTGGTCGCACCTTTCGGACCATCTGCCGCTGTCCGTCGAAGTCAGGCTTAGCAATCATTCTTCATAGCCATGCCACGGCAAATAGCGAACCCCGCTATACCCGACAGATTTATCAGAAGATTCAACACGTTGAACAAACACACACATCCTGAACACTTCCTTCACACTTTCTTGACGCAAGCGGCCGCCTCTCCTTAGCTGAACATATCAAGCAGTAAAGATCTCGCGCCGGGCGTCTAGCTCGCGCCTTCGTGCGCGCTGGCGAAAGCCTGGCGTGCTGGTTTGGGTCGCCCACTGTTTTTGCCGTACAGCTCGTGACAACAGGCCAGGTCCTCGGGCTGTAACACAAAAACAAAGGAGATCCGCCATGAAAAGAACCTCGAACCTCTTGCGTTTCGACAGCATTTTCTGCGCGGTTTCCACGTCGCTGCTTCTGGCAACCCCGGTGGAAACTATCGCGTATGAACTGCAGGGCGACCCGACCTCGCCCGGTTTCCTGCACCAACCGGCAGTACCACAGCTGTCGCTCGACCCGGTCAGCGCCAGTGGCTTGAGTATCGGCACTTTGAACGCGTTTTCGCAAAAGATGAGCGAGCGCCATGGGCAGCCTGCACCGGATCTGGTCGCCAGCCAGTGGGCACAGTTCTTCCCCACCACTGCGCGCGGTATCGCGCAGCCCCCGGACCAGCTGGAGGCACCCAGCCAGCAACTGATGATCGGCCCGGACCTGTTCGTGCGTGAAACTGCAGCGGGCAATGTGCACCGCGCGGGGATATTCGTGGGGCAGAACAACCTGCAGACCAACTTCAACGGTACGCGCCGGCTGCTGGGCGACAAGCAACGCAACGCCGTGAACCTCAGCGGTGAAAGCCTGGGGGTGTACTGGAGCATGACACATGAACAGGGCTGGCACCTGGATGCCGTGGCCATGGGTTCGCGCATCGACGTCAATGGCCGTGGCGAGAACGGCCAGCGCCTGGACGACAGCGGCCACGCGATGACCTTCTCGCTGGAAGGCGGCATCCCCATCGGCCTGGGTGGCGGCTGGGTGATCGAGCCGCAGGCGCAGTTGATCAACCAGCAGTTCTTCCCCGGCAGCCGGGCGCAGGAAGAGACCTTGCAGGCCTTCGACAGCCAGCCGAGCTGGAGCGGCAGGGTCGGCGCCAGGCTGTCCGGGCGTTATGAAGTACGCGGCATGCCAATCGAACCCTATGTGCGGACCAACGTGTGGTATGACTTCAGCAATGCCGATGAGGTGAAGCTGGACCAGGTCGACAAGATCTCCAGCTCGCGCTACTCGACCACGGTGGAACTGGGGCTGGGGCTGGTGGCGCGGGTGACGCCCTCGGTGGCGCTGTTTGTCAGTGCCGATTACAGCAGTGATGTGGACGACAATGATCTGAACGGGTTGATTGGCAGCCTTGGGGTGCGGATGCGGTGGTAGGCAGGTTCGGCCCTTTTGCGGGCACGCCCGCTCCCACAGGGATAGCACAAGGCCAGAGGCTGGCGCCGTACCTGTGGGAGCGGGCATGCCCGCGAAGAGGCCAGTACAGGCAGAAGATCAGACCGGTTTCAACACCAGCACACCCAGCGGCGGCAGGTTCAGGGCCAGCGACAGCGGCTGGCCATGGCTGGCAATCGCGTCGCTCTGCACCACCCCCAGATTGCCGACATTGGACCCGGCATACAGCTCTGCATCACTGTTCAAGAGCTCCTGCCAGCGCTCGCCGAACGGCACACCGATGCGATACCCCTCGCGCGGCACCGGGGTGAAGTTGGCCACCACCAGCACCGGCTCGCCACTGCTGCTCCAGCGCAGCCAGGCATACACGCTGTTCTGCGCATCGTCACCAATCAGCCACTGGAACCCCTGCGGCTGGCAATCCTGCTCGTGCAATGCCGGCACCTCGCGGTACAGGCGGTTGAGGTCGCCGACCAGGCGCTGTACGCCCTGGTGCTCAGGGTACTGCAGCAGGTACCAGTCCAGTTCGCCGTCATGGTCCCACTCACGCCACTGGCCGAACTCGCAGCCCATGAACAGCAGCTTCTTGCCAGGATGCGCCCACATGAAGGTGAGGTAGGCACGCAGATTGGCGAACTTCTGCCAGCGGTCGCCGGGCATCTTGTCGATCAGCGAATGCTTGCCGTGCACCACTTCGTCGTGGGAGATGGGCAGGATGAAGTGCTCGGAATAGGCATAGATCAGCCCGAAGCTCATCTCGTTGTGGTGATAGGTGCGGTGCACCGGGTCGTTCTGGATGTAATGCAAGGTGTCGTGCATCCAGCCCATGTTCCACTTGTAGGCAAAGCCCAGGCCGCCCTGCTGGGTCGGCTGGCTGACGCCGGGCCAGGCGGTGGATTCCTCGGCGATGATCAGTGCACCCGGGGCCTCGTGGGCCGCCACGCCGTTGAGGTGGCGGATGAAGTCGATGGCCTCCAGATTCTCGCGCCCGCCGTGGCGGTTGGGCACCCATTCGCCGGCCTTGCGCGAATAGTCGCGGTACAGCATCGAAGCCACCGCATCGACGCGCAGGCCGTCGATATGGAAGTGCTTCAGCCAGTGCAACGCCGAAGCCATCATGAAGCCGCGCACTTCGTTGCGGCCAAGGTTGTAGATCAGCGTGTTCCAGTCCTGGTGGTAGCCCTCCAGGGGGTTGTCGTATTCGTACAGGGCGGTGCCGTCGAAACGCGCCAGGCCATGTTCGTCGGTGGGGAAATGCGCCGGCACCCAATCGAGCAGCACGCCAATGCCGCCCTGGTGGCAGGCGTCGATGAAGGCGGCGAAGTCCTCAGCGCTGCCGTAGCGCGAAGTAGGCGCGAACAGCGACAGCGGCTGGTAGCCCCAGGAGCCGCCGAACGGATGCTCCATGATCGGCAGCAGTTCGATGTGGGTGAAGCCCAGTTCCTGAACGTACGGCACCAGGCGCTCGGCCAGCTCGCGCCAGTTGTAATAGCGCCCGACCTCGCCCGCCTCATCCAGCTCGCAGCGCCACGACCCTGGGTGCAGTTCATAGATCGACAGCGGCGCGCTGTAGGCATGGCGCTGCGCGCGTTGCGCCATCCAGTCGTGGTCTTGCCAGGCGTGGCTGAGCGGCCCCGCTACCTTGGAAGCGGTGCTCGGCGGCAGTTCGGTGGCGCGCGCCAGCGGGTCGGCCTTCAGGGGCAGTATGCCGTCCTTGCCCAGCACCTCGAACTTGTAGGTTTCGCCCACGCCCAGGCGCGGCACGAACAGCTCCCACACCCCGGCGCTGTGGCGCAGGCGCATGGGGTGGCGACGGCCATCCCAGTTGTTGAAGTCACCGACCACCGACACGCGCCGGGCGTTCGGTGCCCACACCGAGAAACACACGCCATCGACGCCATCGACCTGGATGGGTTGGGCGCCGAAGCGCCCGGACAGGTCGCGGTGGTTGCCTTCGGCAAACAGGTACAGGTCCATGTCGCCCAGTTGCGGGCCGAAGCTGTAGGGGTCTTCGGTGACCTGCTCGCCACCGGCCCAGCCGATCTGCAGCAGGTACGGGTGTGCCTCATCGAGGTGCGCGGTGAACAACCCCGGCAGGCTGCCCTGCTCCATTTCGGCGAGGATGCGCCCGTCATGTCGGGCCAGTATGCGCACATTCAGGGCGTTGGGCAGGAAGGCGCGGACCACTTGCCCGCCCGCGCCGTCGCCATGGGGGCCGAGTACCGCAAATGGATCGGCGTGCTCGGCGCGGGCCAGGGCGTCGAGGTCCCGTTGCCGAAGGCCGCCGTTTTCACGCGTGGTTGCATTCATCTATGACTCTCCCCAGGTACTGATCAGTCCATGCAGGCCATGCAAAGGCACGGCCAGCCAGCTCGGACGGTTCTCGGCTTCGTATGTGATTTCGTAGGCAGCTTTTTCCAGGCAGAACAGCTCCAGTGCGGCACGCTCGCCCTCGGCCTGTTGCCAGGCGTGAGGCATGGCCGCGGTGGCCAGGCCATAAGCTTCGACAAAGGCATGCCGCGATTGGTGCAGGTACTGCCTGGCAACCCGTTGCCGGGCTTGGCGCGCCGGGTCGGAAAGGTCGACCGCAGACGCGCTGCGCAAGATCATGGCAGCAGCATAGTCGAAGGATCGCAGCACGCCGCTGACATCTTTGTACGGACTGTGTTTTGCCCGACGCTCTTGCAGCGGCCGGGCCGGTTCACCTTCAAAATCGATGAGGTAGGCGTCGCCCTGCACCACCAGCACCTGGCCCAGGTGCAGGTCGCCATGCACGCGCATCAGCAGGCCACCCTGGGCCTGGCGGGTCAGCTCGGCGATGTGCTGGGCCAGGCCGTCGCGCTGTTGCTGCAAGTCGTCGACCAGCGCCTGGCTTTCGCTGTCGAGGCTGTCGCGGTGCTGGGCCAGCAGGTCGAGGGCATGGGTGAGCTCTGCGCTGATCTGCGCACTCCAGCGTTCGCTGTCGTCGGCATCGCTCGGGCGCGGCTGGAAGGCCTCGTCATTGGTCGGTGCGGCCAGCAGCAGGTGCATCTCGCCCAGGCGCTGGCCGAGCAAGGCGGCAAAGCCGGTGAGCTCGGCCAATGCATCGGTGTGCGCATCGGCGTCGAGGCTGGAGGGCTCCATCTGGTCGCGTATGGCCCGCTCCAGGGTGTTTTGGGTCCAGGCCCAGGCGTCACCCTGGTTGCTCAGGTAGCCCTGGGCGATCATCAGCAGGTGTGGCGCACCCTGCTCGTCCACCCGGCTGACCCAGGCCAGCAGGGGCGATATGTTGGCAAAGCCTGCGGCGGTCAGGTAGGCACTCATTTCCAGCTCGGGGTGCACACCCGGGTTGACCCGTCGAATCAGCTTGAGCACCACCTGGTCGCCGATCACCACCGAGCTGTTGGACTGCTCGGCGCTGAGATAGCGCACGCTGCTTTCGTCGTTCAACGCCAAGCCCGCCAACTGCTGCGTGCTTTCGAAACGCAACTCGCCCTCGCCGTTGCCACACGGTAGATGCATGCCATTCTCACAGGCACGCAGCACCGCGCGGATGAACGGCTCGAGGACGAAGGCGTCGGTGATCAGGCCAACCTGATGGGCTCGGCGCACCCGTGACAGGGCCAGCTGTTGTGGCAGTGCGCTGTTGATCTGCTCTTCGGGCAGCAGGCCGAACGGCAGTTGGTAGCGATTGGCCACACCGTCGCTGAGCACTTCGATTTCACTGAGCAACACCGGTGTGGTCGACGTGCCGAAACGCACGCCGTAGCACAGGCGCACCTGGTCGATCGGCCCTTCCTTGCCGGCGAACCAGCGCCGCTTGGGCAGATACTGGGGCAGAACGGTGCTTTGCAGGGTATCGCTGGAGGGGGCCTCCAGCAGTTCTTCCAGGCGTTTGCGCAATACCAGTGTGGTCAATTCGGGTAACCCCTCGGTGGCCTTGATGTGCCAGCTGGGCATGCGGTCATGGCTGGCCAGCAGGAACCAGTAGAAGGCGTAGGGTGGCAAGGTCAGCAGGAACGGCAGTTGGCCGATTGGCGGGAAGGCGCTGCCGCCGAGCATCTCCACCGGTACTTTGTCGGCGTACTGTGACAATTCCAGTTCAGCCGCCTGGGCGGCGCGGGAAACGTTGGCCACGCACAGGATGACTTCGCTGTTGCCATCGGCGTCGGTGTACTCGCGCAGATAGGCAAGGATGCGCCGGTTGTTAGGCGTGAGGGTACGCAGGCTGCCGCGGCCGAAGGCCTTCTGCTGCTTGCGCACCGCCAGCATGCGCCGGGTCCAGTTCAGCAGCGAGTGCGGGTCGTTGGCCTGGGCTTCGACGTTGACCGTCTGGTAACCGTACAGCGGGTCCATGATCGGTGGCAGCACCAGGCGCTGCGGGTCGGCACGGGAAAAACCGCCGTTGCGGTCCGGCGACCATTGCATGGGCGTGCGCACACCGTCACGGTCGCCCAGGTAGATGTTGTCACCCATGCCCAGTTCGTCGCCGTAATACAGGGTGGGCGTGCCGGGCATCGACAGCAGCAGGCTGGTGAGCAGTTCGATGCGCCGGCGGTCACGCTGCAGCAACGGCGCCAGGCGACGGCGGATGCCCAGATTGATGCGGGCGCGACGGTCTTCGGCGTAGTAGTTCCACAGGTAGTCGCGCTCGCGGTCGGTGACCATCTCCAGGGTCAGCTCATCGTGGTTGCGCAGGAAGATCGCCCATTGGCAGTTGGCGGGAATTTCCGGTGTCTGGCGCAGGATGTCGGTGATCGGGAAGCGGTCCTCCATGGCCAGGGCCATGTACATGCGTGGCATCAACGGGAAGTGGAAGGCCATGTGGCATTCGTCGCCCTCGCCTTCGCCGAAGTACGGGCGGGTGTCCTCGGGCCATTGGTTGGCCTCGGCCAGCAGCATGCGGTCGGGGTAGTTGGCGTCGATTTCGGCGCGGATCGCCTTGAGCACGTCGTGGGTTTCGGCGAGGTTCTCGTTGTTGGTACCGTCACGCTCGATCAGGTAGGGGATGGCATCCAGGCGCAGGCCATCTACACCCAGGTCCAGCCAGAAGCGCATCACCCCGATCACTGCCTTGAGCACCTGCGGGTTGTCGAAGTTGAGGTCGGGCTGGTGCGAGTAGAAGCGGTGCCAGAAGTACTGGCCGGCGACCGGGTCCCAGGTCCAGTTGGACTTCTCGGTGTCGAGAAAGATGATGCGCGTGCCGTCGTACTTCTGGTCGTCATCCGACCACACGTAGAAGTCCCGTGCCTTGCTGCCGCGCTTGGCGTGGCGGGCGCGCTGGAACCAGGGGTGCTGGTCGCTGGTGTGGTTGATGACCAGCTCTGTGATTACCCGCAGCCCGCGTTTGTGCGCCTCGGCGATGAAGCGGCGGGCATCGGCAAGGTTGCCGTAGTCGGGGTGCACGGCCTTGTATTCGGCGATGTCGTAGCCATCGTCGCGGCGTGGCGAGGGATAGAACGGCAGCAGCCACAGGGTGTTGACGCCAAGCTGGGCAATATAGTCGAGCTTGCTGATCAGGCCAGCGAAATCGCCGATGCCGTCGTTGTTCGAATCGAAGAACGACTTGATGTGCAGCTGGTAGATGACGGCGTCCTTGTACCACAGCGGGTCGTCGATGAAGGCTGCCGGGCGGGAACGCTTGGCCATGTGCGACTCCTTTCAATTCCAGGTTGCTCTGGCCCCAATGCACAAGCAACTGACTTGACACAATCCCTGTGGGAGCGGGTTTACCCGCGAACACCGGCGAAGCCGGTGCCATGCTCCGCGGCGCCTGCTTCGCGGGTAACCCCGCTCCCACAGGGGATGGCGTGTACCTTGCTAACGGGCCTTTTCGATGCGCCAGATACCGAACGGCAGATGCCAGGGTTCGATGCGCATCCATTGGGTCTTGCCGTACCACGACCAGCGATGGCCGTTCATCAGGTCTTCCCCCAGGGTTTCGGCGTTGTCATCCAGCCCCAGCTCCCACAGCGGCAGCTCGAAATGCGCTTCCTGGGCGTTGTGCGGGTCGAGGCTGATTGCCACCAGGATGTAGTTGTCGCGCTCGGGCGTGCGCTTGGCGAAGTACAGGATGTTGTCGTTCCAGCAGTTGAAGAACGCCACGCCCAGGTGGGTCTGCAAGGCGCGGTTCTGCCGGCGGATGCGGTTGAGCTGGGCAATCTCGGCAATGATGTTGCCGGGTTGGCTGAAATCGCGTGGGCGAATTTCGTACTTCTCCGAATCCAGGTACTCCTCCTTGCCCGGCAAGGCCGCCGCTTCGCACAGTTCAAAGCCCGAGTACATGCCCCACAAGCCCGACCCCATGGTGGCCAGCGCCGCGCGGATGAGGAATCCGGCACGCCCTGAGGTGTGCAGGAAGTACGGGTTGATGTCGGGGGTGTTGACGAAGAAGTTGGGCCGGTAGCACTGGCTCCATGGCGGCTGGTTGAGCTGCTCGAAATACTCGCGCAGTTCCTGTTTGTGGTTGCGCCAGGTGAAATAGGTATAGCTCTGCGCGTACCCGACCTTGCCCAGGCGGGCCATCATCGCCGGCTTGGTGAAGGCTTCGGCAAGGAAGATGACCTCGGGGTGCTGGCTGCGCACGTTGGCGATCAGCCATTGCCAGAATGGCAGTGGCTTGGTGTGCGGGTTGTCGACGCGGAAGGTCTTCACCCCCTCCTCGACCCAGCCGACCACCACGTCGCGCAGGGCCAGCCACAGTGAGGGCACGGCTTCGGGGGCGTAGAAATCGACGTTGACGATGTCCTGGTACTTCTTGGGCGGGTTCTCGGCATAGCGGATTGTGCCGTCCGGTCGCCAGCTGAACCAGCCGGGGTGCTCCTTGAGCCAGGGGTGGTCCTGGGAGCACTGGATGGCAAAGTCGAGGGCGATTTCCAGGCCATGCTCGGCCGCCGCGGCCACCAGGCGGCGGAAGTCGTCGCGGCTGCCCAGCTGCGGGTGAATCGCCTCGTGGCCGCCTTCCGCGCTGCCGATGGCATACGGGCTGCCCGGGTCGCCGGGCTCTGCCGTGAGGGCGTTGTTGCGGCCCTTGCGGTGCTGCATGCCGATGGGATGAATGGGCGGAAAGTACAGCACGTCGAAGCCCATGTCGCGGATCATCGGCAGCCGCTCGTGCACATCATTGAAGGTGCCGTGGCGCTCGGGGCTGTCGGTGATCGAGCGCGGGAACAGCTCGTACCAGCTGGCGAACTGCGCTGCCGGGCGGTCGACATCGACGGGGAAGTCGCGGCTACGGGTCAGGTAGCTGCGGTGCTCGGCGTCACTCATCAGGCGGGCGGTGGCGGGGTCGAGAAACAGCGCTACCTGGTCGTCGGCATTCAGCGTGAGCAGGCGCTGCTGCAAGGCCTGCAGCTCCTCGCGCAGGGCACCGCTGCACAACTCGATGCCCTTGCCGAGCATCAATCGGCCTTCTTCCAGCTCCAGCCGCACCTCGACACCGGCGTGGTATTTCTTCTCCAGGTCGTGGCAATAAGTGGCGAACGGGTCGATCCAGGCCTCGATGCTGAAAAGGTGCGGGCCCAGTTCGGTGGGAGTGAACTCGGCCAGCCAAAGGTCGTTGCCCGGCGAGTGCATGGGCACGCAATGCCAGCGCCGGCTGTGGGCCTGACGCCAGTTGAGCATCACTGCCAGGCGGTCGTGGCCGTCGCTGTAGACCTTGCTGCTGACCGCCACCGGTTGGCCACTGATGGCCTTGACGGCGAAGGTGCCGGCTTCGAGCACGGGTTGGGTGTCTTCGATCACGATGCGCGGCGCCAGCAGCGCCTGGGACAGGCTGATGGCCTGGTCCGGGTGATCATTGGCCATGGGCACGCTTTCGAAGGGCTCGTTTCGTGACATCGGACCTTGCTCCCTCAGGCTGGTGGCGGTAAGGGTTCAGAGCCGGGCACAGGCGTGGGGTTCAAAAAAAATGAGCGAACGGCAGCTGCCAGGAGTCGAAGCCTGCAGCACCTCTTCAATCACCCAAGCGAGGTCAGGCCATGAACATTCCCATTCCACCGGAGACTCCCGATCCCAACATCGACGACCCGAGCCTGCCGCCGCCCGTGCCGGAGGAAGACCCGGACGAGCTGCCGATCAAGCCGACCGTGCCGCCGACGGTGGGCGACCCGCCGAGCCAGGAACCACCGGTGAAGGTTTAAGGGTAGACCAGGATCTTGTGCTGGCAGGGCCGGCCTCTTCGCGGGCACGCCCGCTCCCACAGGTATTTCACAGAACCCGAGGGCAGTGAAATACCTGTGGGAGCGGGCGTGCCCGCGAAAGGGCCGGAACAGCCAATGCATCAACCAGCAGTAACCACCGAGATCTCCGCCACGCTGATCTCCCGCATGCGGAACTTCTGCACCTTGCCAGTCACCGTCATCGGGTACTCGTCGACAAAGCGGATATGCCGCGGCACCTTGAAGTGTGCAATGCGCGCCTTGCACCAGCCCTGCAATTCCTCGGCCGTGGCGCTGTGCCCAGGGTGCAGCTTGATCCAGGCGACGATCTCCTCGCCATAACGGCTGCACGGGATGCCGATCACCTGCGCATCGGCCACCGCCGGGTGGGTGTAGAAGAACTCTTCCAGTTCACGCGGGTAGATGTTCTCGCCGCCGCGAATGATCATGTCCTTGTTGCGCCCGACGATGCGTACGTAGCCGTGCTCGTCCATTACCGCCAGGTCGCCCGAGTGCATCCAGCCGGCCGGGTCGATGGCATCCGCCGTGGCCTGGGGGTTGTCCCAGTAGCCGAGCATCACGCTGTAGCCGCGGGTACACAGCTCGCCGATCTCGCCGCGCGGGACGATGCAGCCGTCGGCGTCCACCAGTTTGTTTTCCAGCTGCGGCTGGGTGCGGCCGACGGTGGTCACGCGCAGTTCCAGGTCGTCGTCCGGGCCGGTCTGCAGCGACACCGGGCTGGTTTCGGTCATGCCGTAGGCGATCTGTACTTCGGCCATGTGCATCTGGTCGATGACCCGGCGCATCACTTCGATCGGGCAGGTGGCGCCGGCCATGATGCCGCTGCGCAGGGTCGACAGGTCCATTTGCGCACGGGCGGGGTGGTCGAGCATGGCGATGAACATGGTCGGTACGCCATAGAGAATGCTGGCGCGCTCTTCGGCCACCGCGCGCAGGGTGAGCTCGGCGTCGAAGGCGTCGTTGGGGTAGATCATGGTGCTGCCATGGGTGATGCAACCCAGGTTGGCCATGACCATGCCGAAGCAGTGGTACAGCGGCACCGGGATCACCATGCGGTCGCGTGCGGTCAGGCCCAGGCTTTCGCCGACCATGAAGCCGTTGTTGAGTATGTTGTAGTGGCTGAGCGTGGCGCCCTTCGGTGCGCCGGTGGTGCCGGAGGTGTACTGGATGTTCACCGGCTGGTCGAACTGCAGGCTTTGCTGGCGCTTCGCATAAGCCTCGACGGAGGTCTGCCCTGCCCGCTCGGCCAGCGCTTGCCAAGGCAGGAAGCCTGCCGGCGGGTTGGCGGCCAGGCTGACCACACCACGCAGGTCGGGCAGGCGTTCACTGGCCATTTCACCGGGGGTGGCTCTGGCCAGCTCCGGCGCCAGTTCCTGGACCATGGCGTGGTAGTCGGACGTCTTGAAGGCATCGGCACATACCAGCCAGCGGCAACCGGACTGGCGCAGCACGTATTCCAGCTCGCCCACGCGGTAGGCCGGGTTGATGTTGACCAGAATCGCGCCGACCTTGGCACTGGCCAGCTGCAGGATGCACCACTGGGCGCAGTTGGGCGACCAGATGCCGACCCGATCGCCGGTGTTCACGCCCAGGGCCATCAGGGCACGAGCATGCACCTCGACCTGCTCGGCCAACTGCCGCCAGCTGTAGCGCAGGCCCTGATGGCGCGACACCAGGGCCTCGCCGTCGGCACAACGGGCCACGGTGGCGTCGAAGGCCTGGCCGATGGTCTGGGTCAGCAAGGCTTGGTCCTGGCGACCGCGGGTATAGCTTGGTTGACTCATGGGTGTCCCTTCTTGTGGTTGTTCTGGGCACGACTGAAGCAAGCGGGAATACTTTGGCGCAGATTTACGTTTACGTAAAGGTGATGATCCGATTGACAGTGAGCATCTGCAGGTTTACGTTAACGTAAAGGTGAAAACGACATCGGGTTTGTCGGCGTGTCACCGACCCGCTCCACAGGGTCGGTAGATAGCCCTTGAGCTACGGTGTTACCCAATTTCAAGAACAACAAGGTGCCCCAGCATGCATTACCCCACCCTGAACTTCGCCCTGGGCGAAACCATCGACATGCTGCGCGACCAGGTGCGCACCTTCGTCGCCGCCGAACTGGCCCCGCGCGCCGCGCAAATCGACCACGACAACCTGTTCCCTGCCGACATGTGGCGCAAGTTCGGTGACATGGGTCTGCTGGGCATCACCGTGCCGGAAGAATATGGCGGTGCCGGCCTGGGCTACCTGGCCCACGTGGTGTCGATGGAGGAAATCAGCCGTGGCTCGGCCTCGGTGGCCCTGTCCTACGGTGCCCACTCCAACCTCTGCGTCAACCAGATCAACCGCAACGGCAGCCACGAACAGAAGCTCAAGTACCTGCCCAAGCTGATCAGCGGCGAGCACATCGGCGCCCTGGCCATGAGCGAGCCCAATGCCGGTTCCGACGTGGTGTCGATGAAACTGCGCGCGGAAAAGCGCGGCGACCACTACGTGCTCAACGGCAGCAAGACCTGGATCACCAACGGCCCGGATGCCAACACCTACGTGATCTACGCCAAGACTGACCTGGAAAAGGGCGCGCACGGCATCACCGCATTCATCGTCGAGCGTGACTGGAAAGGCTTCAGCCGCAGCAACAAGTTCGACAAGCTGGGCATGCGTGGCTCCAACACCTGCGAGCTGTTCTTCGATGGCGTCGAAGTGCCGGAAGAAAACATCCTCGGCCAGCTCAACGGTGGCGTGCGCGTGCTGATGAGCGGCCTGGACTACGAGCGCGTGGTGCTGTCCGGCGGCCCGACCGGCATCATGCAAAGCTGCATGGATCTGGTGGTCCCTTACATTCACGACCGCAAACAGTTCGGCCAGAGCATCGGCGAGTTCCAGCTGATCCAGGGCAAGATCGCCGACATGTACACCCAGCTCAACGCCAGCCGCGCCTACCTGTATGCCGTGGCCCAGGCCTGCGACCGTGGCGAGACCACCCGCAAGGACGCCGCCGGGGTGATCCTGTACACCGCCGAGCGTGCCACGCAAATGGCCCTGGAAGCGATCCAGATTCTCGGCGGCAACGGCTATATCAACGAATTCCCGGCCGGCCGCCTGTTGCGCGACGCCAAACTGTACGAGATCGGTGCCGGCACCAGCGAAATCCGCCGGATGCTGATCGGCCGCGAACTGTTCAACGAAACCCGCTGAGCACAAGGGACGGGCGCACATGGCTACCTTGCACACCCAGATCAACCCGCGTTCGGCGGAGTTCGCCAGCAACAGCGCGGCCATGCTCGAACAGGTCCAGGCCCTGCGCGGCCTGCTCGCCCAAGTGGCCCAGGGCGGTGGGCCCAAGGCACAGGAGCGGCACACTTCGCGTGGCAAGCTGCTGCCGCGCGAGCGCATCGACCGCCTGCTGGACCCGGGCTCGCCGTTCCTCGAAATCGGCCAACTGGCTGCCCATGAGGTATATGGCGAAGACGTGCCCGCTGCGGGCGTGATCGCCGGCATCGGCCGCGTCGAAGGCGTGGAATGCATGATCGTGGCCAACGACGCCACGGTAAAAGGCGGTTCCTACTACCCGCTGACGGTGAAGAAGCACCTGCGTGCGCAGACCATCGCCCTGCAGAACCGCCTGCCGTGCATCTACCTGGTGGACTCTGGCGGCGCCAACCTGCCACGCCAGGACGAAGTGTTCCCCGACCGCGAGCACTTCGGGCGGATCTTCTTCAACCAGGCCAACATGAGCGCGCTGGGCATTCCGCAGATTGCAGTGGTGATGGGCTCGTGCACCGCCGGCGGTGCCTACGTGCCAGCGATGGCCGACGAAGCGATCATGGTGCGCCAGCAAGCGACCATCTTCCTCGCCGGGCCACCCTTGGTAAAGGCCGCCACCGGTGAAGTGGTGAGTGCCGAAGACCTCGGCGGTGCCGATGTTCACTGCCGCACCAGCGGCGTGGCCGACCACTATGCCGACAACGACGAACACGCCCTGGCACTGGCCCGACGCAGCGTGGCCAACCTCAACTGGCACAAGCTGGGCAAGCTGCAGCGCCTGGCCCCGGTGGCACCGCTGTATGCCGCCGATGAGCTGTATGGCGTGGTGCCGGCCGATGCCAAGCAACCGTTCGACGTGCGCGAGGTGATCGCGCGCCTGGTCGACGGCTCGGTGTTCGACGAGTTCAAGGCGCTGTTCGGTACCACCCTGGTGTGCGGCTTCGCCCACCTGCACGGCTACCCGGTGGCGATCCTCGCCAACAACGGCATCCTGTTCGCCGAGGCCGCGCAAAAAGGCGCGCACTTCATCGAGCTGGCCTGCCAGCGCGGCATCCCGCTGCTGTTCCTGCAGAACATCACTGGCTTCATGGTCGGCAAGAAGTACGAAGAAGGCGGCATCGCCAAGCACGGCGCCAAACTGGTCACTGCCGTGGCTTGCGCCCAGGTGCCGAAGTTCACGGTGATCATCGGCGGCAGCTTCGGCGCCGGCAACTACGGCATGTGCGGCCGTGCCTACGACCCGCGCTTCCTGTGGATGTGGCCCAACGCGCGGATTGGCGTGATGGGGGCCGAACAGGCCGCCGGCGTGCTGGCCCAGGTCAAGCGCGAACAGAGCGAGCGCAGTGGTCACCCGTTCAGCGCGGAAGACGAAGCCCGGCTCAAGCAGCCGATCCTTGACCAGTACGAGCACCAGGGCCACCCCTACTATTCCAGCGCCCGCCTGTGGGACGACGGTGTCATCGACCCGGCACAGACCCGCGACGTGCTCGGCCTGGCGTTGTCCGCAGCGCTGAACGCACCGATCGAACAGAGCCGCTTCGGCATTTTCCGGATGTGACCCATGAGCGATTTCAGCACCCTCGAAGTGATCCGCGACCCGCGCGGCTTCGCCACCCTGTGGCTGAGCCGCGAGGACAAGAACAACGCGTTCAACGCCTTGATGATCCGCGAACTGATTGTCGCCCTGGACCAGTTGGCCGAGGACGCCACCCTGCGCTTCGTGCTGCTGCGCGGCCGCGGCCGGCACTTCAGTGCCGGTGCCGACCTGGCCTGGATGCAGCAGTCGGCGCAGCTGGACTTCAACACCAACCTGGATGACGCCCGCGAGCTGGGCGAGCTGATGTATGCCCTGCACCGCCTCAAGGCGCCGACCCTGGCCGTGGTGCAAGGCGCGGCCTTTGGCGGCGCGCTGGGCCTGATCAGCTGCTGCGACATGGCCATCGGCGCCGAAGACGCCCAGCTGTGCCTGTCGGAAGTGCGCATCGGCCTGGCACCGGCAGTGATCAGCCCGTTCGTGGTCAAGGCCATCGGCGAGCGTGCCGCGCGCCGCTATGCCCTCACCGCCGAGCGTTTCAGCGGTGTGCGGGCCCGCGAGCTGGGCCTGCTGGCCGAGGTCTACCCAGCCAGCGAGCTGGACGCCCAGGTCGAAGCCTGGGTGAGCAACCTGCTGCAGAACAGCCCCCAAGCGCTACGCGCCACCAAGGACCTGCTGCGTGAAGTGGACGACGGTGAACTCAGCCCGGCCCTGCGCCGCTACTGCGAAAACACCATCGCCCGCATCCGCGTCAGCGCCGAAGGCCAGGAGGGCCTGCGCGCCTTCCTGGAAAAACGACGCCCCGCCTGGCAAACCGACGACAAGAAGGAACCGCGCCCATGAGCCGCCCCGCTTTGACCACCCTGCTGGTCGCCAACCGCGGCGAAATCGCCTGCCGGGTGATGCGCACCGCCAAGGCCATGGGCCTGACCACCGTGGCCGTGCACAGCGCCACCGACCGTGATGCCCGGCACAGCCGCGAAGCCGATATCCGCGTCGACCTCGGCGGCACCAAGGCTGCCGAAAGCTACCTGCTGGTCGACAAGCTGCTGGCTGCCGCCAAGGCCAGCGGTGCCCAGGCCATCCACCCGGGCTATGGCTTCCTGTCCGAGAACGCAGGCTTTGCCCGCGCCATCGAAGAGGCCGGGCTGATCTTCCTCGGCCCTCCGGCCAGTGCCATCGACGCCATGGGCAGCAAGTCGGCGGCCAAGGCACTGATGGAAGCTGCTGGCGTGCCGCTGGTGCCGGGCTACCACGGCGAAGCCCAGGACCTGGATACCTTCCGCGCCGCCGCCGAACGCATCGGCTACCCGGTGCTGCTCAAGGCCAGCGCCGGCGGCGGAGGCAAGGGCATGAAAGTGGTCGAGGAGGAAAGCCAGTTGGCCGACGCCCTGGCCTCGGCCCAGCGCGAGGCACAGTCGTCGTTCGGCGATGCACGCATGCTGGTGGAAAAGTACGTGCTCAAGCCTCGCCACGTGGAAATCCAGGTATTCGCCGACCAGCACGGCAACTGCCTGTACCTCAACGAGCGTGACTGTTCGATCCAGCGCCGCCACCAGAAGGTGGTGGAAGAAGCCCCTGCGCCAGGCCTTTCACCCGAATTGCGCCGGGCCATGGGTGAAGCGGCGGTACGCGCGGCCCAGGCCATCGGCTACGTGGGCGCAGGCACCGTGGAATTCCTGCTCGATGCCCGTGGCGAGTTCTTCTTCATGGAAATGAACACCCGCCTGCAGGTGGAGCACCCGGTCACCGAGGCCATTACCGGGCTCGACCTGGTGGCCTGGCAGATTCGCGTGGCCTGCGGCGAGGCCCTGCCGATCACCCAGGAACAGGTGCCGCTGATCGGCCATGCCATCGAAGTGCGCCTGTATGCCGAAGACCCGGCCAACGAATTCCTGCCCGCGACCGGCAAGCTGGCGCTGTACCGCGAGTCGGCAGTCGGCGAAGGCCGAAGGGTGGACAGCGGGGTCAGCGAAGGTGATGTGGTGTCGCCGTTCTACGACCCGATGCTGGGCAAGCTGATCGCCTGGGGCGAAGACCGCGAGCAGGCGCGCCTGCGCTTGCTGGCCATGCTCGACGAGTTTGCCATTGGCGGGTTGAAGACCAACATCGCCTTCCTGCGGCGCATTCTCGCCCACCCGGCGTTTGCTGCAGCGGAGTTGGATACTGGCTTCATTCCGCGTCATCAGGAGGTTTTGCTGCCCGCGCCACAAGCGCTGCCGGCAGGCTTCTGGGAAGCAGCGGCCGAGGCCTGGCTGCAGGGTCAGGCCGCACATCAGCGGGACGACGACCGCAGTTCGCCATGGGCCGAGCGCAACGGCCTGCGCCTTGGCCTGCCGGCGCGCAGCAGCCTGCATCTGGTGAGTGGCGGGCAGGACCAGGCGGTTGCCCTGGAGCGTAGCGCTGCGTCTACCTGGCAGCTGGTGGGCGAGCAGTTGGTACATGACCAGGCGGGCGTGCGTCGCCAGCATCTGGCGATCCGCCGCGGTGGCACGCTGTACTTGCACTGGGACGGCGAGATGCATGCCATCGAAGCCTTCGACCCGATTGCCGAGGCCGAGGCCAGCCATAGCCATCAAGGCGGCCTGGGCGCGCCCATGAACGGCAGCATCGTGCGGGTGCTGGTGGAGCCTGGGCAGGTGGTGGAAGCAGGTACGGCGCTGGTAGTGCTGGAGGCCATGAAGATGGAGCACAGCATTCGCGCGCCGCATGGCGGCACGGTAAAGGCGTTGTTCTGCCAGGAAGGGGATATGGTCAGCGAAGGGACGGTACTGGTCGATTTGGCAGAGTAAGCGTCCTGGGGGCCGCTTTGCGGCCCTTTCGCGACACAAGGCCGCTCCTACAGGTACGGTGCATGCCCTGAGGTTGGTGCGGTACTTGTGGGAGCGGCCTTGTGTCGCGAAAGGGCTGCACAGCAGCCCCCGGCAAGCTAGAAAACCTCGTGCCCCCGCACGACCACGCCCAGAAACTCGCAGCCTTCTTCACACAGGACTGTCGGATAGCGCGTATTCAGCGGCTTGAGCATCTTGTCTCCGCCCTCCTCGACCAACTGCCGCAATACTGCCGGCCGCCCGGGCTGCCGCGCGATTACCAACCTCCCTGGTTCTGCGGGCAGGCCGGTATCCACCAGCACACGCATGCCCTCAGGCACGCTCTTGCCGCTGGCGGCATTCATCGAGTCGTTTTCCACCACCAACCAGAATGCATTGCCTGCGGGCATATAGTCCGTCTGTTCGTGGGCCTTGCTTGCCTCTGGCAAAGGCCCCTGCAAGTCAGCCCAACTCAGCACCGGGAAGCGAAAGCTCGCATACAGCAGCGCTTCGGCCGAAACCGGCTGTTCAGCCGCATAGTGACCAGGCGATTCGCGCACGATATCGCGCTCCACCACCATCACTTGGGCTTCCAGAAACACCAGCCCAAGTTTTTCGAGCTTTTCGTTGATGGTTTCCAGCGTCGGCCGCCGCGTGCCACGCAGCCAATGCCCCACGCCCCCCTGAGTCATGCCCAGGCGTTCGGCCAGCTTCAGTTGGCTGAGATTGTGTTCGCGCTTGTAGCGCTTGAGAAATGCGTTCCAGTTTTCCATGAGCGGCAACAATACGGACTGTATTACTCGCAGCAATACACAATCTGAATTATTTATTTTTAGATAGATAGTACAGACTGACCTATCCTGTGATTCCCGCGTGTTTGAAGGGAAATCAGAAGGTATCGCGATGAAACATCCGAAAAACGACGAAACAGATCTCGACAGCGAAGCCGCCCGCCGCGCTCTCGACTACTACCTCAACCCCAACCCGCCGCGTCCCACTCTGGACAACAAGATCTGGACCCTGCACGAGGGCGTAACCACCGACCAGGCCCAGGAGCACGCCATCGCTCTGCTGCGCTGCGCCGCCGCCACCGCACAGGAAACCGCCACCCACCAGCAGGGCAGCCAGCGCGAGCTGACCTTCGCCCTGATGCACATGATGGACATGGCCCGCGCACTGCTGGAGCACAAACGCACCGGGAAACCGGGTTTGTAGACACGAAGAGAAGGGAGAGAACGTGATGGCCGGGTAACGGCAAAGGCCCCGATTGCCGGGACAAGGAAGCGCATCGGTAAAACTTTTTTACCGGATTAGCGAAAATTCATTTGACTGGCAAATGATAACGATTATTATTGCACTCAGCTGATCGCAAGATCTGCTGGATAACCTGGAGCTTAGGTCGCTCTCAGATTATCTCCTCATCAGGCTAATCACGGTTTTTGACCCAGCTTTTTGCTGGGTCTTTTTTTTGGCTCTTCAGGCTAATGAAGATCGTGATGGCGCGCATGATAGCAAAAGTGTTTCAGGGCGTGAACGCTCATTACAAAACTTTGCGGAATCAGCACTTGAGAATCAATCTCGTTTCACCTACGCTGATCACGCATCACGGAAGATGCCCCCATCCCTCCCCCTCCATAGAGCAAGGAGCTGTCCATGAGCCGTCTGCTGCTGCACCTTGAGCACCCAACCCCTGCTGCCGAACATCATGCCGACGACGCCCTGCTGCACGCCCTGAAACGCCTGCCACGGCGTGTGCAACAAGTATTCCTGCTCAACCGCCTCGACCAACTGGACTTCGCCAGCATCGCCGCCCGCCTCGACCTGCCATTGGCGAGTATCGAGCGGCACATGGACCAGGCACTGCAGGCCGGCCGCTCGCGCCGGGATGTGCTGGCGAGTGTTGCCGGGCAATGGTACGTGCGCTTGCAGAGCCCACAGGTAACGGCCTGCGAGCGGATTGATTTTCGCCGTTGGCTGGATGCGGACATGGCGAATCTGCAGGCGTTCCATGACACGGAACTGCACTGGCGCAGCCTGTTGGCACCGGCACGGCAACTGGGCCAGGACGGCTGGTACCAGCAAGGTCGGGCGGCGCTGTCGTTGGGCGGCTGTTCAGTTGCGGTCGGGCTTGGCGTGGCGGCGTTGGTGCTGTTCGGTATCTGGGCCTGATCAACACCTCAGCTACGCCGTAATCGCTTTCAACGAGGATGGCTCGTTTGCTATCAAGTTCGAGTGCTGGTCAGCGTTTCCGTCAGGCATGCAAGCAGTAGCCATCCGCACAAGCTGGCACCCAGGAACAGCAGCCCCAGGCTCATCGGCAACGCGCTTTCGACGCCAGCAATCAGACTGCCAGCCAGACCACCACCTGCGAACAACAATGTCGTATTGAGCGACGCTGCCGCACCGGCCTGCTGCGGGTAACGCGCCAAGGCCTGGGTCGTTGCAGCCGGACGCACCAGCGTTGTCCCGGTCGTGCAGATGATCATCGGCAGCAGCAGCCCCGCCACCGTCAATCCCGCTACCTGTCCCCAGATCACCAATGTGATGCCCCCGGCAGCAATCAGCAGGAATCCCGTCTTGATCTGAAACTGCGGGGTTACGCGATTGTTCAAGTAGGTCGCGGTTGCTCCGCCAGCGATATACGCAAGCCCATAGGCAATAAATACCAGCGAGAATTGATAGGGCGTCAGCCCCAGACTGTCCATCAACGCCAATGGCGCGACAACGATGAAGGAAAAATGGCAGGCAAACGCGAGGCTGGATAGCAAGGAGTGCGCAAGAAAGGTCGTATCACGCAGCAGGACCCAATAGCTGCGCATGCCTGAACGGCCTCGGGATACAGGCGTGTCCTGCAGCAGTACGCAGGACAGGCATGAAACGATCACGGCGATGAAAGCGAATACCGTAAAGCTGCCCTTCCAGCCAAAGGATTGTTGGAGAAAAGCGCCTGCGACCGGTGACAACGAAATGAACAGCCCACTTGCGCTGGTCAGCAGGATCCGCATGGCATTGCGCTGTTTACCACTGTACAGATCCTGCACAAGCGCCTGGCCCAGCACGAAACTCCCGCACCCCACGGCCTGCAGCAAACGGAAAGCCATGAACGTCTCATAGCGGGTTGAAAATACACAACCCACTGCCCCTGCAATGGACACTCCCAACCCCGCGAGTAACAACCGCTTGCGTCCCATGCCATCCGACAATGGCCCGATCACGATTTGCGCCAGGGCGACACCAAACGCAAAGAAGCTCACCGAGTAGGCTATCTGCTGTGACTCGACGTGAAACTCGTCTGCGAGCGCCGGGAATGATGGCAGGATTACATCCAGCGGGAATACACCCAATAGACACAACAGAATCAACAAGGCCGAGCACAGATAGCTATTGAGTGACCCCAAGGGCCCGGAAATAGTCACTGGAATCTCCCTGGAAGCGCCGAGCCTTGATGGTAGCGATACCCTGAAGATGTACAACCCGGACCGGGCAGCGAAACCTCCGATGGTGTTGTAGGACCTTTCCCTATCACTTATTACCGATGAGGTCTGATGCCATATAGCTTTCTGCTGACTGGACAGCGAGCGCCCAGCGACGTCTCGGGATTCGGATCCTGACACTGTCGCCGGGCAAGCCCTTCCAGAAAACCGCTTAGCCTTCCAGCCCTTTCTTCAGCGCCGCCAGGCCGTCTTCGTAGATGCCGGCGAAAAGCGCGGTTGCTTCAGCATCGCTGATACCCACCGGTACGAACGAACCGGACCATTCCACGCGAGATCCGCTACCTTCAGCCACCACGCGCAGGGTCGACTGGTAGTCACGCACCGGCGCCGGGCCCGTGAGGATGGTGTAGCTGTAGCTGCGGCCGGCTTCGTTGAAGTCCAGCAGGCGCTCGATGATGGTGTCGCCAGCCACGCTCTTCAGGGTTCGAACGCGGCCGCCTTCGCTCAGGGTGCTTTCGGGGATGAACGGCAGCCAGTCGGGCAGCGCGTCGAAACCGCCAATCAGTTGCCAGACGCGGTTGGCATCGGTTGCCAGGGTGATGGAAGCTTGTGCAGTTGCCATGGTGATTCTCCTCGGGGCGTGGCCCCATTGATTCGGGGTAGACAGGGCCGCAATGCGGCCCTGCAATATCGGTTCAAACAGCAGGTACCGGAGCCTGAGCGTTGATCAGCCCTTGCTGGCGCAGATCGTTCCAGAAGGCCATCGGAATCACCTTGCTCAGGGCGGCGAGGTCTTCGTTGGCGTGCGCCGGGCGGGTGGAGCCCGGGATCACCGAGACCACGGCCGGGTGTGCCAGGGCGAACTGCAGGGCCGCCGCCTTCACATCCACGCCATGGGCACGGGCCACGGCACGGATGCGCTCGAGCTTGGCCAGCACCGGCTGGGTGGCTTTCTGGTACTCGAAGTGCTCGCCGCCGGCGGTAACACCCGAGCTGTACGGGCCACCCACGACAATGCCGACACCCTGCTCCACCGCTTGCGGCAGGACGCGTTGCAGTGCGCGGTCGTGGTCCAGCAGCGAGTAGCGGCCGGCCAGCAGGAAGCCGTCCGGACGGGCTTCTTCCAGGTCGAGGGTCAGCTCGATCGGCTCGACGCGGTTCACACCCAGGCCCCAGGCCTTGATCACACCTTCTTCACGCAGACGGGTCAGTACGCGGAAGGCACCAGTACGGGCGACTTCGAACTGGCTCAGCCATTCATCACCGTAGAAGTCCTGGGCGATGTCGTGGATCCAGACGATGTCCAGGCGGTCGGTCTTCAGGCGGCGCAGGCTGTCTTCGATCGAGCGCAGGGTGGCGTCGGCGCTGTAGTCGTTGACGATGCGGTTGCGGTTGCCGTGCTCGAACAGGCCGCTTTTTTCGCCCAGTTCACGGGCAGCCGGGTCTTCCAGTTCGTCGAGGATGATGCGACCCACCTTGGTGCTGAGCACGTACTCGTCACGTGGGCGACCGACCAGGGCATTGCCCAGGCGGCTTTCGGAGAGGCCGGCACCGTAGAAAGGCGCGCTGTCGAAGTAGCGCACACCGTTGTTCCAGGCGGCATCGACGGTAGCCTGTACTTCGTCTTCAGGCACGTTGCGGAACATGTTGCCCAGTGGGGCGGTACCGAAGCCCAGCGGGTTGGCGATAAGGGATTTGAGGTTCATGTGCATTTTCCTGATGAGGGAGTCGGTTGTGAACTCCAGTGGCTGCAATCCTATGCGCCACCCACCAAGACCGTCCAAGTCATATTTCGAACGACTTTAGACCGTTTATGCAACACCACTCAATCATGCTTCACTATGCCTGTATCCCACCATAGCATCGATGCGATAGCGATCAGCCCCTTGTTGCCCCCAACAGTCTGTCGTGCGGACTGCTCTCAGTAATTGAAATCATGACCTAGCTGGCCCTGCACCCATTCAAGGAATTGTCGAACCCTGCGGGTTTCAGCATGGCCTCGAGGAAAGACCAGGTGGTGGGCACTGACGGGCGTCGCCAGGTCTTCTGCAAATACCGGTACCAACTCGCCGCGGGCGATATAGTCCTGCGCCAGCAGGGAACTCTCCAAGGCCAGCCCATACCCATGGCTGGCGGCCTCCAGGCTCATGTAGGAGCGATCGAAGCTCAGTGCGTAGGGGGACTGAGGCAACGCCACACCTTGCTGGGCGAACCATTGGGGCCATTGCACCAACGCGGCTTCCGACAGGATCAGGTTCTGCCCCAGCAGATCGCTGGGCTGCTCGATAGACGTACGCTCGAGAAGCTGTGGCGAGGCCAGCACAGTTGCACGTTCATGTCGGATGGTGCGCACTTCCAGGCTGGGCCAGTTGGGGTAGCCATGACGAATATCCAGGTCGATCTGATGACGTCCGAAGTGCAGCGACTCGTAGGAGCACGACAGGTTGATCTGGATTTGCGGGTGACTGTTACGAAAATGGTCCAGGCGCGGTAGCAACCAGAGCAGGCCGAAGCTAGGCGCGGAATGAAGCCGCAGGCAATCGAAGCCCACCGAGTTGCCAGCGCGCTCGGTGGCAGTAGCCAGGCTCTGCAATATGCCTGACACCTCGCGCAGGTACTGCTCGCCTGCCGGGGTCAGCGCAACACCGCGTGCCTCGCGAATGAACAATGGGCGACCGATCAAGGCTTCCAGATTGGCAATCTGGTGGCTCACCGCAGAGGGCGTGAGGTTCAACTGCTCTGCGGCACGTGCGACGTTGGCGAAACGAGCAACTTGCTCGAAGGCCTGAATTGCTTTCAGGGAAGGGATCTGAGGAAGTTTTCGAAGGTTGTCCAGGCTCATGACCATTCCTGAAGGATTCACAGCGGTACCAAGGCTTTTACCTTCCTGTAAGCCCCAGGCACAAGTCGAGGGCTGAATTTTTTTCAGCACCGGGTGAAAGAGGCAGCGTTGCTCGGGGTGCTGTCCGGGACGAAGCTGTGCCTATCGGTTCTGCCGGAACCGTCGCTCACAACAATAATCATCTGGAGCAACCTCGATGCTGTTAACAGGAAAATTTGCCGTGATCACCGGCGCGGCCTCTGCCCGAGGTATCGGCCGGGCAACAGCCCAGGCGTTTGCCGACCAAGGCGCCAGAGTCGCCATCCTCGACCTGGACGCTACTGCCGCAGCCGAAGCTGCCGCTTCACTTGGCGAAGGCCACCTTGGCCTGGCTGCCAACGTTGCCGATGAAGCACAGGTACGTGATGCCATCGCCCAGGTACTCGCGCAATTCGGTCGGATCGACGTGCTGGTAAACAACGCCGGTATCACTCAACCGGTGAAAACCCTGGAAATCACCGGGGCTGACTATGACCGGATTCTCAACGTGAACCTGCGTGGCACATTGTTGATGTCCCAGGCGGTGATCCCAGCCATGCGTGCGCAACGCGCCGGCAGCATCATCTGCATGTCGTCGGTGTCTGCCCAACGTGGTGGCGGCATCTTCGGTGGCCCCCACTACAGCGCAGCGAAGGCTGGCGTGCTCGGTCTGGGCAAGGCGATGGCCCGTGAACTGGGACCGGACAATATTCGCGTCAACTCGATCACGCCAGGCCTGATTCACACTGACATCACCGGTGGCCTCATGCAGGATGAGCGCCGTCACGCCATCATCGAAGGCATCCCGCTGGGCCGCCTGGGTGAGGCGCGCGATGTCGCCAATGCGGCATTGTTCCTGGCCAGTGACCTGTCCAGCTACCTGACGGGCATTACCCTGGATGTCAACGGCGGGATGCTGATCCACTGAGCATCCGGTGCATCGTGACCTGCACCTGACCCGGCGCAGGTCACGCGTTCGATAACAACAAGAGATCAGAACGAATGACCACAATAGCGCTCGATGCGGCATCCGCCGCACGCAGCAGCGCCTACCGTAAAACGGCCTGGCGACTGATGCCTTTTCTCATGCTCTGCTACCTGTGCGCCTATCTGGACAGGGTCAATGTCGGCTTTGCGAAGCTGCAGATGATGGACGACCTTGCCCTTTCCGAAGCGGTCTACGGACTGGGCGCTGGCATGTTCTTCATTGGCTACTTTCTCTGCGAGGTGCCCAGCAACATCATTCTGCACAAAGTGGGCGCTCGACG
Source organism: Pseudomonas sp. B10(2017) (assembly GCF_002113295.1). Taxonomy (NCBI): domain Bacteria; kingdom Pseudomonadati; phylum Pseudomonadota; class Gammaproteobacteria; order Pseudomonadales; family Pseudomonadaceae; genus Pseudomonas; species Pseudomonas sp. B10(2017). The sequence goes on from NZ_NEJU01000002.1 coordinate 398,440, forward strand.
CTGGATCGCTCGCATCATGATCACCTGGGGCATCATCTCGGCGATGTTCGCCCTGGTAGAGACAGCCTGGCAATTCTATACCCTGCGCTTTTTGCTGGGGATCGCCGAAGCAGGCCTGGCACCGGGGCTTCTGCTGTACCTGACCTATTGGTTCCCGTCTTACCGCCGGGCGAAGATTACCGCGCTGTGGTTCATCGCGATTCCGCTCTCGGGCATGATCGGTGGCCCCTTGTCGGGCTGGATCATGGAGCGCTTTGCCGGCGTGCACGGCTGGGCGGGCTGGCAGTGGATGTTCCTGCTCGAAGCCATCCCCACCGTGCTGGTGGGCATCCTGGTGCTGAGCTACCTGAAGGATGGCGTCGATCAGGCCCATTGGTTGAGCGACGAAGAAAAAGCCCTGGTGCGCAAGGAACTGGCTGAAGACGAGCAACACAAGGTGAACCACGGCTCGGTGGCCGAATTCATCCGCGACCGTCGGCTCTGGTTGCTGGCGGGTATCTACTTCTGCGTGGTGATGGGCCAGTACGCAATCACGTTCTGGCTACCTACGCTGGTACGCAATGCCGGCGTCAACGAACCTTTGCACATCGGCCTGCTGACCAGCCTGCCGTACCTGTGTGCCATTGTCGCGATGCTGTTGGCCGGGCGCAGTGGCGACCGTCACCGTGAACGCCGCTGGCACCTGGCGATCCCCATGCTGATCGGCGCACTTGGCCTGAGCCTCGCCGCAGCACTGGGCAGCAGCCTGATGCTGTCGATCCTCAGTCTGTGCCTGGCTGCGGCAGGGGTGCTGTCCGCCTCCTCGCTGTTCTGGATGCTGCCCACCACGTTGCTGGGAGGTGTCTCGGCGGCAGCAGGCATCGCGGCGGTGAACAGTTTTGCCAACCTCGCCGGTTTCTGCTCGCCGTACCTGATCGGCTGGGTCACTACCACCTTGGGCAGCAATGCCATCGGCATGTATCTCATCACGGCCGTACTCATGTTTGGCGCCTTCCTGGTGTCGCGAGTACCGGCCCATCTGGTCAATCGTTGATTCGATAAAGGAGTCACCTCAATGACTGCTGTGCCTACCTACACTGAGGCGCTGCCGCTGGCTGTGCGCGCCCGAAATATCCGCCACCACGCATTGCGCATGGGGCAAGTCCAGGGCCAGGGCTATGTCGGCCAGGCTCTGGGCGCCGCCGACTTGCTGGCAGTAGCGTATTTCCATGCGCTGCGCATCGACCCCGGCAACCCCGAATGGGAGCAACGCGACCGCTTCTACCTGTCCATCGGGCACTACGCGATCGCCCTCTACGCCGCACTGATCGAGGCCGGCGTAATCCCCGAGGAGGAGCTTGAAACCTACGGTAGCGACGACAGCCGCTTGCCCATGTCCGGTATGGCTGCCTACACCCCAGGCATGGAGATCACCGGTGGCTCGCTCGGCCACGGCTTGGGCATCGCCGTCGGCGCTTGTCTCGGGCTCAAACGCAAGGGGTCGGACAGCTGGGTGTACAACCTGCTGTCCGATGGCGAGCTCAACGAGGGCTCGACCTGGGAGGCTGCCATGTCGGCCAGCCATTGGCGGCTGGACAACCTGATCGCCATCATCGATGTGAACAACCAGCAGGCGGATGGTCATTCCAGTGAGGTACTGGCCTTCGAGCCAATCGTCGACCGCTGGCAAAGCTTTGGCTGGTTCGTCCAGCGAGTGGACGGCAATGACCTGGATGCGCTGGTCGGCGCCTTCGACCAGGCCCGCGCCCACACCGGGGCACAACCGCGCGTCATCATCTGCGATACCCGCATGGGCAAAGGCGTGCCTTTCCTGGAAAACCGCGACAAGACGCACTTCATTCGCGTCGATGAAAACGAATGGGACCTCGCCCTCAAAGCGCTGGACGCCGGGAGCCAAGCATGAGCACTGTGAACTCACCCAAGAAGCGCCTGACCACCTCGGCCATGATCGCCTCGATTGCCGCCGACGGTCAGCCGACCCGCCCTGCCCCGTTCGGCCATGCCTTGGCAAGCCTGGCCGAGCAACGTCAGGATATAGTTGGACTGAGTGCCGACCTGTCCAAGTACACCGACTTGCACATCTTCGCCAAAGCCCACCCCGAGCGCTTCTATCAAATGGGCATGGCCGAACAATTGCTGATGAGCGCCGCCGCCGGCATGGCACGGGAAGGCATGACCCCCTTTGCCACCACTTATGCGGTGTTCGCTTCCCGTCGGGCTTATGACTTCATCTGCATGGCAATCGCAGAAGAGAACCTCAACGTCAAGATCGTCTGTGGGCTGCCTGGCCTGACCACCGGTTATGGCCCTAGCCACCAGGCCACGGATGACCTGGCCATCTTCCGGGCGATGCCCAACCTGATGATCGTCGACCCCTGCGATGCGCTGGAGATCGAACAGGCTGTGCCAGCGATCGCTGCCCATCAGGGTCCGGTCTACATGCGGCTGCTGCGCGGCAACGTACCCTTGGTGCTCGATCGCTACGACTACCAGTTCCAGCTGGGCAAGGCACAGGTGCTGCGCGGTGGCCGAGACGTGCTGTTGATTGCCAGTGGCCTCATGACCATGCGCGCCCTGGAGGCTGCGGAGCAGTTGCAAAAGGACGGCGTGGATGTGTCGGTGCTGCACGTGCCTACCATCAAACCGCTCGATGAACAGACCATCCTCGCCGAGGCACGCAAGCCTGGCCGCCTGGTGGTCACGGCGGAAAACCATTCGATCATAGGGGGCCTGGGGGAAGCAGTGGCGGGCGTACTGCTGCGCAATGGGGTCACACCCACCTTCCGCCAGATCGCGCTACCGGATGCGTTTCTCGATGCGGGTGCACTGCCGACTTTGCATGACCGATACGGGATCTCCACTGACGCTGTGTCGAGGCAGATCAAGGCGTGGCTTTAACCGTAACGACGGATAGAACCTGAGGCGGCGGATGGCACCGGCTTTGCCGGTGTTCGCGGGTGAATCGGGCTCCCACAAGTTACGCGCAAGGTTCAAGGGCTGCGCAAATCCTGTGGGAGACTCCATGGAATCTTTAGCACGCCAAATGCTGAGGCAACCCGCTGGCCCCGCGGGTTGCCGGCCAAGCACGCTGGCCGGCTTGCAGATACTCAGCGGTTCCAGGGTGCCTCGGCGTGTGCGTCGATGCCATAACGCAGCCGCGCTGCGGCGTGCTTGCCAGGATCGATGCCTGCCAATGCCGCCAGGGCAATGTGCTGACGATCAACCTCGAAGAAGCGACGCAGTGCCGAGCGCGTGTCACTCCGGCCAAAGCCATCGGTACCCAGGGCGGTGAACGGCGCGCTGACATGGGCAGCGATCAACTGGGCATAGGCGCGCACGTAGTCACTGGCCGCCACCACCGGCACAGGCCCGGGCAGGCAGCGCTGCAAGTGGCTCTGCCCTTCGCACTGGCTGCCGAAAAGGCGCTGGCGCTCTACCTCGCGAGCATCGCGTGCCAGCTCCGAGAAACTGGTGACACTCCAGATCTGGCTGCTGATACCCCAGTCCTGCAGCAACAGCTCGGCGGCGGCAATCACCTCCCGCATGATTGCGCCGGAACCCAACAGGCGTACCGCTGGCTCTTCCGTTCCGCGCATGCCGTACAGGCGCATGCCGCGGATCACATCGTCGTGTTCGCTGTCCTGCAGCGGGGCCTGGGTGTAGTTCTCGTTGGTCACCGTCAGGTAGTAGAACTCATCGCACTGCTGCTCGAGCATGCGTCGGCTGCCATGGTCGATGATCACGGCCGCTTCGCTGGCGAACGCCGGGTCGTAGGCGCGGCAGTTAGGCACCGTCGAGGCGATGAGCTGGCTGGTACCGTCCTGGTGTTGCAGGCCCTCGCCTGCCAGGGTGGTGCGGCCAGCGGTGGCGCCGATCAGGAAACCACGGGCGCGCTGGTCGGCAGCCGCCCAGATCAGGTCGCCAATGCGCTGGAAACCGAACATCGAATAGTAGATATAGAACGGCAGCATCGGCTCGCCGTTGACGCTGTAGGAAGTCGCTGCGGCGACCCACGAAGAGACAGCACCGGCTTCGGTAATGCCCTCCTCCAGCAACTGGCCGTCGGTGGATTCCTTGTAGTACAGCAATGCACCGGCGTCTTCCGGTTCGTAGAGCTGGCCAACGGGTGAATAGATGCCAACCTGGCGGAACAGATTGGCCATGCCAAAGGTACGCGCCTCGTCGGCCACGATGGGCACTATGCGTGGGCCGAGTTGCTTGTCCTTGAGCAGGTTGGTGAAGAGCCGTACCACAGCCATCGTGGTGGAGATTTCCCGATCGTCGGGGGCCAGGGCGAACCGTGCATAGTCAGCAAGTGGTGGTACGGCGATGCTGGGGGCCAGGCTGCTGCGTCGAGGCAGGTAGCCACCCAGCGACTGCCGGCGGGCATGCAAGTAGCACAGTTCGGGGCTGTCATCGTGCGGTCGATAAAAGCGCATCTCCTCCACCGCCTGGTCATCCAGTGGCAGCGCAAAACGGTCCCGAAACGCCTTGAGGGCCTCGACGTCCAGTTTCTTCTGTTGGTGCGCGGTGTTGCGCGACTCCCCGGCCTGGCCCATACCGAAGCCTTTCTTGGTCTTCGCCAGGATGACCGTCGGGTGCCCCTTGTGGCGCTTCGCTGCGTCGAATGCAGCGTGCAACTTGCGAAAATCGTGGCCGCCGCGACGCAAGCCATCGATTTCGGCCGGGCTCATGTGAGCGACCAGCGCGTGCAGCTCCGGGTCGAGGTCGAAGAAATGCGCAAGGTTGTAGGCTGCATCGTTGGCACCCAGGGCCTGGTACTGGCCATCGACGGTGCTGGCCAGGCGGCGCAGCAGAACGTGGTGGTGGTCCCGGGCGAACAGGGCATCCCAGCCCGAGCCCCAGACCACTTTGACAACGTTCCAGCCAGCACCTTTGAACAGCGACTCCAGCTCCTGGATGATTTGCCCGTTACCGCGCACAGGCCCGTCAAGCCGCTGCAGGTTGCAGTTGATCACGAAGGTGACATTGTCCAGCTTCTCCCGAGCGGCAAGCGACAATGCTGCGACCGACTCCGGCTCATCCATCTCGCCATCGCCGAACACCCCCCAGACATGGCGGCCTTCGGTCGAGGCAATGCCACGGTGTTGCAGGTAACGCAGGAAGCGGGCCTGATAGATCGAGCTGATCGGGCCGATGCCCATGGAGCCTGTCGGAAACTGCCAGAAGTCTGGCATGAGCCACGGATGGGGATAGGAGCACAGCCCGCCGCCATCCACCTCTTGCCGATAACGCTCGAGTTGCTGTTGCTCCAGCCGGCCCTCCAGGAAAGCGCGCGCATAGACACCTGGCGCGGAATGCGGCTGGAAATACACCAGGTCGCCTTTGCCTTGTGCAGTATCGGCGCGGAAGAAATGGTTGAAGCCCACTTCGAAGATTTCCGCGGCAGAGGCGTAACTGGCGATATGGCCGCCCAGCTCGCCATAAGCCATGTTCGCCTTGGCCACCATGGCCAGCGCGTTCCAGCGGATGATCGAAGTAATGCGCTCTTCCATCGCCAGATCACCGGGGTACTCCGGTTGCTGTTCCACGGCGATGGTGTTCTGGTAAAGCGAGTATGGGTTGGCAGCGATTCGAGCCCCCAGGTGGCCGGCATGCTCGGCCAGGCGTTGCAGCAGGAATTCCACCCTCCCACTGCCCTCGGTGCGAGCGACGCCCTCCAGGGCATCCAGCCATTCGTTCGTCTCGACGGCATCAACATCTTCAGTACCTTGATCGGCGATCCTGGGCACTTGAATCGGATTACTCATTTCACACGACCTCAGGTAATTGAAACGACAGCCGCGGGTGCGCCTACTCAAGGTAGACCCCACATTCATCATGCGCAGGCATACGCACCCGGCGCACTCCTACCTATGCGCCCTGCAGGGCCGACCGATAAGCGAAGATCCCCGGTGCCCCACCGGTCATCAGCAGCAAGATGTTGTCACCCTGTGCGTACAAGCCGCTTTCCAGGTCGGCGACCAGGCCGGCGAACGCTTTTCCGGAGTAGACCGGATCAAGCAACAGCCCCTCGGAACGGGCCATGAGTTGCAACGCCGACAGCATGGCCTTCGTCGGCACACCATAGCCCGCGCCGCGATGTGCACCATCGACGGCAATCATTGACGGCTCGATAACCTGCTCGCTGCCAAGCAGCTCCAAGGTCTGCCGGGTAAGCTCAAGCGTGCGACGGTGCGACTCAGGCGCTTCGGCCAGTACCGCGAAGGACTTGATGAAGCCCGGCGCACGCCCCATCGCAGCAAACCCGGCGGCCATGCCCGCATGGGTGCCGGAACTGCCATTGGCCATGACCATGTGCGTGAACTCAAGGCCCATGCTGGCTTCTTGTCGGGCAATTTCCAGCGCGGCCTTGGCGTAGCCCAGGCAACCCACGGCTGTTGAGCCGCCGGTAGGAATAACCCTGACCTTGCAGCCCTGCATTTGCAGCTCCTGCGCACGGGTGTCGGCCCAACTCGCCGTGGTAAAGCCTTCAGGCACGATATGCACGACGGCCCCGAACAGCGCATCCAGAAGCATATTGCCGTTGTGCTCGTACTCTTCATCGTCCCGGGGGACGGCACGGCCCAGCACAAGTTCGCAACGCATGCCCAGCTTCGCACAGGCTGCCGCAGTCAAACGTGCATGATTGGATTGCAGCCCGCCCATTGTCACGACCACATCCACCTTGTCTCGAAGGGCCTCGCCAAGGTGAAACTCAAGCTTTCGCAGCTTGTTGCCACCGCCGCCCAGGGCCATGTAATCGTCACGCTTGGCGAACAGCTTGATGCCGCGCTTCACCAGCCCCAGCGAACGCTCAAGGCCTTCAAGCCGCTGGATAGGTGTTGGCCGGTCAAGCAGGCTGATTTGTGGGAAATGATCGAGCAGAGAGTGCAAGGGCGCCACGGGCGTACCTCATTGATGACTTGACACTCATACGTTAAGAAAAAACAATTTGTTAATAAATAAAAGCACCGTTCAATTATCTTTAACCTGGAGTTAAAAGATGGACCGCCTGCGCGCCATGGAGGTATTTATCAGCGTCACCGAACAGGGCAGTTTCAGCCAGGCGGCCGAGCATCTGGAACTGTCCGTGGTGATGGTGAGCAGGTATATCCGCCAGCTTGAAGATGCGATGCAGGTCGAACTGATCCAGCGCAGTACCCGGCGCATGCACGTCACCGAAGCAGGTCGCATGTTCTACGAAGAGTCCAAGCAGGCCCTGGATCAGGTTCGCCGGGCATATGAGCGCGTCGAAAGCTTGCAACAGGCCCCTAGCGGATTACTGCGCGTCAGTGCCCCCATGACCCTGGGCTCGTCCTTGGTTGCGCCGCTGGTTGCCGGCTTCCTCGCCGAGCACCCGGACGTGCGCATTGACCTGGTGCTCAGCAACAGTGTCGTCGACCTGATGGCGGAGGGCTTCGATGCGGCTTTTCGCATTGGCAACCTGGGCGATGTCGATCTGGTGGCGAAAGGGCTGCGCCCTTATCGCATGGTTATCTGCGCCGCCCCCGGCTACCTGGACAGGCACGGGCACCCAGCCGTTCCGGCAGACCTGGCCGGGCACAGGTTACTGGCGCACTCCACATGGACCAACCGTTTCACCTGGCCCTTGCTGGACGCTGGCAAGGAATACCCCTGGCCGGAACACTGGGTGCTGAAAAGCAACGATGGCCAGGCACTGCGGCTGGCCGCCCTGGCAGGCAACGGGATCCTGCTGCAACCCGAGTTCCTGGTAGCCGAAGACCTTCGCGAAGGGCGTCTGGTCACGTTGCTTGACGACTTCCTGCCCGCTACCCGCCCGGTCAACCTGGTCTATCTGCGCCAGCGCAGCGCGCTACCCAAACTGGATGCCTTCATTCGCTACATCCTGAGGCACGCGGGGTAAGAGGCCGCGCCGAATCGGCATTGGCGCCATCGCAGGGCAACACGATGCTCCTTAACCTCCTGCCACGCTACCGATGAAGTTCGCCAGCTCTGCTGTTCGGGGTGCCGCAAAAACCTCGCGCGGATGGCCCGTCTCGTGGACTTTGCCCTGATGCATGAAGACCAGCTTGTCACCGACTTCCCGGGCAAAACGCATTTCATGGGTGACCATGATCAGGGTCATGCCTTCACTGGCCAGCTGGCGCACCACACCGAGCACCTCATTGACCAGCTCCGGGTCGAGCGCCGAGGTGATCTCGTCGCACAGCAATACCTTGGGCGACATGGCAAGCGCCCGGGCAATCGCCACCCGCTGCTGCTGGCCGCCGGAAAGGCGGTCCGGGTAGGCGTCGAACTTGTCGCCCAGGCCAACCCTGGCGAGCATCTGCTCGGCCAACTGGCGGGCCTCGGCCTTGCCGGCCTTCTTCACCACCTGGGGCGCAAGCATGACATTCTGGCCCACGGTCAGGTGAGGGAAGAGGTTGAACTGCTGGAACACCATGCCGACCTTCTGCCGCAGCGAGCGCAAGTCGGCGCGGCTGGCATCCAGGTATTCGCCATCCACCTCGATCACCCCGTCGCTGATCGACTCCAGGCCGTTGAGGGTTCGCAGGAAGGTACTCTTGCCGGAACCGCTACGGCCGATGATGGCAACCACCTCGCCTTCCTCGATCGCCAGGTCGACACCCTTGAGCACGTGGTTGTCGCCATAGTACTTGTGCAATGCGGACACTCTAAGCAGGGGCATGCAGCCTCCTCTCCAGGTAACGGGCGCTCAGCGAGAGCGGGTAGCAAAGGACGAAGTAACCCACGGCCACCAGACCGTAGATCAGGAACGGTTCAAAGGTGGCGTTGGCCAACATGCCGCCGGTCTTGGTCAGCTCGGTGAAACCGATGATCGAGGTCACCGCCGTGCCCTTGACCACCTGCACCGAGAACCCGACCGTCGGTGCGACGGCAATGCGCAGGGCCTGGGGCAGGATCACGTGGCGCAACTGCTCCAGACGGCTCATGGCCAGGCTGCCGGAGGCCTCCCACTGGCCATGTGGTATGGACTCGACGCATCCCCGCCAGATCTCGGCGAGAAAGGCACTGGTGAACAGCGTCAAGGCGATGGCCGCCGCCATCCAGGCCGACACATCGATACCGAACAGGGCGATGCCGAAAAACACCATGAACAGCTGCATCAGCAGTGGCGTCCCCTGGAACAGCTCGATGTAGCTCCTCGCCGCGCCACGCAGCAACCGGCTAGCGGAGATGCGCGCCAACAGCAGCAACAGCCCGGCAATACCACCGCAGACGAATGCCACCAGCGACAGCAGCAAGGTCCATTGCAAGCCTGCGAGCAGGTTGCGCACGATGTCCCACAAGGTGAAATCCATTCAGCGTCTCCCTGTCAAAGCGCGCCGGCCGACCCATGCCAGCAGCTGACGAACCAGGATGGCCATGACCAGATACAAGGCCGTGGTCAGCAGGTATGTCTCGAAAGCCCGGAAGTTGCGCGACTGGATGAAGTTGGCAGCGAACGACAGTTCCTCCGTGGCGATCTGCGAGCACACCGCCGACCCGAGCATGACGATCACGATCTGGCTCGACAGGGCCGGCCAGACCTTGGCCAGTGCCGGTTGCAGCACCACATGGCGAAAAGCCTCGAAACGGCTCATGGCCAACGCCGCAGCAGCCTCCAGTTGCCCTCTGGGGATGGCCTGGATACCCGCCCGAATGATCTCGGTGGAATAGGCGCCAAGGTTGATCACCATCGCCAGTACCGCCGCCTGCCATTCCGTCAAACGAACGCCAAGCGCGGGCAGGCCGAAGAAGATGAAGAACAACTGGACGATGAAAGGCGTGTTGCGGATCAGTTCCACGTAAAGGCCGAACAGGGCATCGAACGGCCGTAGTCGCCAGGCGCACACCACCGCGCCAAGCACACCGATGGCCACGCCGAACAGTGTGCCGATCAACGTCAGCTCAAGCGTGAACACAGCCCCTTCGAGCAGCAGGCCGCCTTGAGCCAGCACCGGGGAAAAGTCAAATTGATAGGCCATGGGTCAGCGACTCCAGGGCCGTTCAAAGGTCGGCCGGCAATGGCTGCTTCAGCCATTTTTCGGCATTGCGGTTGAGGCTGCCGTCGGCCTTGGCCGCATCCAGGGTGGCGTTGACTTTTTCGAGCAAGGCCGGCTCCTGCTTGGCCAAGCCCACATACACGGGCGAGTCCTTGAGCTTGACCTTCATCACCGGCACCTTGCCCGGATTCTTCTCGGCAATGACAGCCATCACCACACTGCCGCTGGCGATCAGTTCGACCTGGCCCGACAGGTAGGCGGCAATGGTCGAGTTGTTGTCCTCGAAGCGCTTGATGATCGTACCCTGTGGGGCGACCGCGGATAACGCCATGTCCTCGATCGAGCCACGCGTGACACTGATGGTCTTGCCGGCAACGGCACCGATATCGTCGACCGACGTCTCGGCCGGCCCGAACACTGCCAGGTAGAACGGTGCGTAGGGGCGGGAAAAATCGATCACCGCTTCTCGCTCCGGGTTCTTGCCCAGGCTGGAAATCACCAGGTCGACCTTGCCGGTCGTGAGGAACGGAATGCGGTTGGTGCTGTTGACCGGGGTCAGCGCCAGCTTGACGCCGAGCCTGTCGGCCAGCAGTTGTGCGGTGTCTATGTCCAGGCCGCGGGGTTTGAGGTCCGGCCCTACCGAGCCGAAGGGAGGGAAGTCCTGGGGTACGGCAACCTTGAGCACGCCCCGGGCAGTGATGTCGGCCAGCGCATCGGCCTGGGCATGGGAAACGCTCATGACGCCGCCGCAAAGCAGGGTGGCCAGAAACAGGGTACGGATGTTTTTCATGGAAAATGCCTCGGGTGCATGCGAAGAAGTTGCCTAGCCCGAAAAGCACAGGCCGTGCCAGTGTTGCCCGGCAGCCCCGGAATACGCTTTCGCCCGTGGGCATCACGCGGTCTTACTGGTCTGAACAGATAACGCCAATCGCTCTGCCTTCGCCCCCCTTTCGTGCAGCCACCTGCCCCGTTGCGTCAGCGTGGGGCGAGGCTTGCCAGGCAACCGGTAAAGCCTTTAAAAAGCGCAGACCCCTTGCCAGCTGGTCTGAACAGATGCTCGACACACTCCCCCGTGCAGTTCCGGAAATCGCTTTGCAGGCTATCCGCAGGCTGATCCAGGACGGCGACTACCAGCCTGGTGATGCCCTGCCCTCCCAACGTGACCTGGCAGAGCAGTTGGGTGTAAGCCGCGCCTCACTGCGCGAGGCGCTGTCCTCCTTGAGCGCCTTGGGGCTGGTGAGCGTACAGCCGGGCAAGGGGGTATTCGTCCAGGCGCCGCCACCCGTTACCGGTTTCTCCTGGCCCTATGCCGAACAGGTATCCGCCATCGATACGTTCCAGTTGCGCTATGCACTCGAAGGGTTTGCCGCCAGCTTGGCGGCGCTGTACCTGACGGCAGCGGACATCGATGCGCTCGAAGCCAATGTCGAGTCGATGCGCCAGGAGCTGCGCGCCGGCAATTTCGAGGCCGCAGCGCGACTGGACTTCGCCTTTCACCGTCGCCTGCTGGAAGCGAGTGGCAACCACGCCATGCTGCAGGTGATCACCACCAACCAGGACATTTTCCTGGAGAGCCAGAAGCTGCCGTTCATTCGCCCGGAACGCGCCATGGAGACCTGGCAGGAGCACCGCAAGATCCTGCGCCAGCTTGCCCGTGGCAACCAGGCCGGGGCGCAGCGTGCGATGCAGGAGCATATCCGCAGCGCGGCATCGCGCACGAACGTGGTGTTCGCATGCTGACTAGTCCGCCAAACGCCGGAACACCAAACCGGAAATTCCGCACATGGCAGCGCACAGCAACATCACCGCTGCGATATCGGCCACCGAGGTTTCGCTACGCCCATCCAACCCGGCCAGCATCCCCAACAGCCCCCCTGCCAGGCTCACCGACATGGCCATGGTCAGCTGCACGGACATCGCCGACAACGAACTGGCCGCCGCTGAGCGCTCACCGGGCACGTCCTGATAACTGGCAGCCCCCAACGTCGAGAACTGCAGTGAACGCACCAGGCCTGCGGCGAACAGCACCGCAGCCATCAGCCACACAGCAGTATCACGATCAAAACTGGCGCACAGGGCAATCCCCACACCACTGAGCACGGCATTGCAACTGAGCACTCGTCGATAGCCGTAGCGCCGTACCAGTGGCTCTGCCAGCAGCTTCATCAGCAGCGCGCCGGCGCCACCACTGACCACCAGCCCCCCCGCCGCCAACGGGCTCAAGCCCAGGCAGTTCTGCAGCAGCAGCACGATCAGGAACGGTTGGGCTGCCGAGCCCAAACGGAACAGCCCGCCACCCGCCTGGGCCACGCCAAAGCTGCGCAGGCGCAGCAGCGACAGGTCCACCAGCGGACTGGGGTGTCGCCGCGCGTGCAGCAGATACCCCAACGCACAGGCTGCTCCACCGGCCACAAGCACCATGGCCCAGGCCTGCGGCAACTGCCCCAGCCCCAGCGCCTCCAGGCCGAACACCAACATGGCCAGAGCACCACCACTGAGCAGCAGGCCACGCACATCCAACGGTGGCACCGGCCGTGCGGGATAGTCCGGCACATGCCGCAGGATCAGCCAGCAACCGAGCAGGCAGATAGGCAGGTTGATCAGAAAGATCCAGTGCCAGGACAGCACCGTCACCAGCAAACCACCGAGCAACGGCCCGACCAGCGGCCCCACCAGCGCCGGCAGGGCCAACCACGACATGGCCTGCAGCAGCTGCTGGCGGCTCGACCAACGCAGGATGATCACTTGCCCCACCGGTGTCATCAATGCCCCGGCAGCCCCCTGCAGCATGCGCCCCAGGCACAGCTGCCAGAGCGTATCGGCCAGGGCGCAGGCCAGCGAGGCGCAGGTGAACAAGCCCATCGCCGACAACATGACCTGGCGCGGGCGAAGGCGCTCGGCAGCCCAGCCACTGACCGGCACGCACAGGGCCAGGGCAAGCATGTACAGCGACACCACCAGATTCATGCGCAGCCCCGGCTCGCCGAAATCGGCGGCCATCTGCGGCAAGGCGGTCATTACCGCAGTGCTGTCGAGCAGTTCCATGAACAAGGCGGCACCGATGATCACCGGTACCTTGGGGCTTTGCACATGGCCGGCCAGCAAGGCCGGCTGGGCGGTCAAAACAGCCCCGAGACAGGTGGGCGAGTGCCCTTGAGCTGCCAGGCACCGACCACCGCCGCCTTCCATTGACGCGGGTTATGATTGGCCACGGTGCGGGCGTTGCGCCAGTGGCGGTCGAGGTTGTGCTGGCGGCCGGTGGTGGAGGCACCGCCAACGTCGAACAGCGTTTGTGCAGCCTTGAGCGCCAGCTCGGCGACCAGGTACTGGGTCTGCGCCACCTCGATCGCAGCCTGCTCCACGGCAACTTCAGCCAGTTGCGCGGCCCAGGCCTTGTCGATGGTTGCAGCGGCCTTGAGGACCATGGCCTCAGCGCCATAGGCACGGGCGGCGATATCGCCGACCGACAGTTCTACATAGGGGTCGTCCACCGAGCGGCTGGCCGTGCTGTGCTTGATCGGGCGGGCATGCTCGCGGGCGAAGCGGGTGGCGTCGTCCAGCGCATTGCGGGCGATACCGGCCAGCACGGTGGCAAGGAACAGCTGCAGGAACGGCGTGACGATAGTGCGTTTGCCCTCCTCCACGGTACGCGTGCGGATATCGCTGGCCTCGACGCGCACATTGCGCAAGTGGGTGGTGCCGCTGGCGGTCAGGCGCTGGCCCATGGCGTCAAAGTCATCGACCAGCTCCAGGCCCTCGCGATCGCGCGGCAGGATGAACGAAACCGGCTGCTCGTCCTCGTCCAGGGCAACGGCGCTGACGTAATCGGCGAACAGCGCACCCGTGCTGTAGAACTTGCTGCCATTGGCACGAAAGTGTTCGCCCTCGCGCACCAGGCGCGCGGCGATGGCGCCGTTGGCACCGCCCAGTTCCCAGCCGGCATTGCCGATTACCGCACCCTGCAGATAGCGCGCGAACCAACGCTCGCGCTCCTGCTCGGCGCCTTCGGCCTGTGAAGCCAGCAGGCCTTCGACAAAGGCAAAGCCCGGGCGCAGGGCCTGGGCCACGTTGGAGTCGACCGAGGCGATTTGCAGCAGCAGTTCGATCACATCGCTGACACTGCCGCCGGGGCCACCGTACTGGCCTGGGATACGCACGGTGTAAAGCCCGGCTGCCGCAAGCTGGGCAATGGCCTCATGGGGCAACAGGCGTTCGCGTTCGCGCTGCGCGGCGCCTTCGCCGATGGCGGGCAGCAGGGCTGCGATGCGGGCCTTCAGCTCCGTGACGCTGGTGGCCGGAGCCTGGGTTGGGAAACGTTGAAATGTGGTCATGGTTCAGTCCTTTAAGTGCATCTTTCGTTTAGGCGACCCGAGCCCTGTGGGAGCAGCGCTCTTGCCAATTCCTGAAGCTGGCGCTATCCCCTGTGGGAGCCGCGCTTGCCGGCGATGGGCCGCGAAGCGGCCCCGGCGATTCATGCAACAGCCTTGAAATCGTGGAGCCGCTTCGCGGCCCATCGCCGGCAAGCGCGGCTCCCACAGGGGTCGGCGCAGGGCTTGGCGTCTCAGTTCAAATCGCGATCTTCCACAGGCGGGTTTCGTCGAACAGGTCGAAGGCTTCGTGTTCCAGGTCCAGCGGCGGCACCACCAGTTCGGCGCCGCTGCCGGGCAGGCGCGGCACCGCGCCGAGCAAGCGCTGGGTGTATTCGTGTGCCGGGTTATCGAACAACTGCTCGACCGGTGCCTGCTCCACCACCTGACCGTGGCGCATCACCAGCACGTCGTCGCTGACATGGCGGATCACCCCCAGGTCGTGGGAGATGAACAGGTAGGCCAGGCCCAGTTCGTCCTGCAGGTCGGCCAGCAGGTCGAGCACCTGGGCCTGCACCGACACGTCCAGGGCCGACACCGGCTCATCACAAATGATCACCTTGGGTTCGCTGGCGATCGCCCGGGCGATTGCGACCCGCTGGCGCTGGCCGCCCGATAGTTGCAACGGTCTGCGCTGGCCGAGTTCTGCCGGCAAGCGCACCTGGTTGAGCAGCACAGCGATACGTGCGGGCCTGGCTGGTGCCTCGATACCGGCCACCTGCAAGGCGTCATCAAGAATCTGCGCCACGCTCCAGCGCGGGTCGAACGAGCCCAGCGGGTCTTGGTAGATCACGCTGATCTCGCGACGCAATGGCCTGCGCACTGCCTCGCTCACGGCGTTGGCCGGGCGGTTCCAGGGCTGCCTGCGATAAAGCACTTCGCCCTCATCGGGCTGCAGCAGGCCGAGGGCGATGCGTGCCACCGTGGTCTTGCCCGAGCCGGATTCGCCGACAATGCCCAAGGTGCGCCCGGCACGCAGGGTGAAGTCGACGCCCTGCACCACCTGCCGCACCAGCCCGTCCGGGCCGAGGTAGCGCTTGCCCAGGCCACGGCCTTCGAGCAGCACGTCGCTGCGCGCGCGCGCCCGCGGCTCACTGCGCAGGCCAACCCGCTCGGGTGACAGCCGGCTACCGCGCGGGTGCTCGGCCGGTACTGCCGCCAGCAAGGCCTGGGTATAGGCGTGACGCGGCTGACGCAGCACCTGCTGCATCGGCCCCTGCTCCACCACTTCGCCATGGCGCAGCACCACCACCTCATCGGCCAGCTGGGCGACCACTGCAAGGTCGTGGCTGATGATCAGCAGCGAGGCACCACGGGCCTTTATCTGCTGGAACACTTCGAGAATCTGCGCCTGCACGGTGGCGTCCAGCGCGGTGGTCGGCTCGTCGGCGATCACCAGCGCGGGGTCCAGGGCCAGGGCACTGGCGATCAGTGCACGCTGGCGCAGGCCACCGGACAACTGCCCGGGCCGCTGGCGGGCACGCAGCTGCACGTCAGGCACGCCTACCCGCTCGAGCAACTCATGCATACGCGCAGGGCGGGTGTGGCGGTCACCGTATCCGTGTGTCTGCAGCACTTCGAGAATTTCCTTGCCCACCGGCCGCAGCGGGTCAAGCGATACCAGCGCGTCCTGCAGCACGAAGCCGATATCCTTGCCACGCACGGCGCGCCACTGGCGCTCGCTGAGGTCGAGCAGGTCGTGGTCGCCGAAACTCAAGCGACGGGTACTCACCTGCGCTCGCCCTCCGGCCAGCCCCACCAGGCAGCGGGCACTGACGCTCTTGCCCGAGCCAGACTCGCCGACCAAGGCCAGGCAACGGCCAGGCGGCAAGGTGAAGGACAGATCACGAACCACGCTGGCGCCATCAAAGGCCACATTCAGCCCTTCGACGATCAGGGTCTTGTCGCTCATGGCAGGCGCCCCTCCAGGCGTTGTTGGATATAGCGGCCAGCCACCGTCGTCGCCAGGGTGGTGAGGACGATGAACAGGCCAGGGAAGAAGGTGAGCCACCAGGCATTGGCGATGAAGTCACGCCCCATGGACAACATGGTCCCCCACTCCGGCGCCGGCGGCCGCGCGCCCAGGCCGAGGAAGCTCAGCGCCGAGGCCCAGACGATGGCCTGGCCAACGCCCATGGTCAGCGTCACCACCAATGGCCGCATGGCGTTGGGCAGCAACTGGCGCAGCACGATGCGCGAAGTCGGGTGCCCCAACGCCCGTGCCGCCTCGATGTAGCCGGCGTTGCGTACCGCCAGCACCTGACCACGGACCATGCGCGCATACCCCGGCGCACCGCCCAGCCCGGTGGCGACGATCAACGGGCCGACGCCGCTGCCGAACACCGCCACGAACAGCAGCGCCAGCACCAGGCTGGGGAAGGCGAACAGCACTTCCAGCAACCAGCCCACCGCACGGTCCACGCGTGCGCCGCCAAGGCCACCGAGCAGGCCGAGGGCTATGGCGATAACCATGGAAATGGCCGTAGCCGCGAGGCCGATCAGCAGGCTCTGGCGTGCGCCGTGGATAATCCGCGCGAAGATGTCGCGGCCTGACTGGTCGGTACCCAGCCAGTGCGCCCAGCTGGGCGGCTGGAAAGCCTCCCGCGGTACGATGGCCAATGGGTCGATGCGGGTGAACAGCCCCGGCGCCAACGCGGCCAGAAGCAATGCGAACAGGAACAGGATCGCCAGGCTTGCGCCCAGCGGCGGCAGTTTCAGTTGGCGCTGCCGACGCAATGGCGCGAGCACTTGGCCATGGGTCAGGTCTGTCATGCTGCAGCCTCCTGCTGCCGAGGGTCGATCCACTGGTACAGCAGGTCGACCAGAATGTTCGCCAGCACATAGCCTGCCGCCACTACCAGGCTGATGCCGATCACCAGCGGCAGGTCCTGGACCTGCACCGCCTGGTACAGCTGTCGGCCCACCCCCTTGCGGGAAAAGATCACCTCGCATACCACCGCACCACTGATCAGCGCGCCGATGGCCCAGCCCGACAGCGACACACCTGGCAGCAAGGCATGGCGCAAGGCATGCCGAAAACGCACGGCCAGGTCGCTGAGGCCACGTGTGCGGGCCGTGAGGACGAAGGGTTGATCGAGGGTCAGTTCCAGCGACTCCCGGGTGACCTGGGCAATGAAACCTGCCAACGGAATCGCCAGGGAAAACGCCGGAAGTATCAGGCTGGCGAAGCTGTCGCTACCGGCCGGCGGGAACCAGCGAAGGCCGAAGGCGAATACCGCCAGCAGCACCACGCCAAGCCAGAAGTGCGGCAGCGCCGCGCTCAGGGTTTCGGCCAGCGAGGCGATGCCGCCGACCAGCCTGCCGCGCCCGGCAGTGACCACTGTCAGCAGCAGCACCAGCACCCAGGCCAGCAGCAGGGCGGCGATGGTCAGCTCCAAGGTTGCCCCGCCCTGCTCGGCCAGCACACGGGTGACCGGCAGGTGCTGCGAGTAGGAAACACCCAAGTCACCTTGCAGCAGGCGCCCGAGGTAGAACACGTACTGCACGGCCAACGGCTTGTCGAGGCCGTACTCCACGCGCGCGGCTTCAATCGCTTCCGGTGTCGGGTTGCCACTGGGGCCACCTAGAATCGCCAGCACCGGGTCACCCGGCATCAGCCGCAGTGCGAAGAAAGTCAGGGTCGCCACCGCCCACAGCACCAGCACGCCACCGGCCAGACGAATGGCGGCGCGACGGCCCAGGGCTGCCAGGCGTTCGCGGCGCGGGTCGGTCACCGCGAGTGTCGTCGTAGTCATTTGTTCACCCATGCGTCATAGAGGTAGGTCACCGCCAGCGAAGGCTCCAGTCGCACGCCATGGGCGGTCTTGTAGATACCCAGGCGCGTGCTTTGTGGGTACGTGGTGAGTTGCAGGTACTGCGCGGCGGCCTGTTGCTGTGCCTGGAAGTAGCGCTGGCGCCGCAGGCCTGCGTCCTGGGTGGCCAGGGCACTGTCGAGCAGTGCGTCGTAGCCCGGGTCGGCGTAGCCGGAGGAGTTCTGGTGATAGCCGCCCACCCCGGCTGGCTGCACGAACGCGGTGGTGAAGATGATGCGCAGCACGTCAGGGGTGTTGGTGTTCCAGTAGCCGATGCGGATGTCATAGTCCCAGGCGGCTTGGCGGGCGGTGACCTGGGCATCGCTCATCTGGTCCAGCACCAGCTCCAGGCCAGCCTGCCGGGTAGTGGCCTGTACCTGCTCCCACAGGGTCAGTTCCGACGGCGGCGTGCGCGCACCGATCAGCACGACGGCGCGCAGCCGCTGGCCGTTCCTGGTGCGGTAGCCTTCGCTGTCGCGGTCGGTCCAGCCAGCCTCGTCGAGCAGCCTTGCGGCGCGGGCCGGGTCGTAGTCCTGGCTGCGCTCGAAGTCACCGCTGTAGAACGGCGTGGCCAAACTCAGCGGGCCACCGGCGCGAGGGAACTCGCCGAAGTACACACTCTTCAGTGCACCCTCGACATCAGCGCTGCGAACGAAGGCCTCGCGTACACGGATGTCATCGAATGGCGCACGGCGCAGGTTGAAGGTGCCATTGGTGGGGTTGCCCGGGCGCTGGGCGATGATCAGTTCCAGGTCCGGGTTGCGCCGTGCTGCTTCGTGCGACTCTGGCGGCAATGCTTCGATCACATCGACCTCACCGGCCTGCAGCGAGGCGAAGCGCACCGACGGCTCCTGGATGAACTTCCAGACGATGCGTTCCAGGTACGCCGGGCCTTGATGCCGTGCGGTAGGTGGCGCCCAGTTGTAGGCCGGGTTGCGCACCAGTTCCACCTGGTTCTGCCGGTCCCAGCGCACCACCTTGAACGGCCCGCTGCCGACCGGGCTTTCGCAGTTCTGGTCACGGCTGCGTAGCAATGCGGTGGGCGACTGGATGCCGAGAAAGCCCTGGGCCAAGACTTCGAGGAAAGCCGCATAGGGCGTCGCCAGAGTGACTTCGGCCGTGTAGGCGTCGAGCACCTTGGTGCCGCGGTACTGACGGATGTAGCCACCGGCGGTACTGGATTGAGTCTTGGGGTTTGCCATGTGGTCGAGGTTGGCCTTGACCGCTTCGGCATTGAACGGCGTGCCGTCGGTGAATTGCACGTCGCGGCGCAGGTGGAAGGTGTAGCGCAGGCCATCTGGCGAAACCTCCCAGCTCGTCGCCAGCCAGGGGCCGATCTGGCCGTTGCTGTCCATCGACACCAGCGAATCGAGGTACTGCTGGGCAATGAAAACCTGCGGCATGTCGCCAGCCACATGGGGGTCCAGGCAGGTGGGCTCGCGGTCGGTGGCATAGACCAGGGTGCCGCCCTGCTGTGGCGTGGTGCTTTGCGCGGCGTGCTGTTCGGTTTTTTCGCAGCCGAGCAAGGCCAGTGCGGTGCAGAGCGGGATCAGGGGGAGGATGGGTGTGTTCAAGGGCGCTCCTGCGGGGACTGGGCTTCGATAGGCCTGTTGCAGGAGTTGTGCCGGGTTCAAGGGATTGATTTTGCTGGAGTTTGCCGAGGGTGAGGTGCTGTTGCCGGGGCAAAGTGTCCGCGGGGTGTTGGTGGGGCGACAGTGAACTTTGTTTTGTTTGTGATCATTAAGATTTCTCGATTGGCTGTTCCTGCCACTTCGCGGGCCAGCCCGCCCCCACAGCCTTGAAGCCTGTAGTGATCCTGTGGGAGCGGCTAAAGCCGCTCCCACAGTGTCCCTGCTCATTTAACGAGTTATGTGCAGTTCAACAAAAGCGGCCTTGCCCGCGTCAGGGCTGGCACAGGTTTACACGGCAATCCGAGCAAACCAGCTTGGCCGCGCCGCCGGAAGATGAGGCACGGCGTCGAGCAAGGCGCGGGTATAGGCCTGACGCGGCTGGCCGAGCACCTGGGCTGCCGCCCCTTGCTCCACCACCCTTCCCCCTTGCATCACCAATACCTGGTCGCTGACCTGCTCCACCACCCCAAGGTCGTGGGAGATGAACAGGCAAGCCAGGTTCAACTCCGCCTTGAGCTCGGCCAGCAATGCCAGGATTCGCGCCTGCACCGATACATCCAGCGCCGAAACCGGTTCGTCCAGCACCAGCACCCTGGGCTTCATGGCCAGCGCCCGGGCAATCGCGATGCGCTGCCGCTGCCCGCCCGACAACTCCAGCGGGCGGCGGTCGAGCAACCCCACCGGCAACTGCACACGCTCCAGCAGAGCCGCCGCCTCGGTGCGCTGCAACGCACGCGGTACACCCGCATGCGCCAGCGCCTCGGCCAATACCCGCAGCACGGTATAGCGTGGGTCGAACGAAGCCTGCGGGTCCTGGAACACCACCTGGATTCCCTGTCGTGCCTGGCGCTGCTGCGCAGCAGACAACGCAAGCCAATCCTGCCCGGCCAGTTGCAGGCTGCCTTGCTCCGGCCGCTCCAGCCCCAGCAGGATGCGCCCCAGCGTGCTCTTGCCGGAACCGGACTCGCCCACCACACCAAGGGTTTGCCCGGCGCGCAATTGCAGCGACACACCGTCCAGCACCTGACGCAGCCGACCGTCCGGCCCGACAAAGGCCTTGCTCAGGCCACGCGCCTCCAGCACCACGGGTTGCTCGTCCACGCCATCCTCCACCAGCGCCAGGGCCGGCGCCGCCGGACGTTTGAAATGTACCGCCCGAGCCGCGCTCAGCAGGCGCTGGGTGTAGGGGTCCTGCGGGTCCTGCAGGATCTGTTCGACACTGCCCTGCTCCACCACCACCCCATGGCGCATAACCGCCACCCAGTCGGCCAGGCGCGCGACCACGGCCAGGTCATGGCTGACCATCAACAGGCTGTTGTCGCGCTCGCGCAGGTGCTCAAGCAGGTCGAGAATCTGCGCCTGCACCGTGGCGTCCAGCGCGGTGGTGGGTTCGTCAGCGATCAACAGGCGTGGCTGACAGGCGATGGCCGAGGCGATCAGGGCGCGCTGCCTGAGGCCTCCGGAGAGCTGCCACGGGTATTGCCGGGCACGGACTTCGGGCTCAGGCACCCCGACCTGGCGCAATAGCTCAAGTACCCGCAGACGGCGCTGCTCCGCGGCCAGGTTGGTGTGCAACAGCAATGGCTCTTCGATCTCTGCCCCCACGCGACGCAGCGGGTCGAGCGAACCCAGCGCATCTTGCATGACAAAGCCGATGTGCTCGCCCCGCAAGCGCTGCCACGCGCGCTCATCGAACTGGCGCAGGTCCTGCCCGGCAAAGGCCAGGCGCTGCGCCTGCACATGGGCACCGGTCCCGGTCAGGCCGACCAAGGTACGCGCCGTGACACTCTTGCCCGAGCCCGATTCGCCCACCAGTGCCAGGCACTGGCCTGCGCGCAACTGCAGGTCGACACCGTGCACCACTGGCACACCATTGAAGCTCACATGCAGGCCGCGGATGTCCACCAGTGGTGCCTGGTTCTTCTCGAAAATGCTCATGCGCGTCTGCCCTCGCTACGGCGCAGCCAGTCTCGGCCGATGACGGTGATGGAAATGACGGTCAGGGTGATCGCCAGCGCAGGCCAGGCCATCAGCCAGGGCGCGTTGGCCATGAAGTTGCGCGCCACTGCCATCATCGCGCCCCACTCTGGCGCGGGAGGTGGTGCACCGAAGCCGAGGAAGCTCAGTGCGGCAGCAGCGGTGATGGCGCCACCCAGGCCGATGCAGGCCAGGATCAGCACGGGTTGGACTGCGTTGGGCAGCACATGCCAGCACACCACTGCCAGGGGCCTGCGGCCCAGCGTGACCGCTGCTTCGACGAAGCTGGCACGCCGGATGGTCAGGGTCTGGGCGCGTACCAGGCGCGCATAGCGCGGCACCGAGGCGATGCCGACGGCAAAGATCAGGTTGCTGGTGCCTTGGCCGAACAGGGTGATGATGACCAGCGCCAGTAGCAGGTCCGGGAAGGCCAGCAGCACATCGACGGCGCGCATCAGCAGGTTGTCCAGCCAGGCTGGAGCCAGGCCGGCGAGCAAGCCGAGCAGCGTGCCCAGGCCGAGCCCGACCAGGGTGGCGGCCAGGCCGATGAAGAGCGATGGGCGGGCGCCATGGATCAGGCGGCTGAGGACGTCGCGGCCGTTCTCGTCAGTGCCCAGCCAAAAGCCGGGGCTTGGCGGGTAGTACGCCAGACGGGCGTCGGCGGCCAACGGGTCGGTTGGCGAGAGCCAGTTGGGGAAGGTTACTGCCAGCAGTATCAGGCCCAATGTGATCCAGGCCAGCGCCAGGCCAGGGCGAACCTGCCACCCGCTGATCACTGTGTTTGGTATGGATACGATCGCGTTCATGTCTGTCCTTCTTGTGTCGCCTGTACCGGCCTTTTCGCGGGTAAACCCGCTCCCACAGGATCACCGCAAAGGCTGAAACCGTGCGGTCTCTGTGGGAGCGGCTTCAGCCGCGAACAAGGGCGAAGCCCTTGCCATGTGGGCTACGGCGCCGGGTTGGGAATACGGCGGTGCACGGCCTGGATCTCGGCCAGTACTTCGTCGCTCAGTTGCACATCCAGCGCACTCAGGTTTTCCTGCAGCTGCAGCAAGTTGGTCTGCCCGGTAATCGCACTGGCCACGAACGGCTGGCGTATGACGAAAGCCAGGGCCAGTTGCGCCGGTGTCAGCCCATGCTCCCGCGCAATCCGCACGTAGCTGGCAATCGCGTTGTTGGCCTCCTCGCTGCCGTAGCGATTGAACGTGCGATACACCGACGACAATCGCGAACCCTCCGGCCGCGCCCCGTTCAGGTACTTGCCGGTCAACGCTCCGAACGCCAGCGGCGAATAGGCCAGCAGGCTCACCCCTTCACGATGGCTGAACTCCGACAGACCGTTTTCATACAAGCGATTGAGCAGGCTGTACGGGTTCTGGATGCTGGCAATCCGCGCCAGGCCCTTGTCCTCGCTGTGCCGCAAAAACTGCGCCACGCCCCACGGTGTTTCGTTGGAGACACCGATATTGCGCACCTTGCCGGCCTTGACCTGTTCGTCCAGTACCGCAAGGGTTTCTTCGATGGCCGCCGTCTGCGGATGGTCGTCGACGTAGGGGTATTCACGGATGCCGAAGAAGTTGCTGGTGCGGTCGGGCCAGTGCAGTTGGTAGAGGTCCAGGTAGTCGGTTTGCAGGCGGCGCAGGCTGCCCTCCAGGGCCGCGACGATGTTCTTGCGGTCGTGGTGCGACAAGCCATCGCGAATGTGCACCTGGCCACCGGGGTCGCGGGCCGGGCCGGCGATCTTGCTGGCAAGCAGGACCTTGTCGCGGTTGCCGCGGGCCGCCAGCCAGGTGCCGATGTAGCGCTCGGTGGTGGTCCAGGTTTCAGCGCGGGTAGGTGTGGGGTACATCTCGGCGGTGTCGATGAAGTTGATGCCTGCAGCAAGGGCAGCGTCCAGTTGCTGGTGAGCATCCTGTTCGCTGTTCTGGTGCCCCCAGGTCATGGTGCCGAGGCTGAGCAGGCTGACTTGCAGGTTGGTGTGGCCGAGTGGGCGGTAGCGCATGGTATCGAGTCCTTGGATGATGCGTTGATGTCTGGGCGGCAGCCCTCAGACAGCCCGTGCGGTCTCGCGTCGGGCTTGTGCAAACTGGTTCACTGCTTTGGGCAACCCCAGGTGCTCACGCAGGGTGGTGCCGGTGTATTCGGTGCGGAACAACCCACGCTTCTGCAGCAGCGGTACCACCTCTTCTACGAACACCCGAGCACCCGACGGGAACATGTCGGGCATGAT
This sequence comes from Pseudomonas sp. B10(2017), assembly GCF_002113295.1. Lineage (NCBI taxonomy): Bacteria > Pseudomonadati > Pseudomonadota > Gammaproteobacteria > Pseudomonadales > Pseudomonadaceae > Pseudomonas > Pseudomonas sp. B10(2017). The sequence goes on from NZ_NEJU01000002.1 coordinate 422,449, forward strand.
GTTGAAACCATCCCCCGCCCCTGCCAGGAACCACTCGGCCAAGGTATCGGCAACCTGTTCCGGGGTACCGACGGCCAACCGGTGCCCGACCAGAATCCGCCGGGACAGCTGGCGAATGGTCAGGTTCTCGCTGCGCGCCAGGTTCAACTGGGCCTCCAGAAAACCATGCGACCCGCGCTCGAAATCTGCCACCGCGCCAATCCGCGCCCAGGGCAATGGCGCATCCGGATCCAGCTCGCTGGCATCGATGCCGATACGCCCCGCGACCTGCTGCAACAGGCCGTGCTCTCCATGCCAGGCATTGAGCTCATCGAAACGTGCATGGGCCTCGGCCTCGGTGCTGCCAATCACGGTCGACAGCCCGGGCATGATCTTCAGGTGCTGCGGGTCACGCCCCCAGGCTTTGGCCCGTGCCTTCATCTCCCGATAGAACGCCTGCCCGTCGGCCAGGGTGGTCTGGGTGGTGAAGATCGCATCGGCATAGCGCGAACCCAGTGCCTTGCCACCTTCGGAAGAGCCGGCCTGCACCAGTACCGGCCTGCCCTGCGGCGAACGCGGCAGGTTCAGCGGCCCCTTGACCTGAAAGTGCTTGCCCTTGAAATCCAGGGTGTGGACCTTGCCCGGGTCGGCAAAACGGCCGGCGCTGCGGTCACCGATGATCGCGTCATCCTCCCAGCTGTCCCAAAGCTTCAGGGTCACGTCGACGAACTCCTCGGCCCGCCCGTAGCGGTCCACATGCAATGGCGCACCAGCCAGGCCGAAGTTCTGTGCTGCCGCGTCACCGGCATTGGTCACCACATTCCAGGCTGCGCGACCGCCGCTGATGTGGTCCAGCGAGGCAATTCGCCGGGCCAGGTTGAAAGGTTCGTTGTAAGTGCTGGAGCAGGTCGCGATCACGCCGATGCGCTCGGTGGCGGCCGCCACTGCGGTAAGCAGCACGGTCGGCTCCAGGTGCCCGCCTGGCTGGGCGGACACATCCGGCGGCAACGCCGGGCCATCGGCAAGGAAGATCGCATCCAGGCAACCGCGCTCGGAAATACGCGCGATATCGCGGTAATAGTTGACGTCGATATAGGCGTCGATTGCCGCCTCACCCTGGCGCCAGGCGCCGGAATGCGAGCCGAAGCCGAGGATGTTCATGCCCAGGCTCATCTGTTTCGTGGTCATGCCGGTTCTCCTGATCAGACTGCACTGGCTTCGTCGCCGCTGCCCTGCCCTTCGCTGGCACTGGCATGAAGGGCACGCCAGGCCTGGGCCGGGCTGATGCCATTGAGGTAGTAGTTGCCCAACGCCTGCTCGCGGTAGATCGCCGGGTTGTGCGAAGCCAGCGTGCGTGCATTGCGCCAGTGGCGGTCGAGGCGCCGGGCATTGCTGGTAGCCGATGCGCCGCCGACCTCGAACAGCAAGGTGCTTGCTTCCAGCACTTGCGGCAGGACGATCTGCTGCGCCTGGAAGGCATGGATCTCGGCGTCGGTGTAAAGCTGCTCGGCTACCTCCCCTTGCTGGCCGGCTTCGTACACTGCCTGCAGGCTCTTGCCCACGGCGGTGACTTGCGCATTGGCGGCGAAGGCCAGGCTCGACAGACGACCGATCACCGCCTGCACTCGCGGATCTGCAGCCGGCTGCGACTGCCCCGGCACACCGAAGGCACGGGTGCGGCCCTGGACGAACGCTACCGCATCGGCCAGTACCGCCTGGCCGATACCCGCCAGGGTGGCCAGATGCACCGCCTGGTAGAACGCGGTGAGGTACGACTCGGCACGCAATTCGCCCTTGGCGAAACGGCGCAGCAAATGCTGCGGCTGCACCCTGACCCGGGTGAAACGGGTGGTGCCACTGCCAGTCAGCCGCTGGCCGAAGCCGTCCCAGTCGTCGACCCGCTCCACGCCCGGCGCACCGGTCGGTACCACGAGGCTGACAAAGTCGTCGCCATGGTTGGCCACTGCCGCCACCCAATCGGCGTACAACGTGCCGGTGCAGTAGTACTTTTCGCCGTCCAGGCGGAAACCACCTTCGTCTTCGCGCAACTGCACGGTATTGCCGGTGCTGTCGGTGCGCTCGGCCATGGCCGCGCCCCACAGTTCACCGGCAACCACGCGGGCGAACCAGTAGTCCTGGGAGGCAGCATCGCCTGACGACAGCCGCCCTTCGACGAAACCGAAGTGGGCACGGAAGATCTGCGGCAGGTTGGAGTCGGCTTGCCCCAGACGCACCAGCTGGCGCAGCAACTGTGGCAAGGTTGCGCCTGAGCCGCCGTGGCTGCGTGGCACGCGCAGGGCGCCGAAGCGGGCCTCGCGCAACCAGGCCACTGGCTCATGGGCCAGGGTGCGCTGCTGCTCGCGGGCTACCGCGCCTTCGGCAATACGCGCGTAGATCGGCGCAAAACGCGCATCCAGTTCGGCATCGGTAATCGTGGTTTGGCTCATGATGGTTCCTTTCTCGTGAATTCAGACGCTTGCGGTACGCGGGTCGATGGCCTGGGTCGCCAGGTCCACCAGCAGGTTGACCAGTACGTAGATCGCTGCCGCCAGCAGGGTTACGCCAAGCACCAGGGGCACGTCCTTGCTGGCGGTAGCGTCGAGCATCAAACGGCCAATGCCTTGGCGGCCGAACAGCAGTTCCAGCACCACGGCGCCGCCGAGCAGGCTGGCGAACACGTAGCCGGCCAGGGTCACCAGCGGCACCAGGGCATGGCGCAGGGCGTGGCGCAGGCGTACAGCGATATCCCCCATGCCACGTGCGCGGGCCTGGGTGATGAAGGGTTGTTCCAGCACCTGCTCCAGCGACTGGCGCAACACCTGGGCAAGCACCGCTGCGATCGGCAGCGCCAGGGCCAGGCTCGGGAGCACCAGCGAGCGCCAACCGCTGGACCCGGACGGCGGTAGCCAATGGAAATGGAACGCGAAGGCCAGCAGCAGCACCGTGCCGATCACGAAGTTGGGGGCCGAAGACAACAGCAGCTCGATGCCCGACACCACCGCCCGCAATCGCCGCCCGCGGTTGGCGGTGAGCAGCGCCGAAGCCACCGCCAGCAGCACCGCCAGCACCGCTGCGCTGCTGGCCAGCGCCAGGGTCGCGGCAGCCTGCTCGCCGATCGCCTGGCCGACCGGTATGCGCAACCGGTACGATTCGCCCAGGTCACCCTTGGCCAGGCGCGCCAGGTAGTGGCCGTATTGCACCCACAGCGGTTGATCGAGACCGTACTCGGCGCGCACCTGGGCCAGCAGCGCTTCGCTCGGCATGGCATCCGGGCCGCCGAGGATCGCCAGGGCAGTGTCGCCACCGCTGTGCTGCATGCCGAGGAAGGTCAGGCTGGCCGCCGCCCATAGCACGATCACACCGTCACGCAGGCGGCGCAGCAGGATCGCCAGCAGTTTCATGGTTGCTCCTTTGCCAGCCACACGCTGGTGAACAGGGGAACGTTATGCGAACCATCGAACAGCACGCCGCCGACCGTGTTGCGGTAGGCCAGCAGCATCTGGCTTTCTACCGAGGGCACAGCCGGCACGGTCTCGCCCAGGCGTTGCTGGGCCTGGCGATACAGCTCGCGGCGTTGCGTCGGGTCGGTGCTGCGCCGGGCGGCAGCGAGCAACTGGTCGAGGGTGGCATCACGGAAGTGGCCGACGTTCTGGCCAATCATTCGTGTGCTGGGGATCGATTGGCTGTGATAGAGGATGTACAGGCCATCGGCCGTGTTGGTGTGCCAGTAGCCGCCGCCGATGGCGTCGAAGTTGCCGAGGTAACGCAGCTCCATGACCTTGCTGAGCGGCAGCAGCTCGATGCGCAGGTCGAAGCCGACCTTGCGCAGGTCTGCCTGGGCAGCCACCGGGACATTGGCCGGGAACGCCGGGTTGTCATAGGTCAGCAAGGTCGCCCCGAGGCGCCGACCATCACGGCTGCGATAGCCTTCGCCGTCACGCCCGGTCCAGCCGGCGGCGTCGAGCAAGCGCCCTGCTTCGACCGGGTCGAAGGCCAGGGCCTCGCGGGCCACCGGGTCATAATCGGGGGTATTCACGGCGAGGAAATCCCCCTTGGCCAGGTACTCGCCGAAGCCGGAGATCCACGCCAGGCCATCACGGTCGATGGCCTTGGCAACGGCCTGGCGCACCCGCACGTCATCGAACGGCGCGCGGTCGACATTGAAGGTGATGCTGCGCGACGGGTTGCCCTTGCGAATGCGGTTGCGCAGGGTCAGCTGCGGGTTGGCACGGATCGCCGCGGCATTCTGCGCCGGTGCGTCCAGGGCCATGTCGTTGTCGGCAGCTTCCAGCGAGGTGTAGCGGATCATCGCTTCGGGCACGTAGCTCAGTTCGATGCCGTCCAGATAGGCCTCACCCTGGTGGTTGATCGCCGGCGGTGCCCAGTCGTACCCCGGGCGGCGGCCAAAGCTGGCACGCTGATCACGCACCCAGCCGGTCAGCACGAAAGGCCCGGTGCCGATGGGCTGGCTGGCGATGGTCTTCGGCGCCTCGAGGATCTGCCGTGGCGAGATCATCCCCAGCCAGGCCTGCGACAGCACATCGAGAAACGGCGCATAGGGCGCACGCAGGGTCGCCTCGAATGTGTACTCGTCCACCACCCGCCCCTGCAGGTACGGCGCGATATAGGCGGCGGCCAGTGGCGACTTGGTCGCGGGGTCACGCATGTGTTCGAGGTTGACCCGCACCGCCTCGGCGTTGAAGCGCTCGCCATCGCTGAAAGTGACGTCGTCACGCAGGTGGAAGGTGTAGGTCAGGCCGTCGGCGCTGATGTCCCAGCTTTTTGCCAGCCACGGCGTGAGGGTGCCGTCCTCGGCCTGGTACACCAGGCAGTCGAACAGGATGCGGCCCATCCACTGCATGTTGCCGTTGGACAGCGCGTGTATATCGAAGCTGCCAGCGTCGCTCGCCGCCGACACGCGCAGGGTGCCACCGCGCTTGCCGGGCTGCTGCTCGACAAAGTCGCTGGCTGGGTAGCGCATCACACCGTTCACTTCGCTGAGCGCTTCGCCCTTTAGCAGCGCCTGGCTTTGCGCGGACGTGGGGGGTGAGCAGGCGGCAACTAACAGCGCACTGGCCACCAGGCATGTATTGAATAATCGGGAACTTGGCTGCACAACGGGCCCTTTATATAGACGGCTACATAAAGGGCTATTGCAGTTGTCGTGCCAGCGCTCACACTGCGCATTCATTGAGGTCAGTTAAAACCGCCTGACGCATTAAGCATACAAACTGTTCCATCCCTGTTGCGCTGACAACATCCAACCCTGGGGGATCGGCTTTGGCCGCGAAGAATCCAACGCGTTGCATGGCACCGGCTGCGCCGGTGTTCGCGGCTAAAGCCGCTCCCACAGGTTGCGCCATAGCATTCGGATATTTGGATATAACCTGCACTGTTCCACAAACAACATGGGCGCAACAAAATTTGCTGTTTTATTCAGCACTTCACACTAAAACTTTGCCCATACCCCCAAACTTCCGGCCTTTCGCCAACTGGCACAGAAACTGCTCTCACCCATTCTGACAGGCCTGACTATTCCCATAGAACGCCGAGGACCTACGATGACTTGCAAGGAATTCAACAATGCGTGCGATTCAACCCCATCCACTGCGCCTGGCCATCCGCCACGCCGCCCTGGCCACCGCGGCCACGGCCCTGCTGGCCCCGGTCACGGTACTGGCCGCTGAGCAAACCCTGGGCACGGTGACCGTGCAGGCCGCCAAGCAATCCGAAGTGCAACAGGCCGCCAGCGCCCTGGCCGAGGTGCCCGGCGGCACCAGCGTGGTCGACAGCGAAGAGGTCGCCAAAGGCCGCACTGCCACACTGCAGGACACCCTCGGCTACCAGCCCGGGGTATTCGTGCAGTCCACCGGCGGCAACGACGCGGCGAAGATCTCGATCCGCGGCTCCGGTGCCAATACCTCGCCCGGCTATTTCCGTGAAGGCATCAAGTTCCTGTTCGACGGCCTGCCGCTGACCGGCCCTGGCGGCACACCCTACGAATTCCTCAACGCCAGCGGCGTGAACTACACCGAGATCCTGCGCGGCGCCAACGCCTTCCAGTATGGCGCGCTGACCCTCGGCGGCGCGGTCAACTTCGTCAACCACAGCGGCTACAGTGCCCCCGGCCTGCGCGTGCGCGCCGAAGCCGGCAGCTACCACTACCAGAAGCAGAGCATCAGCTACGGAGGGGTCGAGGGCGACCTGGACTATTACCTGCAGGCCGACAACTACCGCAACGAAGGTTTTCGCGACTACAGCCTGTCGAAGAGCTCGGGCATCGTCGCCAATGCCGGCTACCGCTTCAGCCCCAAGCTGGAAACCCGCCTGCTGCTGCGCTACCGCGACGAAACCCACAACGACCCCAGCGCCACCACCCTCGACGCCGCACTGCACCACCCGCGCCGCGCCAGCGCCACCGCCGAAAGCAGCGGTGCCGGTGCGCGCCGCCCGGGCAGCATCTGGGTGGGCAGCAAGACCACTTATACCTTTGACGACGATGCACGGCTGACCTTCGGCCTGTCGTATCACGACTATCGCCATACCAACAGCCCGCGCAGCCCGAGCAATCCCAGTTACTGGGACTGGCACGACCTCGGCCTGCTGCTGGGCTACGACCGGGTCGACTACCTGTTCGGCCACGAAAGCCGCAGCAGCATCGCCTTCACCTCCACCCAGCACCTGCGAGGCGGGGTGAACTCGGCCAACGACGACAAGGTGTCGCTCAAGCAGGTCAACTACAAGGATTCGTTCGACCGGGTGATCGCCTTGGGCAACGATATCAACCTGGTCGACAACCTCTGGCTCACCAGCGGCGTGTCATTCATCAACGTGCGGCGCAAGATCAACATCGATCACGCGGTGAACCCCAACACCACCAACTTCCCGCAGCACGTGGACTACGACAACTGGAGCGTCGCCCCGCGCATCGGCCTGCGCTACGAGTTCAGCCCGAACCTGCAGGTATTCACCAACTTCAGCCGCAGCATCGACCCGCCTGCTTCCTGGGAATACGCTGGCTCCGGGCCGACCCTGCCTTACATCCGCCCATTGGTGGAGCAGAAGGCCAACACCTTCGAGGTCGGAATCAAGGGTTCGCACGGCATCTTCGATGGCAGCCTGGCACTGTACCGCTCGTGGATCCACGACGAGTTGCTGAATGTGCAGATCATCCCCGCCACGTCATCGTCGGCAGCGGTCACCGGCGCCTTCAACGCCTCACCGACCATCCACCAGGGTGTCGAGGCCGGCCTGAACACCCGACTCTGGGAAAACTCTCAGGGCGACCTGGTACGCTGGCGCCAGGTGTACACCTACAACGACTTCTACTACCGGCATGACGACACCTTCGGCGACAACCAGTTGCCGGGCGTGCCCAAGCACATCTACCAGGGCGAGCTGCAGTATCAGGACCACAGCGGCTGGTACACCGGCGTCAACGTGCAGTCGGCCTCGCGCACGGCAGTGGACTATGCCAATACCCTGTATGCGCCGTCGTACACCATCTGGGGGGCAAACCTGGGGTATGAGGCGCCGAAGGGCAACTGGAAGGTGTCGCTGGACCTGAAGAACCTGGCGAACAAGGCGTACGTGACGGCGGTGACGCCGGTGTACAACGCGCGCGGGCAGGATACTGCGTCGTTCTGGCCAGGGGATGGGATTGGCGCTTACGTGGGGGTCGAGTTCAGGTACTGACCATGCAGCAATGTGTTTGATGGCACGTCCATTACGCTTCCGAAATAGAGCGCCGCCCGACGGCGCTCGGTTTCAAGGAGCGCTGTTCGCACTGAAAGGCCTCACAGGGCAAGTGGAAAGGTTTCAGCACTGACCTGAATCAATCAAACACCATGGGCGGTGTTGTAAACAGCACACCAAACATATGGGAATGCAGTTTGATGAGCGAGTCCAACCAGGCAACCAGAATTATCTGCAACAATCTTGAACTGGCCGATCAACTGCGCCAGCTGTTGGCGCCTATAGCACCCGATTGTGAGGTGCTGAGTACACCTGGCAATTGCAGCGCCGTCCCGCTTTGCCGCTGGCTCGGCGAAGCTCAGTTGGGCTCGGCCGGGCAGGTACAGGCTGCTTTGCTGGATGCCACCGAGGTTCTCGAACAGACCCGACACGCCTTCAAATCCCGCGAACTGGGGCTACTGCGGCGACGCTTGGTTGCATTGCTGGATAAATTGTCGGAAGATCGCCAATGATGTGAATGTGCCATCACCAGGTTCCGCCCTGCGGGAACCGGCTTTGCCGAGCAGGATAATAGGCCTGAAAGACGAAGCGCCGTGACAACAAGTTCTCGAACTGAACTTGTTGTCACGGCGCTTTTTTTTGTTCAGCAAAAAGGAATCTTCTCCAACACCGGGGGATGTGAATGAAGGTGACAAAAGACCTCGAGGAATTACTCAAGCGTATCCGTCTCGACCAGGCGGAGATTGCCGAACGCTTTCGCTTTCTCGACTGGAGCGCCGAAGATGCCAGGCGACTAGGCGCAGCAGCTCGGTACATGGCCCCGTCCCAGCAGGCTTTCGTCGACCATCTGTACCGTCACCTGGCGCAATTCTCCACCCCTTCTGCATTGCTACGCACGCCGGAGGTCACCGCTCGTTTGAAGCAGAGCCAGGCTCAGTACTATCAGTGCCTGTGGGGCGGTCCATACGATGAAACCTACGTCAACGGCCGCCTGCGCATCGGGGTGATCCACCAGCAGATCGGCCTGGAACTGAAGTGGTACCTCGGCAGTTATCGGCTGTACCTCGACGACATGCTTGAAAGCGTGTTCGGCGACAGCCCGGATGCCACGCTCTATTCAAGCCTGTTGAAGGCAGTGTTCTTCGACATGACGCTGGCCATCGATACCTACAGCGCGGCCCAGCACAAGGCGCTGGAAGACAGCGAGGCTCGCTTCGCCCGCGCGCTACGCGGTGCCAACGATGGGCTGTGGGACTGGCATGTCGATCAGGATCGGCTTTACGTTTCGGAGCGCTGGGCCAGCATGCTCGGCCTCAGCCGCGATAGCATCGGCGAGAGCAGTTCCAGTTGGTTCGGTCGCGTGCACCCGGACGACCTGCCGGACTTTCGCCATGCCATCGATGCGCATCTACAAGGGCTGACATCGTCCGTTCACCATGAGTACCGCATCCGCAAGCACAACGGTGACTATATCTGGGTCCTCGTGCGAGGGGTCGCCGAAATGACGACCCCTGGAGAGCTACGCATGGCCGGCTCGCAGTCCGATATCAGTGCACGCAAGGATGCCGAGCAGCGCCTCCAACATACCGCCCAGCACGACCCGTTGACCGGCCTGGCCAACCGCATCCGGCTTGACGAGCAGATGCAGAAGACCTTCAGGAAGCAGCGCAAGGGCGGTGACTACGAGGCGCTGCTGTTCATCGATCTCGACCGCTTCAAGCTGATCAACGATAGCCTCGGCCACAATGTCGGTGATCGCGTGCTGGTGGAAGTGGCAATGCGCTTGAAAGAGTCGCTGCGCCCTACTGACCAACTGTTCCGCTTCGGCGGCGACGAATTCATCGTCCTGCTTCATGACCTCACCTGCGACCGCGACGCCGAGCAGATATCCCAACGCATCCTCGACAATCTGCATCAACCGCTGCACATGGACGGTCGTACCTTGGTAGTCAGCGCCAGCATCGGCATCGCGCCATTGCACGACAATGGCAAAGCCCTGGATGTCCTGCAGGCTGCCGACCTTGCCCTCTACCGAGCCAAGTCCGCCGGCAAGGCGCGCTTCGCCCACTACGACGAAACATTGCAAGACACCGCACAACAGCATCTGGAACTGGAGTCCGCGCTAGGCCAGGCACTGCAACATAACGAATTCGAGCTGTACTACCAACCGATCTATCGCCTGGACCAAGGGGCACCGCTGGTGACCGGGGTCGAAGCGCTGTTGCGGTGGCGCCACGGCGAACGTTTGATCTCGCCACTGGAGTTCATTCCTGCGCTGGAGGAATCGGGAGAGATCATCCGCGTCGGCGAATGGGTACTGCGCCAGGCCTGCCAACAGACCCGGGCCTGGCAAATGGCCGGGCATGAGCACCTGCGCTGCTCGGTGAACATCTCCAGCACCCAATTGCAACAAGCCGACTTCACCCTCCGGCTGATCGATATCCTGCAAGAAAGCGGCCTGCCTCCCGCCAGCCTGATCCTGGAGATCACCGAAAGCCAACTGATGCATGACGACATGGACACATTGGCCTGCCTGCATGAGTTGACCAGCCTTGGTGTCCTGCTGGCGCTGGATGACTTTGGCACGGGTTACTCCTCGCTTGGCTACCTCACGCGCTTTCCGCTGCACATCCTCAAGCTCGACAAGAGCTTCATCACCGGCGTTCCTCACGAGAACAAACAGCGCGCGATCAGCCAGGCGATCATCGTTCTCGGCCGTCGCCTCGGCCTGGAAGTAGTGGCCGAAGGCATCGAGAGTTCGGCACAACTCGAATTCGTGGTCGGTGAAGGCTGCCACTACGCACAAGGCTACTGGTTCAGCAGGCCACAACCCGCCGCCCAGATACAACACCTGCTCAGCACAGAAGACCGTTTCGAGGGAAGCGCAATTACGCGGCGCGTACCAGTCAGTTCAGGAGAAAAACAATGAAAAACAATCTTCCGGTCAGTGGTCGTGCCGTCGAATTCAGCGCAAACGCGAACATTCTTTCAACAACCAACCCCAAGGGCGCCATCACCTACGTCAATCCCGACTTCATCAACATCAGCGGGTTCAGTGAAGCGGAATTGCTCGGCGTCAATCACAACATAGTGCGCCACCCGGACATGCCGCCGGAAGCCTTTGCGCATATGTGGCAGACACTCAAGGATGGGCGCTCGTGGATGGGGCTGGTAAAAAACCGGTGCAAGAATGGTGACCACTATTGGGTCAGTGCCTACGTCACGCCGATGCAGCGCAATGGCGAAACAGTGGAATACCAATCGGTTCGCACGCTACCGGCCAAAGCGCTGGTGCAAGCCGCTGAACATCTCTACGCACAGTTGCGTAGTGGTAAAAAGACCAACTGCCTGCGTATGTCACGGCTGTCCGTCGGCATGCGCCTGGCACTTGTCAGCACTGGCGTGAACCTGCTGTGTTTTGCGGCCTTGGGCTTGCTGGGCGCGTTGTCCTGGAACCATGCCGCCCTCTCCATGATGCTGTCGAGCTTGCTGCTCGGCGGCGTGTTGCGCTTCAGCCTGCGCCCCTTGGACGCCCTTGCCCGAAAAGCCAGGAATATCGCCGACAACCCTCTGAGCCAGATACTCTACAGTGGCCGCCGCGACCAATTTGGCCAGATCGATTTCACCCTGCAAATGCTCGAGGCCGAGACCCGGGCAATTGTCGGACGCATTGCCGATTCGTCCCGCCAGTTGAGCAAGGAAGCCGAAGAGCTCGTCTGCGCAGTGGACAACAACAATTGCGCGACCCTCCGCCAGCAGGGGGAAACTGCCCAGGTAGCCAGCGCCATAACGCAGATGGCCAGCAGTGTGCAGGAAGTGGCGCGCCACGCTCAGCTCACCGCCAGCGCCGCGAACCTGGCCAACCAGGAATCCGACCGCGGCCACCAACTGGTCGAGCAGACCCGCCAGCACATTGATAGCCTCGCCAGCGAGGTACAACAGACCAGCATGGTGATTCATCAACTGGAACAGCATGGCAATGAAATTGACCGCGTACTCGAGGTCATTCAAAGCATCGCCGAACAGACCAACCTGCTTGCCCTCAATGCGGCCATCGAAGCTGCCCGCGCCGGCGAGGCCGGCCGCGGTTTCGCAGTGGTCGCCGACGAGGTGCGCGGGCTGGCTTCGCGGACCCAGCAATCCACCGCGCACATCCAGGGCACCATCGATACCTTGCGACGCTCCACCGGGGATGCCGTACTTGCGATGCAGCGCAGTCACAGCAAGGCCGGCGTCAGTGTCGAGCAGGCACTACTGGCCGCCCGGGCGCTGGACGGGATCACCCAGCGCGTCGATGAGATAAGCGGCATGAGTGTGCAGATCGCTGCCGCCGTAGAGGAACAAAGCGCGGTGGGTGACAGCATTCAGTGCAACCTGGCCGATATCAGTCAAACCACCCAGAAAAGCGTGCTTGCCAGCAACCAGAGTCGCACCACTGCCGCCCATGTCGCCAAGCTGGCCGAGCGCCTTCAACTGCTGTCGGCGCAACTTTGGGGGCGCCAGCGCAATGGGTGACGGGTACGCACCGTACTCCCAAGCCAACCCTCACAAGCCGGCCTGCGTGGTCGGCCCCAGCTTGGGCGACTTCTGCAACAACCCTCGTGGCAACTGGAAACCTTTGAAAGGCTCTTGCGTGATAGGGTTGAAGGCTTTCTGCGCGTTAAGCCTGTAGCGCATCACGCCATCGCCGGCCCTGAAGCTCAGGTCCACGCTGGTCGCCGTGCGACCGTTGAGCGAACCACGGCTGAGCAAGCGGAACATCGACCAGGGGCCACGGTACTCAAGGCTGCTGCTGTTTCCGTTCTGCCGGAGCAAGGTCAGGTTACTGCGCACCTGCTGCCCCAAGGTATTGGGCCAGACGATACCGGTGATCTGGCTTGGGCCATGGGTGTAGGGAATCAGTTGACCGTCCAGGTCCAGCAAGCTTGTACGCTGGTTGGCACTCAGGCCCAACGGCTCGATGCTGAACTGCACACTCAGGTTGCCGCGCTGATCGAAAAAGGTCTCACGGATACGATCTGCCCGCTCCAGTTGTTCGAGCACATCACTGCGGATCAGTGACTGCCCATGCTGACCGGCCTGCAACGCTTCGAGGTTATCTTTCAGGAAGACCCTCAGGTATTGATCATGAAATTGCTGCAGCCGCCCCTTCGGCCCGAAGAAGGCTTCAAAGTCGTCCAGCGAAGCGTCGGGAGCTTTCACGACGAAGGGGTAGCGCCCTGCCAGGCGTTGCTGGAAGAAGCTGTAAACCTCGGCGTCCCAGCGTCGCTCCAATTCGCGCAGGGCTTCGACATTCAGCACTTGTGCTGTTTGATCGGCCATTTTTCTGACCTGGTGGTTGATCGGTTCCGGTAAGCCGGTGGCCACCCTCTGCAGGGTGCCGATGGGGTCTTGCCCGGTCATCGAGAATCGCTGATGCACGGCCTGGAGTGCGGCCTTGCCTCGGTCCGGGCTGTCCTGAACCGCTTTGGCATAGTCGTGCACGGCCGCGATGGCACCAAGCGTCTCATCGTAGTAGCTGGGTTTCTCACCGGTTGCCTGCAGCATGGCACTCAGCCCGGCAAAGGCCCGCTGAATCGCCCAGGCTTGTTGTTGATCAGGCCTGCCACTTGTTGGTCGCACCTCTTCGACCTCTCCAGGCGCCTGAGCGCCAAAGGCTGATAAAAGCGAAGTGTTGTCCCTCACTGTGTCCAACAACCGATGCAGGGGTGCTGCTGGCCCGGTCAACTGCTCCAGGATCGCGACACCATGATCCAGGTCGCGGAAGTCGGCCACCGAGAAGGCGTTCAAGGCACGACGCCAACTGTCAATGAAATCGGCGCTGTACAGGTTCCGTAGCCGTTCGCCCAGCGCCTCCCGGTCGGCATCCGAGTAATCGAGCTGGTCGCGCTCTCCCAGTGCCCACTGGTCGATCATCGCCATATCTGCAAAGCGCTGGCTACGGGGCTCGAAGTACTCTTTGAAGCCCTTGGCGGTGAGCATTGGTGCTATCAGGACACCATCGCCCTGCTTGAGGCCGGGAGAGGCCTGATACACCACATCGAACGCTGGCCCCACCTGATGACGCAGGTCCAGGCCAGCATTCAACTGCTCGCCAGCCTGCTGTTTCAGGCTCGCGTAGACCCGCTCTGGCAACGGTACCTTGCGCAGCACCTGCTGCACCTGCGCCATACGCTGGCTGTACTGCGGAAGTTCGGTATCGGCATAGGCCAAGGCATACTTCAGGTGCCGCATGAGGTCGCGTTGCAATTGCCCCTGCCCGGGGAACTTCTGTTGCCACTGCCGGGCCATCCAGTCCTCGACCCATTCGGGGCGGCGGCTCTGGCGGTCCTCCAGCATTCGATAAACCCGAAGTGCAGCCATCTGCTGTTCGCTGCCCGGCGGCGCGGCGTCCATGGCATCAATCACACCGCTGGCCAAGGCTGGCAGGAAACGCCTGGAGAGCAGGCTCAGGTAGGCCTCATCGACGCGTGGGCCAATGGCGCGCCCCTGATACAAGCCAAGGTCGGAAACACCCGGCCACGCGGCACGATAGTTGCCAAACACCGACACGGCATCGCGTATCTGGTCCAGCGGCTCCAGCAGGTTGCGCCCGGTGGGGTCCAGACGCTGGTCCACTTCGTGATGACTGTACTCTCTACTCTTGGCAAGCACGTTGGCGGCCTTGGCGCCATTGATGTCAAAGTAGCGTTGCCAACTGGCGATAGCGACACAGAAGGCCAGCACGCCTACTGCAGAACCAACCCAGAGCAACCGACGTTTGTTGCGCGCTACCTTGATGTTGTCCCCGGCAAGGCCGGCCTCCTGGTAGATGACTCGCCGGAAGGCGTGCTGAATGAAGTAGACCAGCGCCTGCCCCTGCGCCTTGCCTTCACGCAGCGGAAACTCGGTCTTGTACGGCTGTGCCGCCTCACGCACGAACGCATTGAGCATGTCGCCCTGCTGCAAGACCGAAGACCAGTACACGCCACGTACCAAGGCAGGCGTGGTGAAGCGGTCACTTGCGAGGGTTTCCTTCAGGAAATCCAGCAGTATCGGACGCAGCCCGATCAACTGGGCATGCAACGAGAACAAGCGAACACGTAATGGCGCACCGCCCAATACATCGAGCCGATCCACTACCTGTTCAAACAATTGACTGATCAGCCGGTCGTAATGATCGCCATATTCATCCAGCCAGGCATCGAACGTGCCGACCGCATCCAGTTTGAAAGTGAAGCCCAGCATGTTTTCCCGCATGGCGGCGGGAAGCCCGGCGTACAGCTGATCGAAACCGTCCAGCAGATCGAATTTGGCCAGGACCACATACAGCGGCAGGCGCGAGCCCGACTGACTGCTCACTTCATACAGACGCGTGCGCAGCACATGTGCCAAGGCGACACGTTGCTCAGGCGTGCCATGCAATAGCGCAGGCAGGTCAACGACCAACAGCAAGCCGTTGAGTGCCCTCTGGCTTCGGTTACGCACCAACCAGCCCAGCATGTGTTCCCACAACCTGGCCGAGGTTGCGGGTGGTGCTTTCGACGTGTCCGACTCCTCGGCTGATGAACCTGCCAACGACTCCTGGCGGACGAAAGCGCCCGGTGGGTCGATGATCACCGCATCGTTACTGACCCACCAGCCTATCGGATAAGCCAGCACCTGCGCTTGCCTGCCTCGCGCTTGTGCCTTGTCGATGCGGGTCAGGGAAAAACTCTGTTCGGTACGGTCGATGAAACTGGTCTTGCCGGCCTGCTGGTCCCCCACCACCAGATACCACGGCAGTCGGTACAAGGCACGCCTGCCACCCGCATTGTCCAGATAGCGTGCCAGCCCTTGGTCCAAGGCTTTCTCTTGTGCCTGGACGAACGGCAACACGTTGTCCAGTTCAGCTTCCACCGCCTGCTTGCGTTCGGCCTGCAAACGGCGAAAACGCCTGCGCAGCACCACAAGCCAGCAGAGTAGCGGCACCAATACAAGCGTCAGGCTGGCCAAACCGCGATGCGCCACGCTAGCCAGCGGCTGCTGCTCGTGCCAGACCCATTGCGGGCCAAGCCACCAGATTGCAACCAGCATCAATGCGGCCCCCAGCCCGAGCAGCAGCGGCATGGCCAGGCCGATACGGACCACCAAGGGCAAGCCCCAACGTTTAAGATGCTTCCACAGTTGATTCATCGTGACTCCCGTTCCTTGTTCCAATCAACCCGCGAGGGACAGTGCACGCGTGCTGCTGAAGGCGTTGAAACACCTCAGGCTCCCAGGCGCTGGCGGTGCTTTCCTGCATCGTTCGGGCAACGCCTGCGCACAAGTCCTGGGCCAACCAGGACACGCCCCGAGCAGCCAGCAGATCAGCCGCGATCATGGTGGTATGGCAGCGCTCACGCAGGCTGCGGAAGTCCACCTGCATGCCCTGCAGCCTGAGCAACACCGCTTCTACGCCGCTCGTTTCCAGTTGGCAGGCCAGTTCCTCTCGCAACGTGGCGAATTCCTGAGAGGCTGCGCCCGAATCGGATTGCCCTTGCGCCCCCCTGAGCCACGCCAGGCATTGGTCATCGACAAATACCTTGCCGTCGCTGAAGCACAACTGCTGCAGCGCGGGCATGCGCTGCACGAACCGCGCGGTCGCAGCGCGAATGGCCTCAGCTACCTCGCCCATCGCCAGCCGCGTGGCAGCACTCGCTGCCAGAAAACTGCCGCGAATCCAGTAGGGGCAAGCCGTCACGCTCTTTTCGATCCGCTGGAGCAGTGCCGCGTCGATTGCAGTAGCGGCAATGGCATCTTCATAGTCACCGGCAATGTCCTGCGGCACCGCCATCAGCTCCGTGCGGTTGCCTTGCCTGGTTTGAGGCGGCGCCTGGATGTGTGCCCACAAGCCGAACCGACGCAACTGGTAGCCAGCAGGATCGTACGGGTCCTGTTGATTGATCAGCTCGGCCATGGTCAGCATGGCCCTTCGTGATTCCCGCTCGTTGCCCAACGACACACGGGGAGTCGGCGTGGCGATGACCTCGGCCAGTGGCGCAGCCTTGATGCCCTTTGCAGGGGGCTTGTCTGTGGCAGGCTCGGCACGGCCGTTTGAAAGTTCCGTGTGCTTGCGTAGCAGGCGCTCCAGTTCGCCAAGGGCCGCTTCATCGAGCTGCGCTGCTTCCCGCTGCTGGTGCAGACGTTGCAGCGCGCCCTGAGCCGCCGCGGCGTGCGCGGGGCTGAACGTGAAGCGGTCCAGGCGCGGCAACGCCACGAGCAGACGATTGAGCATCAGGCCAACCAGCTTGCGCTTGCCGAGGAACCCTTTGGGGCCCGGTTTCGGGTATGCACTTTCCCAATAGGCTTCGACCATGCCGGCCAGCAGTGCGAGGGTAAAAACCCAGCGCTCCCAGCATTGGCTGCGCAGCCAGGCGACACCGAGATGGGCGACGATGCGCAGGTGCTTGCACTCCTGGCCCAGGTACTGGCGGGACGCTTCTTCGATATACGCCCAGTCGATGGACGGCTCCTGCAACCCACCCAGCTTGACCATTTCCTGGTCGATGGCCTGGTAGGTTTCGTTCTCCACGTCGAACAGCCCGGCAGGGTTCTGCGCGTCGATGGGGGCAAGCAACCGGGCAACTTCCTCTGCGGTGACCTCTGCTACCAGCGACATGCCTTGCGCGCCTCATCGATGAGTGGGTCCAGCCCCTGAGCGTCGAAAACCAGCCCATCGACGGCCGGGTTGTCGCTCTCGACCTGAATGCGATGGGCCCCGATCAGTGGCTTGATCTGCTCGATGCCCGGCAATCCCCTGCCAGCGTCAAGCACCTGACCGTTTTCCGTCACCTGCCAGGGTGTAGCGAGAGTGGAGCCACGCTCCCCCTGCAATCGCACCATCACCCGACCGGCATCGATGGGTTGTGCGGTAACCAGTTGCAACCTGGAAATGTTCTGCACACAACTGATCACCAGGTAGGGGTACGGTGCGACCGCAGCGATTGCGGGGGCTGAGATCATCAGCCCGTCATCCCCTTTTTCGAGGCGAAACGTCAGCTCCTCCGGCGGCCGCCCCGCCTCATGGGTCATCACACGACGCAGCGTGGGCGAATCCTGCTCCGGCGCGGACCATTGCAGTTTCGTCACATGCGCCGGCGTGCCAGCGGCCTGGTCGAAACAAGCCAGACGCTCGACGTTGGAAACGATCCGCGGGCAGTCCCTGGTCTGGCTTGCCAAACTTGGCGCCAGGGAGAGCAACATCGAAAGCCCAACGCCATATGCATAGCGGACAATCATTGGTTTCACTCACTCATCAAATATGGCAACAGCGCTATCCGACTGATCAGTCACGTTTCTACAGTAGTCATCAAACATAACTACCGGATAGTGGAGCATCGAAACGAAACAAAGGCTAGTACAGACAAAACAATATTCACAACCAAATATTTCCTTACACTTTCACGCTCGACGCACAATATTTTTTCGGTGCATGGTTTTTTACACACACATAGCGAGAAGCCAACTACGTTTAAATTTAAACACAACTTTGTAGGATGCTTCCTACATATATCAAAACTTCACGAAGGCTGACACCCATGAATAAACGCTCGGGCTCCGTTGCACCCAAAGAACGCATAAACATCAAGTACGTACCGGCCACCGACGGCGAACAAGCCGAGGTGGAGCTGCCACACAAGATGTTGGTACTAGGCGATTTCGGCCTGGATGATGCCCGCGCGCTGGAAGACCGTTCGATCATGCGAATCGACAAACACAGTTTCAACGATGTGTTGAGCGACGCCGATGTCAGCCTCGCCATGTCAGTGCCATCCATGCTCAGCACTGCCCCCGACGCAGAGCTGGCGGTCAACCTGCAGTTCAAGTCCATCAACGATTTCGGGCCAGACAGCATCGCCCGCCAGGTACCGGAGCTGAACAAGCTGCTGGAGCTCCGCGAGGCATTGGTCGCGCTGAAAGGCCCGCTGGGCAATGTGCCCACTTTCCGCAAGCAACTGCAGCACCTGCTGAATAACGAACAGGCGCGCAAACAACTGGCAGAAGAACTTGACCTGGTGCTCGAGGCGCCAAAAGAAGACTGAGACAACGGAGCGTCCCCATGCCAAAGCAAAACAGTACGACCGTCGCGGTTGAAACAACAACCGAAACACTGAGCAACGCCACCCTGCTCGATCAGATCATGGCAGAAACCAGGCTGGTGCCTACTCAAGAGGGCTATCAAGTCGCTCGCCAGGGTGTATCTGCTTTTATCGCCGAAATCCTTAAAAGCCATGACCCTGATCAACTCATCAACAAACATCGCGTCGACCAGATGATCGCTGAACTGGATCGGGTGCTCAGCAAGCAGATGGATGCCATCCTGCATCAACCCGAGTTCCAGCAACTTGAATCCGCGTGGCGCAGCCTCAAACTCTTGGTCGACCGAACCGACTTCCGCGAGAACATCAAGCTTGAAGTCTTGCATGTCAGCAAAGATGACTTGCTCGATGACTTCGAGAATGCAGCCGACATCACTTGCAGCGGCATTTATAAACATGTTTACACCGCAGGCTATGGTCAATTTGGTGGTGAACCCGTTGCAGCGATGGTTGGCAACTACAGCTTCGGCCCATCTTCTCCCGATATAAAACTGCTGAGTTACATGGCCTCGGTCGGTGCCATGGCACACGCACCTTTTCTCGCTGCGCCCTCTCCTGAGTTCTTCAACCTGAGCAGCTTTGAAGAGCTGCCCAATCTGAAGGAGATCAAGGACATTTTCGCCGGCCCACGGCATGCCAAGTGGCGTGCGTTTCGTGAAAGCGAGGATGCCCGTCATACCGGGCTGACCGGGCCGCGTTTCATGCTGCGCTCTGCCTATCACCCGCAAGAAAACCCGGTCCAGAGCTTCACCTACGACGAGGACATCGCCGGGCGGCACGACAACTATCTGTGGGGCAACTCCGCCTTCCTGCTGGCCAGCTGCATCAATGACAGCTTTGCCCGCTACCGCTGGTGCCCGAACATCATCGGCCCGCAGTCGGGTGGTGCCGTCGAGGACCTGCCGGTGCACCTGTACGAGTCCCTGGGTCAGCTGCAGGCCAAGATTCCGACCGAGGTCCTGATTTCCGACCGCAAGGAGTTCGAACTGGCCGAAGAAGGCTTCATTGCCCTCACCATGCGCAAGGACAGCGACAACGCCGCGTTCTTCTCGGCCAACTCGGTACAAAAACCGAAGAACTTCCCCAAGACCCCGGAAGGCCTGCAAGCGCAAACCAACTACAAGCTCGGCACCCAGTTGCCCTACCTGTTCATCGTCAACCGGCTGGCCCACTACATCAAAGTGCTGCAGCGCGAGCAGATCGGTAGCTGGAAAGAGCGCAAGGACCTTGAGTCCGAACTGAACAAATGGATCAGGCAGTACGTTGCCGACCAGGAGAACCCGTCAGCCGATGTGCGCAGCCGTCGCCCGTTGCGTGCTGCAAAGGTTGAGGTGTCGGACGTTGCCGGTGATCCGGGTTGGTATCAGGTCTCGCTCGCCGTGCGCCCGCACTTCAAGTACATGGGGGCGAATTTCGAGATCTCCCTGGTAGGTCGGCTTGATACCCAATGAGTGGTTTTTTCGACCGTTTGGTGACAGATCAACACGCAAACCGGGTGCCCTCCAGGCAAGAGAACGCTACCCAGAAGTTCGCCGCCATCAAGCGCCACCTGGAAACGCTGCTCAATGCTCGCCAGGGTTGCTCGCAAAGCAGCCCTGAACTGGGCCTGAGTGACTTCAACGGGCACGACGCAAGCAGTGGCGACCTCCTGAAACAGGTGAGCGCGGACATCCGCCGCACCATTCAGCGCTTTGAGCCGCGTGTGCACGTGCGCGCGCTCAAGGCCGTACCCGATTGCCATGCCCCGCTGGAACTGCATTTCAGGCTGGACTGCCACGTGCAGGTCAACAACCACACGGAGCAGTTGCAACTGGAACTACTGGTCAATGGCCATAACCGCCACACCCGAGTGAGGTGACCTATGTCACTCAAGGATCGATTCAGCGAAGAGTTGCGTTACCTATATGAACTGGGGAACGACTTCGCCCAGGACAACCCACAACTTGCCCGCCTGCTAGGCAAGGGTGGCAGCGACCCGGATGTCGAGCGCCTGATGGAAGCCTTTGCGTTCCTCACGGCCAAACTGCGGCTCAAGCTGGAGGACGACCTGCCCGAGCTGACGCACCCCATGCTGCAGTTGCTGTGGCCCAACTACCTGCGGCCGCTGCCGAGCGCCACGATCATCCAGTTCACGCCGCGCAAGCAAGCGCTCAGCCAGTCGCAAACCATCGCCAAAGGCTCGCGGTTGTTTTCCAGCCCCGTGGATGGAGTGCCCTGCGAATTCCGCACCTGCACGGCAGTGGACATTCACCCGTTCGAGATCGAGTCGGTAAGCGCTACCCAGACACTTGACAGTTCGGTGGTTCGCATCGACCTGCAAAGCTTGGTCGAGCGACCGTTGAACACCCTGGGCTGCGCCAGCTTCGACTTTCATCTGAGTGGTGATACCCAAACTGCCCGCACGCTGTACCTGTGGATCGCTCAATACCTCAAGCACGTCTCGGTGACAGTCAATGGTGAGGTACGCCGGCTGCCGGCCAGCAGCATCGTCTTCCCGGGTTTCAGCACGGACGAAGCACTGCTGCCATACCCACAGAACGTCTTTGACGGTTACCGGATCCTGCAGGAGTACTTCATATTTCCCGAGCGTTTTCACTTCGTCAGCATGACCGGCCTGGAGAAAGTCTGGCCTGATCAAGCGGCTCAGCGTGTCGGCCTCGAATTTCACTTCACCCGGCAGTTACCTGATTCGCTGCGGGTCGGCAAAACAGACTTCAGCCTGTTCTGCGTCCCGGCAGTGAACCTGTTCGAGCACAGCGCCGAGCCCATCGACCTGTCCAGCCGGCCCGCCCAGGTCGAGCTTGTGCCCAGAGGCAAGGAGCGGCACGCCTATGAAATCTTCAGTGTCGATCGGGTCATCAGCACCCGCACCACGACTGACGGGAGTACCGGCGAACACCTGAGAACCTTCCGCCCCTTCGAGTCCTTCGCCCATGAGATCGAGCATGTGCAGGGGCGTACAGCGTTGTACTACCGCTACACACTCGAGGACTCCCTGCGCGGCGATGGCGTCACCCATCGCATCGCTTTCGTGCGCGCCGATGCCAACGCCTACATCGGCGAACTGGAAACAGCGTCCATCGACCTGACCTGCACCAACCGCGACCTGCCGCTGGCGTTGGGTATCGATGACATCAACGTGCTCACCGAGATCACGCCGCCTCTGGCCACCTATACCAACATCCGTACACCCACCCGCCCGTACAGGCCGGTGCTGGACGGCCAGTTGCAATGGGCCCTGATTTCCAACATGTCGCTCAACTACCTGTCGCTGCTCTCGGCCGAGCCGCTCAAAGCGGTCATCCGCGCTTACGACTTCGCGGCCTTGCACGACATCCAGCAGACACGCACCACCCGCAAACGCCTCGATGGCATCCGCGAAGTGCAAACGGAACCGCTGGACTGGCTGATCAAGGGCCAGCCCATTCGTGGCTTGCGCACGCGGCTGAAGCTGGATCAAAGCGCATTCCTCTGCGAAGGCGACCTGTACCTGTTCGGTTGCGTGCTCGCGCACTTCTTCGCCCTGTACGCCAGCATCAATTCCTTCCACCAACTGGAAGTGATCAACACCACCAACAACGAGCACTACACATGGCCAATCCAGACCGGCAAACAACCGCTGATCTAGCCGACAAGCTGTTGGCCGAAGCACACCAGTACAACTTTTTCCAGTTGCTGGAGCGCCTGCACGGCTTGCACGGGGATGACCTGGAACCACGCTGGCCAGACCAGGCCACCCGGCTGAGGGTGCGGCTTGCCAGCGACCCACGGCTGAGTTTCCCGGTTTCCGACGTGTACAAGGTCGAACGCATGCCCGGGGAAGCTGACCGCTATCGCGTGTGCACCACCTTCATGGGTTTGCATGGCACCGACTCGCCGTTGCCCACCTATTACCTGGAGCAGGTGGCATACGAGCATGCACAGGGCATCGGCGTGCGGCCGGCGTTCTTCGATTTCTTCAACCACTACCTGCTCAGCCTGCTGCATCGCATCTGGCGCAAATATCGCTATTACATCCGCTTTCAGCCGGGAGCTACCGATGGGTTCTCCCAGTACATCTTTGCCCTGCTCGGGTTGAATGACAGGCAGTTGCGCGGGGACACGGCACTGCCGTGGAGCCGGCTGCTCAGTTTCGCCGGCGTCATTGCCAGCCGCAGCCGTGCGCCAGGCACGGTCGCCGGCATCATTGCCCATTGCTTCGACTTGAAGCAGGTACAGATTCGCGAGTTCGAAACCCGCTCGGTCCCCACAGCCGCCAAGCAACTGGTCAGCCTTGGCAGAAGCAACGGTGAGCTGGGCAGTACTTTCATGGTGGGCAGCCGCACGCGAACACGCAGCAGCAAGTTCACCATCGTGATCAGCGAACTCGACCCTGCACAGTTGCGCGACCTGCTGCCCAGCGGCATCAACTTCGGCCGGTTACGGGCATTGATCGACTTTCTGCTGCGTGATGGCCTGGCCTATGACCTGGAGCTGCGCCTGAAGCAGAACGCACTGCCTCCCTTCTGCCTGCACCGCAGCCTGGGTGCCTACCTGGGCTGGACCAGCTTCGTCGATGACCGTCACGGCCAGAGCAGCCCTGTCGTGCGGTTCCGGGGGCGCTCATGAGCACTTTGACCTTGAGCATCACCAACCTGGATCAGTTGCAGCACAACGTCACTGCCCGACATCAGTTCGACCGCGCAGGCGGCACCATCGGCAGCGCGAAAGCTACCTGGCAGATCAACGATCGTGAGCAGACCATTGCACCGATCCATTGCGAGATCCGCTGGATCGAGGGCAGCTTCTGCATCATCGATCGCTGCCAGCGTACCTACCTGAACGACAGCCCCCACAGCCTGGGGTCGCTTACCGCCAGGCGGCTGCTCGAGGGTGACCAGTTGCGCATTGGCGCCTATCGACTGAAGGCCCAGCTTTCGCAGGCCGATGCACGCTCACTGGAGGACCTGTTCAGCCCTGAACAACGAACCCTCGATCACTGGTTGCTGGCTGTTCCACCCAAGACTTGCCATGCCGCTGCAGCCGCTCCCCAGGCTGTCGCAGACATCTGCTCGGCATTCGAACCGGGCATGGGCAACGACCCATTGGCGGCACTGGACACAGAGGCAGCACCAGCGCAGCAGAGCCCACTGGAACGTTTGATTGCAGGAGACCGCCCATGATGCGTCCAACATTCATGGCCGGCCTGCTGACGGCGTTGATCGGGCTCTCGGGTTGCACGTCCCTGAGCAAGATTGGCCAGGTGGTGATGGACCCCTCATTACCCGTCGGACCGCCCGGGGAGCACCCCACCCAGGTCGCGTTCAGCATCAACGCCAGCCCAACGCTCAATGGCAACCCGAACAGCCTTGAGGTGGCGCCCGAGCTCGGGCCGGTTGTGGAGCCCAGCCCTTACGCGGTCAGCCTGAGTGCAGGCGACCCCTACGTGCTGACCGAGAAAGTCGGGGCCCTGTTCGAGTACCTGCTGGAACAATTCCCAGCCATGTCGCCCGTCGATTCGCCAGTTGACGATGGCGAGGATCCGGCGCGCTCCCCCATGGAAGAAAGTACCCCGGGTAGCTACGACGACCCTACCGTGGTGCTGACCTTGCCGCGCACCACCACCATGGCCGCCGAGCCCGTCGCTACGCCCATGGCCGTGAAGATCCTGCAACTGCGCGACGACTCTCTCTTGCGCAACAGTGTTTACGAATTGCTGGACAAGGACCCTGCCGAGGCGCTGCGCAGCACCTACATACGCGATGACGATTACCTGCTGCGCCCTGGGCAGTTCAAGTTCATCCCCTTTGCGCCCATCGAGCCCGAAACGCGCTTCGTCGCGGTGATCGCCGACTACCGGAACCAGGAAAACGCCACCTGGAGCCAAGTGCTGCGCATTCCGCCCCGCGGGCACCAGATCATCCTGTCGGTGTTGCTCAACGACACGCAGCTCCTGCTCAAGGAGGAAGACTGATGGCGCCTGTAACGCTGCCCTTCCCGCTCAATCACGCTGACACGGAGCGCTCATGAGTTCACGTAACCCCGTCTTGTGGCCTGAAGGCCTGTTCGTCAAACCGCAGCACTTCCAGCAAGCTGCCCGTGCCGCCGAAGCGGCTTTGCATCAACGTCTTGGCAGCCTGAACGCCGCCTTCTATGGCTTCAGCGAGCTGCAGTTGAACGATGAGTACCTGAGCCTGGGCAAGGTCGCCATCACCCGTGCGCGGGGCATCATGCCGGACGGCACGGTGTTCGATATACCTGCAGACATGCCACCACCGCCACCGCTGGAAATCGAGGACGACGGCGCGAAAGACAGCGAGATCTACCTGTGCCTGCCGCTGCGCACCGAAGGTGGCCGTGAGGTGAGCTGGCCCGATAACCCCGCCAACTTCCGTTACAGCGCCCAGGCCCAGGAAATCAAGGACACGCACAGCGCCGACGGTGACCTGGTGCAGATTGACCTGGCGGTACCCAACCTGCAGCTCAAACGCAAGGCCGACGACAGCAGCGCCTACACCCGCCTGGCCGTGACGCGCATTCTGGAACGGCGCCCCGATGGCAGCCTGCAACTGGATGAAGGCTTCTATCCCACCAGCGTTTCAGTGCGCGCCGTACCCGCGCTGCAACGGTATCTGGAAGAAATCACCAACTCCCTGCGCGAACGTGCGCGCAACCTCGCCGCCCGCATTGGCGCCTCAGGGCAGTCCGGCATCGCCGACATTCGCGACTTCAACCTGCTGCAGGCCATGAACCGCTGGTGGCCATGCTTCCAGCATCTGGCCAGGCAAGGGCAGACCCATCCCGAACAGTTGTACCTGTGCATGAGCCAGGCCTGTGG
Organism: Pseudomonas sp. B10(2017); assembly: GCF_002113295.1. NCBI lineage: Bacteria > Pseudomonadati > Pseudomonadota > Gammaproteobacteria > Pseudomonadales > Pseudomonadaceae > Pseudomonas > Pseudomonas sp. B10(2017). The sequence continues at coordinate 448,039 of NZ_NEJU01000002.1, forward strand.
CGAGTTCGTGACGTTTACCGACGAGAGCCGGCTGCCGCAGGAATACCCCGCCTATCACCATACCGCGCTACGCACCTCCTTCAAGCCGCTGGAGGACACGCTACGCCGGGCACTGAGCACGGTGCTGCAACCCCGCGCCGTTTCGCTGCCGCTGGAGACGCTGGAGTACGGCTTGCTGACAACCACGCTGGAGGATCGCCGCCTGATCGACGAGGCCGACTTCATTCTGGCAGTGCGAGCCCACATGCCGCCTCAGACATTGCGTCGGATGTTCGTGCAGAAGGCAAAGGTCGTCTCCCTGGAGTCGTTGAACGAGGTAGTGCCGCTGCAGCTGCCAGGTATTCCGCTGGTGCCGCTGCCCGTGGCTCCTCGGGATCTGCCCTTCCATGCAGGCTTCACCTACTTCGAGCTGGACCGTCGCTCCCCGGCTTGGGCGGGCATGGAGGCCTCCAGTGGCTTCGGTATCCACGTCGCGGGGGAATTCCCGGGGTTGGAACTTCAGTTCTGGGCGATCAGGAGTGAATGAAATGAAACAAGAAAACAGCCCCCCAACTGATACCGAACAGGTCGAAAGCGAGCAACTGCAAGCGATGCTCGATGCGTCATTGTCCAACGACTCACCCGCACCGACAGCAGCTGATGGCGCTGAGCGAAAGCCGAAGGCAGAGCCAGTGTATGAAGGCTACCCGGCAGACCCGGACTTCCAGCTACGTGGCGGCTACGACAACCTGATGCTGGATGCAGCCGCGCCGCTGTTCGGCCTGGTGATACGCCTGCGCACACTGGATGCCTTGCCCAACATCAAGGAGGTGCACCAGCAGGTGCGCAACCAGATCGAAAACGTGCGGGAAGAGATGCGCCAGCACGGCTACGAGCCCGCTCAGTTGCTGGCGTACTCATACGGTCTTTGCCTTTTCATCGATGAAGCTGTCATGGACAGGCCTTGGGGTAAAACCAGCTGCTGGAGCCAGGAACCCCTGCTCAGCATCTTCCACGACGAAACCTGGGGTGGAGAGAAAGTCTTCACCGTACTGTCGCGCCTCATGCAGGAACCCAAACGTTATAAGGACGTGCTGGAGTTCATGTACTTCGCGCTGTGCCTCGGTTTGAAGGGCAAGTACGCCATCGCGCCGAAGGGCGAAGAATCCCTCAACGCATTGATACACCAACTCCACGGGATCATTCGCGAGCTGCGCGGCCCTACGCCGGAGACAGTCTGCGATCCGTACACCAACGTCGCCCTAAGCAACTTCCGCATGAACCGGCAATGGCCGTGGTGGAGCCCGTTGGTCATTTCCGCCCTCGCCATGGCGGTGGCCTACGGCATCTACAGCTACCGCCTGCACCTCATTACCACCGAGGTGCTGGAGTCGCTGAACGGCATCTTGCAGCAGTAGCGAGCCCACACACGGCTCAACTGACTTTAAGGAATTAGCGAAGCGTTTGCTTCGTTGACAAGCCCATCGTTCCCGATGGCCACGCCACCCTGGGTGCGCGTGTTTATATCCACATGGACGCAGGAGAAACTGCCATGCCAACACCCGCTTACATCAAGATCGAAGGCCAAACCCAAGGCAACATCACAGCTGGTGCATATACCGCTGACTCCGTCGGCAATGGTTACCAGCAAGGCCACGAAGATCAAATCCTGGTTCAGGAGATCAAGCATGAAGTGACCACGCCCACTGATCCACAGAATGGTCAACCCAGCGGTCAACGCGTACACAAGCCGTTCAAGTTCACCAGTTCGCTCAACAAGGCCACGCCACTGCTGTATCAAGCGTTGGTCACAGGCGAAATGCTGCCGATGGTCGAAGTCAATTGGTACCGCACCTCGACGGAAGGCAAACAAGAGCACTTCTTCTCCACAACGCTTGAAGACGCAACCATCGTCAGCATCAACACCGTCCTCCCCCACGCTCAAGACAAGGTAAACGAGAACTACACGCAGCTGGTCGAGGTTGCAATGACCTATCGGAAGATCGTCTGGGAGCACACCGTAGCCGGTACCGGTGGCTCTGATGATTGGCGAGCACCAGTCGCCTGATATTCATGAATGCTCCGGGCGGGTTTACCTGCCCGGACTTTGTGTCACCTCAGACGGCGGACAAGGATTGCTTATGCCTAGCCAATCTGACTTGCGTTACAGCTTCCAGCCGCTGGTTGGAAAAGCTGAATTCGAAGTGGTGTCGTTCGAACTCCGAGAGGGGATCAGCATGCCCTTCGAGTTGGAGCTGAAACTCATCAGCTTCGAAAACGATATCGACTTCGGCCACCTGCTCGACAAGCCCGTACTTTTTACCATCTGGGACGGCGAACGTCCGGTGCGCTACGTGCACGGTCTGGTCAGCCGCTTCAGCCAGGCTGAAAGTGGCTTCTACCGCACCTACTATCACGCGCTGGTCGAGCCTCAGCTGGCCCGGGCCGACCTGCGCTCGAACTGGCGCATCTTCCAGCAGAAGAGCGTTCCGCAAATTCTCGAGCTGATGCTCCAGCGCCAGGGCATCAACCAGTACGAACTGCGCGCCAGCATGGACCATCAGGTCCGCGAGTTCTGTGTTCAGGCCGGTGAGACGGACCTGGCGTTCATCGCCCGCCTGGCTGCTGAAGAAGGCTTCGTCTACCGCTTTGCACACAGTGAAAAGCTGCACAAGCTGATCATTACCGATCGGCTGCAATCATTCGGGTTGATCAGCCATGGGACCATCAAGGCCGAGGATGACGACGAGGGCTTTTTTGATGCCGACGAGCCTGTAGACCCTGACAGCGTGCTGTACCAAGCCACCGGCGGTGGCGATCAAGCCATACCGTGCCTTCGCCGCTTGCGCTACAGCGAGCAGGTGCGCACCGCTCGCCAGGTTCAGCGCGACTACACCTTTACCAACCCGGCCTACCGCCAGGAACACAGAGCTGCCGGGCCCTTCCTGGAGCATCAGTCCAAAGAGTACGAATTCTTCGATTACCCAGGCCGTTACAAACGCGATGCCGTGGGCAAGCCGTTCACTGAAAACCGCATCACTGCGCTGCGCCACGATGTCCGTATTGCCGAGGTTGAGGGTGACGATGTTCGCCTGCAACCGGGCCTGAGTTTCACCCTGACTGGCCACCCACGTGACGACCTCAACGCGCATTGGCGGGTGAACACGGTTACCCACAAAGGCAAACAATTCACCAGCCTGCAGGAAGAAGCCGCCGGCGCCGATGTCAGCACGCACTACGAGCAGACCGCGGTGCTGGTCCCCGGCCGGACCGAATGGCGCCCTGCCCCACTATCAAAACCACGCGTTGACGGCCCGCACATGGCGACCGTGGTCGGCCCGAAGGGAGAAGAGATCTATTGCGATGAGTGGGGCCGGGTGAAGGTCAGCTTTCCCTGGGACCGTGAAAGCCAGAACAACGAGTTCAGCTCCTGCTGGGTACGTGTGTCGCAAGGCTGGGCCGGTGGTAGCTGGGGCGCGATGGCGATCCCGCGCATTGGCCAGGACGTGATCATCCAGTACGTCAACGGTGACCCCGACCAGCCGATGATTACCGGGCGTACCTACTGTGGTGATCAGCTCCCGCCCTACGACCTGCCCGACCACAAGACCCGCATGACCATCAAGAGCCAGACCCACAAGGGCGATGGTTTCAATGAGCTGCGCTTTGAGGACGAACTGGGCAAGGAAGAGGTGTTCATCCATGCCCAGAAGGACCAGAACACCCAGGTCAACAACAACCAGTCTCTCACCGTCGCTGTTGATCGCACCCAGAGCATTGGCCAGGACGAGTCCGTTGCCATCGGACGCAATCGCCTGCGCGTGGTGAAAGCCAATGACACCCTGAAAGTCGGCGGCGGCAAAAACGACCTCATCGCCGGCGACTACGAGATCGAAGCAGGCAACACCCTGCGCCTCAAGTGCGGCAAGACACTGATCGAGATGCAGGCCAACGGCACGCTCAATATCACCTGCGAGACCTTCAACCTCACCGGGCAACAGACCGGACAGATCAACACGCCCGCATCGAAGCTCGACCTCAACCCTGAGGGCGGAGCGGCAGGTGCCGCAGCGGATGGACGCGATAGCAGTGCACTGAAAGCCGATGTGGATGGGCATTTCAAGTAGCTGCTTGCACTTGCCCGTACGTAAAGACCTCCTGAAAGGACTCCCGCAATGACGGAATACCTGACTCACGACCTGATCCTCAATCTAGGCGAGGAAGCACCTGAAGACCTCACGCTCAACATGCTGCGCTTTCGTGCCCGAGACACCACGTTGGTAATGGCACGCAGCCCCGTCGCCAATGACAAGACCCTGGACCAAGCCATCGATGACCAACTGCGGATGCTGCGAAAAAAGTCCGGGGCAATGACCATCACACCCACGAAGATCGCGCGTTTGGGGGGCGGTGAACACTCCGTCGAAGCCCGCGAAATGGCCATTGAATTCAAGGTGGGGGACAAGCCCAATTTCCAGCTCCAGGCCGCCTGCATGATTCCAGGGCAGCACCGGCTGCTGGTGATCAACTACAGCAAGCCAAGCCCTTTGAGCAGCGACGACATCGAGCACTGGCGCGCAATCAAACAACAGCTCCGATTCACCTGACCCCTTCACCACCCAGGTCAACCTCATTCAGAACTTCTGGAGCTTGCAAGCCATGGCGCAGATCGTTCACGCCGCCCGCATGGGCGATGAAATCCTGCATCCGTCCCTGATCGCCGAAATGGTCAGTGCAGTTGCAGAGGCCGTCATTTATGCCGCAGCCACCGCCGCCGTGGCTGCCGCTATCAGCCTGGCCGTTGTCGGTACTGTCGCGACGGGGGGCGCAGCTGGCATCGCCATCGCCGCCGTTGCGGGAGTGGCGGTCGGTGCGATGAGCACCCTTTCGGTCGGTGAAGACCAGACTGTCGGCGATGCCATCTCCCGCTTTTGCGACAGCCTTGGCAACAGCGTGGATGCACCCGACCCCTACGGAAAGATCGAAAGCGGGTCACACAACGTGTTCGTCAACAGCAAGCCCGCCGCTCGCGCAGCCGGTATTACAGGGCCGCCAGGTGGGGGAGCGGCCGACGCAGAGCAAGCAGAGCCTTCGATTCTGGAGAACGTGGGTTCCATGGCCATGGCGGCGGTGCCCTACCTGTTCCCCGTGGTGGGGCTGGGCATGGCGATACGCGACATCTTCAACCCGCCCGTCACCACGCCAAAGGACCCCGGCGCGGAATCCAAAGAGCAGGACAAGATTTCATGCAGCCGCCACCCGCCTCTGCCCGAAAACCATATTGCGCAAGGGTCGGACAAAGTCTTCATCAACGGCCAGCCTGCAGCGCGATCGGGTGACAAGACCACCTGCGATGCCACGATCGATGTGAATGAGAAGGTATCGCCGAATGTACGCATTGGCGGCGGAACGGCGACGGTTCGGGATATTCGCAATGGCAAGAGCAAGATTGCGATGTTTACCGGGATCATTGCGGGGATACTCATTTCACGACGTTTTGGGCGCATCAAAGGTTGCAAATTGGGCAACCCCGTTGCGGTCGCCACGGGTAGCAAGTTCCAGGACGGTCCAGAGGATGTTGATTTCAACTTACCTGGCTTGCTGGGAATCCAATGGGCTCGTAGTTACGACAGTAGAGACTTACGCACTGGCGGCCTGTTCGGAAAGGGCTGGAGTGTTCCTTATGAAGTTGAACTGGTACGCGTCCCGCATCCTGAAGGCGGCGAGTTGTGGATTTACGTCGATGAAGAAGGCAATCGCCTGGAGCTCGGGCGCCTGCGCGCCGGCGATGCCTTTGTCAGTGTTGTGGACGGCTTGGCTTTCTTCCAGTTGGAGGATGGCCAAACAGTTGTCGAGGACATTCATGAGGGACGCTACAAGGTTTTTGATGTCGACCCGCACGAGCCCAGTCGTTCAAGACTCATCAGGCTGAGCGACCGCAATCTCAATTACGTAGATGTGCTTTACGACAAACAAGGTCGCCTGCAAGCACTCTATGACAAGTACGGCCAGACGGTTGTCCAGCTTCACTATGATGCTGCGCATACAAGGCGCGTATGCAAGGTTTCGCGGCTCTTCCTATCAAACAACGGTGAGCCCGCTATCGAGCGGAACGAGCTGCTGGTCAGCTACAGCTATACCGACAGTGGGCAGTTGCAAGAAGTTCTGGATGCAACGGGCCAGGTGGTGCGTAACTTCGGTTATACCGAAGAGGGCTATCTGAAGCGTCACCAACTGGCCAGCGGCGCCATCCGCGAGTACGCATGGGCACGCTACACCATTCCTGAAAAACGTCCTACACCAAGACGGGCGGACGGAACACCCTATCGCCTGCCGCCTTTGCTTGAGCCGCAACCTGACCACGAATGGCGGGTGGTTCGTCACTGGGGTAGCGATGGGGAGGAGTACAAGTTCGAGTACAACCTCGAAGATGGCGAAACCCTCGTAACAGACGGACTGGGACGTATAGACCGCTATTTCTGGGGCCCGCTATACGACGTTTACAAGCATGTCGATGCACTTGGGAACTGCTGGCAAGCAGAGATCGTCGCCGGCCAGTTGGTCAAACGAACTGATCCACAGGGCGGCGAGTGGGAATACAGCTATGACGATATCGGGCGTCTGATCGAGACACGTGACCCGCTTGGGCGAAGCGAACGCATAAGCTATCTGCGCCACTGGGCCTTGCCCGTTCAGGTCACAGACGGAGCAGGACGTACCCGGCGCTACGGCTACGATGCTCATGGCAATTTACTGTGGGAACAGGACCCACTGGGCCGGAGCACACAGTATCAATACAACCCGGAAGGTCGTGTTACCCGCGTCACCGATGCCCTCGAAAAGACCAAGCACCTGGGTTGGAACACCCGTGGCCAGTTGCTCAGCTATCGCGACTGCAGCAACAACCAGACGCTGTACCACTACGACTTGCATGGCCGCCTGAGCGAAAGCATCAATGCCCGCGGAGAGCAGACCCACTTCCGCTATGACGCTCGCGGCTATCTCATAGAAAGCGAACGACCCGATGGTCGTATCGACCGCTACGAAGTTGATACCGCCGGCCAGCTGACGCGCTACATCGATCCCGCGCAAAAGATCTTGCAGTTTCGCTATGACCGCAGCGGCCGCCTGGTAAAACGCACCGATGCCATGGGGTACAGCGTGAAGTTTCGCTACGACGCCTATGGTCGCCTGCTGCAACTCACCAACGAGAATGAAGAGTCCTACACGTTTGGCTGGGACAAACTTGACCGCCTGGTGGCACAACAAGATCTGGATGGAAGTGGCCGGATATACGAGTACGACACACTCGACGGTGTCACCAGCCTAACCCATGTCCCCTCTTCATACGAACAGCCACCCCTCTCCGACAACGCCCCGCCGACACGGGCCACTTCGATTCGCCATGATTTCCAACGTGATGCCGTTGGCCGCCTGCTGAGCAAACGCACCGAGGATGGCATCACCGACTACAGCTATGACCCCGCCGACAACCTGTTGTCCATCACGTTCACGGACAACCAGGGTGAGCAACAGCAGCTTGATTACACCTATGACGCGAACGGGCAGTTGCTCAGCGAAACCAACAGTGCCGGGCTGCTGCAATACCGCTATGACGAACTGGGCAATCTGCAGACGTTGACACTGCCTGACCAGCGACAACTGAACTACCTGCACTACGGCAGTGGGCACCTTCATCAGATCAACCTGAACGGCCGGGTCATCAGTGACTTCGAGCGCGATGCGGTGCACGACGAAGTGCTACGTACTCAGGGAGGTCTCATCACTCGCACCCGCTATGACCAGAGCGGCCGTCTGGGTAGCAAGACCATCCACTATCGCGATGCCCCGGTTGAAATGCTGCCTTTACTTGAGAAGAGCTACCGCTACGATGCTAGTGACAACCTGATTGCTGAGATTCTGACCCAAACCCAGCGTCGTGGTGTTGCCGACGTTGCAACTGAAGACGCCGCACACCTTGAACAGATCATCGGCCATTTTCATCGCTCCCCACACACCGGCAAGAGTTACACCGGTAGCAACCGGTATGGCTACGATCCGAACGAGCAGTTGCAGAGTACTCAGCAGTCTCGCCCCAACTGGCAAGCGACACAGGTTGAGGATTTCAAATATGACAAGGCCGGCAACCTGTTCGACGGGGCGAAGCTCAACGGCCTGATCAAACACAACCGTGTACTGGTCTATCAGGACAAACGCTATCGCTATGATCGATTTGGGCGATTGTGCGAGAAAAGGATTGGGAGTAACTGGGTACAGTACTTCGAGTACGACGCTGAACAACGTCTGATTTGCGTAGACCAGTATCGCAGCGGTGAGCGCGAACGTGTTGTGTTTCGTTACGATCCACTGGGAAGACGAATCAGCAAGGAGGTTTACCAAGACGAACACTCTGAACCACGTCAACAGGTAGTGTTCTACTGGCAAGGGTTCCGCCTGCTGCAGGAGATACAAAGTGGTATGTACAGTCTTTTCATCTATGCCAACACGAACGGCTATGAGCCATTGGCGCGAATAGATGGAAGTCCTAGCCAAGAGGATATCCACTATTTTCACACCAACTTGGCAGGACTTCCTGAACAACTAACTGATAGCAATGGGGATATCACGTGGCGAAGTGACTATCATGGCTGGGGCAAGACACATGGCGAGTGGCACCGCTTAGCAGAAAGACGACAACAAAATCTTCGACATCAAGGCCAGTACGCAGATATTGAAATATCTTTTTATTACAATATTTTCAGACTCTACGACCCAGATCTTGGTCGCTTCACACAGCCGGATCCTATCGGGCTCATGGGTAACACCAATCTTTATCCATACCCACCGAATCCGACTACCTATACCGACCCACTTGGTCTGGACTGGAACTACGTCCTAGTCGACAGTAGTGGCCCATATTACCATGGGCGCGCATCTGATAAAGAAACCCTAAAGACCGTAGCGCGGCGCCATAGTAAGAACAAAGGTATCGATGGATACCGCTTCCAAGCTGGAGATACAATTCACCAGGTCACACCAGTCGGCACGAGAAGAGACATTGTCCGGGGGATAGAAGATATTGGTAGTCGCGAGAATGGCGTACTTGGCCGTGGAACAGGTAGAGTTAGAGGAAACGTGGATCCTGGCATCTCAGACAAAAACCGTAACCGTTCAGCATATCTTGCTCAAGCAGGGGCGTATTTAGAAAGCAAAGGGGTCACATCACCAACCAAACTTCCCTCTCTTAACAACATGGCTCACCCACACACCCCACCCACTCAGAAAATCCCAAGTATTTGCAAATAGCAGAGCACTCCATCATGAAAATCCCAGCCAGAACCAAAAAAGCGTTAAAGAATTACTCTATAGGTATAGACAGCCATGACGAAGATATCAGCATCTTGATTGAATCAGAGCTATACATCCCCCCAAAAACAATGTCTCACGACGAGTGCCTGAGGTGGCTTGACCATTCACTCAAATCAACATCCAAAAAACTTGTTACAGATCACTTCCTCTACGGGATTCAAAACTTCAAACCTGAATACAGAGCCGCTTTTTCGGCCTTTTCAGTTGCATCAAAGTTACCACGCCACACTTACCAAGGACTCGACGTTTACTGCAAAACTTGCGGAGCCTTCGAGACTCAAACCATAGACCTGACACTTATCAACTGCTCCAGATACCTCTACGGCTCATTAAGAAGCATGACTCCTGCAGATCTAGCTCTCTATTTACAACTAGACACTAATCTACCAGCACCAAAAAAATTCACAAACGAGAGATTCATAGTTCTTTTAAGCGAACTAGCCATCTCTCCAATAAACGAGACTCCCACATCGCTACTTAAAAGACTAAGCAACAATAAGCACTTAAATTTTCCAAAAGAAGAAATCAGAGGCCTACTAGAAACTCTCGGATTTACCGGAATCTTGCAATCCCCTTTGCACCCAGGCTATATCTATGAATACACACCTCCCTTTTCAAAATCCGCAAAAACATCAAAATCTGATTGGCGATACCCCATTGACTTCTGGACAGGCACAAACGGAATTAATGACTCAGCTATAAAATTTTGGTTTTCCGAACAGCAAGATATCATGGACAAAATATAAAAACTCACAGCAATTGGAGTGAGCGAACAATAGAAACCAATATAGATGTATATCTATTGCTGCCGCTCCTGCCCTAGGGACTCTCCGATCAAGTCAGCACAACCAGAGCCATGGAACGCGGTGAAGGCATGGATATGATGAATGTCGAGCTGACCATTCACTAAGCGAAAAGGGCGATCAACAGACATCCAGCAGTATGTCTGTTGCCACCAAATAAAACCACTTGCCCACAGGAGAAAAACATGGAACTCCCTTTCGCAAAATTCCAAGCCCAATACACCAACATGCAAAGTGGTGCCATTAATAAAAATCCACTTTACGCAAAGGTTAAGACAAATGGACAAGAAAAAGCTATTTACCCATAATGACATCATGCTCAACGACTCACTGCCAGGATTGAGCATTAACTCATTAAAACAGATATTCCCTAACAATTTCCCTGAAAGAGACAGCCTAACATCATTTTACTCCACCTATAATGGAGGATACCTTGATGGCGGCGCCTATATCTACAGAGAAGACATTTACACCTTAAAGCCAGACGACTACAACCTCCTAGAAATCGAAGCGTTCAACTTTATACCCGCGCACCCAAACCAGACACACTCAAGATTAATGTCGACAACAGAAAACTAGACTTAAGAATAATTCATCACAAAGCTAACTCCTGCTTTCTTTCAAAAAACATCCCTTTCGCGGGTGACGCTGGCGACAACGACTTCTGGATTGACACAGCAACCGGAGTTATTAGATACACGAGATCAGAGCACCTATCCGATCCCTCGAGCGCAATACTTATCGCTCCCAATTTTCGCGCTTTCCTCGACGCCATAAGAGGATCGAGAAAACCATAATTATGTAAATATCACCATCTGCGTGGCGTTATAAACATTGACGGCGATTGCAGATAGATCTGCAACCACCGTCAAATCAATACTACTTTATGGTCAACCAAAGCAGGCGAACAACAGACATCTCAGCAGTATCTGTTGCCGCCGCTTCCGACCTAGGCGAGGAAGCACCTGAAGACCTGACGCTCAACATGCTGCGCTTTCGTGCTCGAGACACCACGTTGGTAATGGCGCGCAGCCCCGTCGGCAACGACAAGACTCTAGACCAAGCCATCGATGACCAACTGCGGATGCTGCGAAAAAAGTCCGGGGCAATGACCATCACACCCACGAAGATCGCGCGTTTGGGGGAGGTGAGCACTCCGTCGAAGCTCGAGAAATGGCCATTGAATTCAAGGTGGGGGACAAGCCCAACTTCCAGCTCCAGGCCGCCTGCATGATTCTAGGTCAGCACCGGCTGCTGGTGATCAACTACAGCAAGTCAACATGCCACTCAACATCAATTAAGCCAGCAAGAACAAAAAAATAGGAGCTTGCCCATGAAAGAACTAAAAACCTGGAAGTGGGAAGATAAAGAGAGAACAATGCTGAGAAAAATCTCTGTTGGAGATATATTTTGCCTCACCAAAGACAACAGCAACTATCATTTCGGTAAAATCTTGTCAAAAATGATTGTAGGCCACGCAGTCGAAATATTAAATATCACTAAAGACAGCCCATCAATCACCCAGCAAGAACTTGAACAATCAGCCTTAGCAGGCCGACCGCTACTGCTAGATAGTTACGCTTTATTCGACAAGAAAATTGACAAAGGTGGCGACTGGAGAATAATTGGCCATCAAGAGATATCATCACCAGAATCCTATCGAAACTACTACTTCCTGTACGGAACACACAACAACTGGAAAAAAGTCAACATCCTCAATGAGGAAGTTGAAATATCAAATACAGAGGCCCTAACGCTCCCCTTGCTTAAAGCTCTTAGCAATCACAGATTCTGGGAAACAATAAACGAAGAACTAAAGCTAAACTGGTAAAACCATAATTTCACCAGCATAAGTGTACGCAACCGGACTTGTCGACCAATGAGATGTCCATGCAGTTCATGCACGAAGAACACCATGGACCTCATCGTCACATCGGCGGAGCACACGAGGCTACCTTGGTCGGCCCGAAGGGAGAAGAGATCTATTGCGATGAGTGGGGCCGAGTAAAGGTCAGCTTTCCCTGGTACCGTGAAAGCCAGAACAACGAGTCAGCTCCTGCCGGGTGCGGATATCCCAAGGCTAGGCCGGTAGCTGCTGGGGCTTGATGAAGAGCTCGGAGACCACACCCCACACCTCGTCCGAGTATTCGTAACGCCTAGCCATCACAGAATGCCTTTCCGTCGATGCGGGGGGACTCTGCAAAGTTTCAGCGTTCGAGGGGCGGTGATTGGGTTTCTTGGGATTTCGTACAAAGCCTGGAAAGGCCCGAATGCCATGGATCCTGATGGATCTGACTGAAACGAAAAAAGACGCCGAAGCGTCTTTTTTCAATGATTTACAGATTTCCATGGAACCCTGTAAATCTATATTTGGAGCGGGAAACGAGACTCGAACTCGCGACCCCGACCTTGGCAAGGTCGTGCTCTACCAACTGAGCTATTCCCGCGTCGTGATGGGTGCCATTCTAGCGATTTCTAAAACAGCGTCAACCCCTTGATTCAAAAAACTTTTATTTCTGCTCAGAGCCTTCGCGCAGGTGCGGCCAGGCGGCCAGCAGGTAGTGTACCATCGACCACAGGGTCAGCCCCGCCGCCACCAGCAGCAGCGCATAACCGAGGATTACCCAGAAGGTGACCGCTGGCGGGTTGCCCAGCAGGATCACCAGTGCCAGCATCTGTGCCGCGGTTTTCCACTTGCCGAGGTTGGACACCGCCACATGCGCCCGCGCACCCAGCTCGGCCATCCACTCGCGCAGCGCCGACACCACGATCTCGCGGCCGATGATCACCGCGGCCGGAAGGGTCAGCCAGAAGTTGGCGTGGGTCTGCACCAGCAGCACCAGGGCCACCGCCACCATCAGCTTGTCGGCCACAGGGTCGAGGAAGGCACCGAACGGCGTGCTCTGCTGCAGGCGGCGCGCCAGGTAGCCGTCCAGCCAGTCGGTGGCGGCGGCAACGGCGAACACGCTGCTGGCGGCCATGTAGCTCCAGTGATAGGGCACATAGAACAGCAGGATGAAGATCGGGATGAGCAGGACGCGTAGAACGGTGAGCAGGTTTGGAATATTCATCGGTACGACTGGCCGCAAGTTGAGCCCGCATTCTACTCGCTATGCAGGCTGGCATAAATCGACTCGGCAAGCTTTTTACTGATGCCGGGTGCTTTGGCGATTTCATCGACACTGGCGCGATTGAGCTCCTGCAGGCCGCCGAAATGTTTCAGCAGGTCGCGCCGGCGCTTGGGCCCTACCCCGGCCACATCCTCCAGGCTGGACACCCGGCGGGCCTTGCCACGGCGGGCGCGGTGGCCGGTGATGGCGAAACGGTGGGCCTCGTCGCGGATCTGCTGGATCAGGTGCAAGGCCGGTGAGTCGCCCTTGAGGGTGAACTCGTGGTGCACGTCGTTCAGGTACAGGGTTTCGAAACCGGCCTTGCGCGTCACGCCCTTGGCCACGCCAAGCAGGGTCAGGTCGCTGAAGCCCAGCTCCTGCATCACGTCACGGGCCATGTTCAGCTGGCCTTTGCCGCCGTCCACCAGCAACACGTCTGGCAGCTTGCCCTCGCCATCCTTGATGCGCCCGTAACGGCGGGTCAGGGCCTGGTGCATGGCGGCGTAGTCGTCACCGCCGGTGACGCCTTCGATGTTGAAGCGGCGGTAGTCGGACTTGAGCGGGCCTTCGGGGCCGAACACCACGCAACTGGCCACGGTAGCTTCGCCGCTGGAATGGCTGATGTCGTAACACTCCAGGCGCTGCGGCACCTCGTCCAGGCCCAGCACCTCGGCCAGTGCCTCGAACCGTGCGGCCATGTGCTGGCGGTTGGCCAGGCGGGCATTGAGCGCCTGCTCGGCGTTAGTCACCGCCAGTTGCTGCCAGCGGGCGCGGGTACCGCGTACCCGGTGGCTGATGGTCAGCTCGCGGCCGCGCAGGGTCTGCAGGGCTTCGCTGATGGCTGCGAAGTCTTCGTGCACCACGTTGACGATCAGTTCGCCCGGCAATTCGCGCTCGGCATTGCCCAGGTAGTACTGGGAGAGGAACGCGGCCATCACTTCGGCTACCTCCTCTTCGATGCCCACCTGCGGAAAGAAATTCTTGCTGCCCAGCACCCGCCCGCCACGCACACTGATCAGGTGCACGCAGGCGCCACCGGGGTTGACGAAGGCGGCGATAACGTCGACGTCGCCGCTGCCGCCTTCGATGTACTGCTGGTCCTGGACGCGGCGCAGCAAGGCGATCTGGTCACGCAACTCGGCGGCCTTCTCGAAATTGAGGGCCATGGCGGCCTTCTCCATTTCGGCATTGAGCTCATTGCCCAGTTGCTGGCTACGCCCTTCGAGGAACATCACCGAGTGGCGCACGTCCTCGGCATATTCCTCGGCGGTCACCAGGCCCGTGCAGGGCCCTTTGCAGCGCTTGATCTGGTATTGCAGGCATGGCCGGGTGCGGTTGGCGAAGTAGCTGTCTTCACACTGGCGCACCGAAAAGGCCTTTTGCAGCAGGCTGAGGCTTTCACGAATGGCCCCGGCGCTGGGGTACGGGCCAAAGTAGCGGCCCTTGGCCTTCTTCGCCCCACGGTGAATACCCAGCCGCGGGAACTCGCCGTCGGAAAGGAACACATAGGGGTAGGATTTGTCGTCGCGCAGCAGGATGTTGTACGGCGGCCGCCATTCCTTGATCAGGTTCTGCTCCAGCAGCAGCGCCTCGGTTTCATTGGCGGTGATGGTGGTTTCGACCTGGGCGATGCGCGCCACCAGCGCGGCGGTCTTGGGCGCCAGGCCGGTCTTGCGAAAATAGCTGGCCAGGCGTTTCTTGAGGTTCTTGGCCTTGCCCACGTAAAGCAACCGGGCTTCGCCATCGAACATCCGGTAGACGCCCGGGCGACCACTGCAGGTCGCCAGGAATGCGCTGGCATCGAAAACTTGAGACATGAGGTTTACAGGCTTGCGTCGACCATACCGTGGCGAACGGCCAGCAAGGTCAGTTCGACGTCGCTGGTGACCGAGAGTTTTTCAAAGATCCGATAACGGTAAGTATTGACGGTCTTGGGCGAGAGGCACAACTTGTCGGAAATGATCTGCACTTTCTGGCAGCCGACGATCATCAGGGCAATCTGGATTTCCCGCTCCGACAAGGCATCGAACGGCGAGCCCTGTGGCTGGAATGGCTTCAGCGCCATCTGCTGGGCAATCTGCGGGCTGATGTAGCGCTGGCCGGCGAAGGCCAGGCGGATGGCCTGGACCATTTCGTCAAGGCCGGCGCCCTTGGTAAGGTAGCCAGCAGCGCCGGCCTGCAGCAGGCGCGTGGGGAACGGGTCTTCCTCGCACACGGTCACGGCAACCACCTTGATGTCCGGGTGGCTGCGCAGCAGCTTGCGGGTGGCCTCCAGGCCGCCAATGCCGGGCATTTTCACGTCCATCAGCACCACATCCGGCTTCAGTTCACGGGCCAGCCTGAGTGCCGACTCGCCCGAATCGCCCTCACCCACCACCTGCAGGCCATCGATGTCGGCCAGCATGCGTGTAATACCGGTTCGTACCAGATCGTGATCGTCGACCACTAAGACCCTAATCAAGCACACACCTCGTCAGCAGGGCGATTGGATCCTGCCACCTTAACAAAATTTTTCACGGCGGACCTAACGCATTCCTTCCGTAAGAAACGCCTGACGTTAAACCGTAAGCGGCCTCACTGTCTGCCTGGATTTGTCGTTGTTGGTCAACCGCCGCAACAAATGCCACAGTGCCGCCCGATCGTCGCACGACAACTGCCGGAAAGCCCCCAGCAAACAGGACTCATCGGCGCTCAGCCCCTCGAGCGGTACCGGGGTGCGGATACCGCTGAGCACATATAGCGCATCTACACCTCGGGTTGCCAATGCCGCCAGGTAATCAACCCGTGGCGTGCGTTCACCACTCTCGTATTTGCCCTGGGCATTGGGTTCGACCCCGCCGATATCGCCAAACACGCGTTGGGTCATCCCCAGACGTTCTCGCTCTTCCCGCAGCCGCGGACCGATTCCATTCATGGGGGTCTCCTTATCCCTGATCACAGTCATGTACGGCCTACCTACCTGCAGGCGGCCGTGAACGCCTGGGCACTATGCCGATGCTCAACAGTCGCGACAAGCCATCATTGAGCTATTAGTCGATCATGCGCTGCATGCGCACAAAGCATTCGTCCTCACCCATTGCGACGAAACCATGGCGCTGGTAGAGCACACGCGCCGGGTTGCTGCGAAACACCATCAGCCGCAGCAGCGGCAGGTGCCGCTGGCGGGCCCACAATGCCAGCTGCTCCAGCACCCAGCTGCCGACCCCACGTCGACGGTGCTCGGGTAGCAGGTGCAACTCGCGGATGAACAGCGCCTGGCGGTCCTGGCTGAGGCTGCAGAAACCGAGCACGGCGTCGCCTTCAGTCACCAGCCACTGCTCGCGCCAGCCCCAGGCTTCGTCGAAGGCTTCCTCTAGCCAAAGCAGGTCGTATTCGCGGTAGTACGGCAGCATGGCGCGGCGCGTGAGGTCACGGGCGAAGGTGCGGTGGGTGTCGTTGGCGGGGGTCAGTTTCAGGGACATCACATTTCGGACTCTTCGGTTTGCCAGGCCCGGCCCTATCGCCGGCAAGCCAGCTCCCACAGGTACAGCGATAGCCTTGAAGGCAGCGCCGTACCTGTGGAGCAACTGTCTTGTATTGCCTGTTTTGGCCCTATCGCCGGCAAGCCAGCTCCCACAGGTACAGCGATAGTCTTGAAGGCAGCGCCGTACCTGTGGAGCAACTGTCTTGTGTTGCGTGTTTTGGCCCTATCGCCGGCAAGCCAGCTCCCAGAGTTACAACGATAGTCTTGAAGGCAGCGCCGTACCTGTGGGAGCTGGCTTGCCGGCGATAGGGCCAGCACAACGAATAACAATCATGGGGCATAGCACACGGGCGAACTGCCGGGCCCACGCCGGTCCAGTTCGTCCTCCAGCCATTCAGCCAACACCCGGGCATTGTTGTACTCGGTATCCTTGCCCGCATAAAGCAATGTCAGCGTGCCCTTTCCGGCCTGGTCCAGCAGCGGGTACCAATACTCGGGGTGGGCCGCCAGCTCTTGCTGGTAACGCTGAGTGAAGCCGGCGAAATCCACTTCACCCTGGTGAAACGCCTTGCGCAACTCATCCGAGGGTGCAACTTCGCGCAACCACTGCCCGTGCAGGTCTTCCTTGCGCTTGTTGCGCGGCCACAGGCGATCGACCAGTACGCGCAGGCCGTCGTCTTGCTCAACCGCATCGTAGACACGCTTGCAGCGAATCATGGGTCTCTCCTGCCATTACCGTCCGTCTTGAGCCTAGATAAATCATTGATCGAGGTCACGGCCGGGTTACGAATTGTTTCTATGCTCAAGGCCTTCGGCACCCTTGCCCCACCCCGACCGGAGCCACCATGGCAACCCCCTCACTGGCCAGCTTGCCGCAACTGGCCCAACGCGATGCCCGCCCGCAACTTGCCCACAAGCCCGGGCGAGCCACCCTGGTGTTGTTCTTCGGCCTGCTGCTGGCCGGTATCGCCTACACCGCCTGGAGCCTGAAGCAGGATGTGACGGCCAGCGGCACGGTAATCACCACGGTCACGCCATTCCTGCTGCTGGGCCTGGCGTTGCTGATTGCCCTGGGCTTCGAGTTCGTCAATGGCTTCCACGACACCGCCAACGCGGTTGCCACCGTCATCTACACCCACTCGTTGCCGGCCCCCGTCGCCGTGGTCTGGTCCGGGCTGTGCAATTTCCTCGGCGTGCTGCTTTCCAGTGGCGCGGTGGCGTTCGGCATCATCGCCCTGCTGCCGGTGGAGCTGATTCTGCAGGTCGGCTCCTCGGCCGGTTTCGCCATGGTCTTCGCCCTGCTGTTGGCAGCGATCATCTGGAACCTCGGCACCTGGTGGCTGGGCCTGCCGGCATCATCCTCGCACACCCTGATCGGTTCGATCATCGGTGTGGGCGTGGCCAATGCCCTGATGCACGGGCGCGACGGTACCAGCGGCGTGGACTGGGCCCAGGCCAGCAAGGTCGGTTACGCCCTGCTGTTCTCGCCACTGATCGGCTTTGCCTGTGCCGCCCTGTTGCTGCTGGCCCTGCGCGCGCTGGTCAAGCGCAAGGCGCTGTACCAGGCGCCGGAAGGCCAGACACCACCACCGTGGTGGATTCGCGGTGTACTGATCCTGACCTGCACCGGGGTGTCCTTTGCCCACGGCTCCAACGACGGCCAGAAAGGCATGGGCCTGATCATGCTGATTCTGGTTGGCACCCTGCCGATGGCTTATGCATTGAACAAGACCATGCCCAATGGACAGGCCTTGCAGTTTTCCGCAGTCGCCGCGGTTACCCGCCAGGCACTGGTGCGCGACGCCCCGCAAGCAGCACCGGCCGACCCACGCCAGGTGCTGACCACGTTCATTGCCGAGCCCAGGGCCAACCCCCAACTGATACCAGCGCTGGCGGCACTGACCGGCATGATCGGCGAAGAGGTCAAAGGTTATGGCTCGCTCAAGCGGGTACCGGCAGAAGCCATGGCCAACGTGCGCAACGACATGTACCTGACCAGCGAAGCCATCCGCCTGATCGAGAAGAATCAGCTGGTGATGTTCGATGCAGACACGCGCAGTAAGGTGCTGCTATTCAAGACCCAGCTGGACGATGCCACCCGCTACATCCCGCTGTGGGTGAAAGTGGCCGTGGCCATCGCACTGGGGCTGGGCACCATGGTCGGCTGGCGGCGCATCGTGGTGACGGTAGGCGAGAAGATCGGCAAGACCCACCTCAGCTATGCCCAAGGGGCTTCGGCCGAAGTGGTGGCAATGTGCACCATTGGTGCGGCGGACATGTTCGGGCTGCCGGTGTCGACCACCCACGTGCTGAGTTCCGGGGTGGCCGGGACCATGGTGGCCAACGGGTCGGGGATACAGAAGCGTACGCTGGTCAACCTGTTGATGGCCTGGGTGCTGACCCTGCCGGCAGCGATGCTGTTGGCCGGCAGCCTGTACTGGCTGCTGCACCACATCTTCTGAGCCTGAAAACAGTTTCGCCTTCACTGGCCCTATCGCCGGCAAGCCAGCTCCCACAGGAACAGCACAGACCTCAAGCCCTGTGCATTACCTGTGGGAGCCGGCTTGCCGGTGATAGGGCCCTTACAGCCAACCTCAACCTGGAATTTTCAGCCCGCGTTGCACGGCCGGCCGCTCGAGGAACGCCGCCAGCACCCGCTGCACTTCCTTGAACTGATCGAAGCCGACCAGGTCTCGGGCGTTGTAACGCTCAACCAGGTTACGCACCCACGGGAAGATCGCGATATCGGAAATGCTGTACTCGTCGACCATCCATTCCCGGCCGTTCAGATGCCGGTCCAGAACACCGAGCAGGCGCTTGGACTCGTTGACATAACGGTCCCGCGGGCGCTTGTCCTCGTATTCCTTGCCAGCGAAGAAATGGAAGAACCCGACCTGGCCGAACATCGGCCCGATGCCACCCATCTGGAACATCAGCCACTGCAAGGTCTGGTAACGCTGGGCCGGGTCCTGGCTGAGCAACTGGCCGCTCTTCTCCGCCAGGTACTGCAGGATCGCCCCCGACTCGAACAGCGGCAGCGGCTGGCCGCCAGGGCCATTGGGGTCGAGGATGGCCGGGATCTTGTTGTTGGCACTGAGCGAGATGAACTCAGGGCTCAGCTGGTCATCATTGTCGAAGCTGACCTTGTGCGGCTCATAGGCCAGGCCAATCTCTTCGAGCATGATCGACACCTTGACGCCGTTGGGCGTCGGCAGCGAGTAAAGCTGCAGGCGCTCGGGGTGTCTGGCGGGCCATTTGCGGGTAATGGGGAAAGCACTGAGATCGGTCATGATCAACCTTGCCTGGGGAATGAAGCTCTCACTCTAGAGACATCCCCGGCCGCTGACCATCACCGACCACTCATCAGCACTGGCACCTCACGCCTGGCCGTGGGCCTTGAGCTTGAGCTTTTCGGTATCGACGCGAACGAATACCGAGTCGGCAGTCACTGTCAGCACATCATCGGCCCAGACTTCGCAGATCACCCGGGTCTTGCGCCCGACTTCACCTTCCACACGCGCCTTGAGCAACAGTTCGACGCCCATGGGCGTGGGCTTGAGGTAGTTCAGGCCAAGGCTGCCAGTGACGCAGTCGATGCGCGGCAGGCTGCCCGCTTCGCGACCTTCGTTGCGGTAGTGGTAAGCCATTGCCGTCCAGTTGGAGTGGCAGTCGACCAGCATCGCCAGCAACCCGCCGTAGACCAGGCCGGGCCAGCCGATGAAGGTGCTGTCGGGCGCGTGCCGGCACACCAGGTGGATGCCGTCGGCGTCCCAGTGGCTTTGCAGGTGCAGGCCGCTGGGGTGGGAGCAACCGCAGCCGTAGCAAGTGCCGTCGGGTGCGGCGAGGGCCTGGAGGGAAAGGGGGTGGTCGTTCATACGCTTCCTGTGCTTATTGATATGGGGGGGCGCGCAACGCCCCCACATTAAAGCAGAAACATCAGGCCGCCTGGGCAACCACCCTGGCGCGCCGCTGGGTCAGCGAAACCAGCAGGATGAACGCGGTCACCCCGGCGGTCATCAGCGTCTCGTAGCGGTAGGCATCGCTGAACAGCATGTAGCCCAGCACCATGACGATGGTGCCGATCACCAGCCAGGTCAGCCACGGGAACAGCCACATCTTCAGCTCCAGCGGCCGCCCTTCACGCTCGGCACGGGCCCGCATGCGCAGCTGCGACACGGCAATCACCAGGTACACCAGCAAGGCGATGGCGCCGGTGGTGGACAGCAGGAAGCCGAATACCTTGCCCGGGAACACATAGTTGACAAAGCATCCGGCAAAGCCGGCCAGGGTCGAGAAGATGACCGCCACGGTCGGTACGCCAGAGCCGGAGATACGCTTGGTAACGCTCAGTGCCTGGCCACGGGCGCCCAGCGAATAGAGCATGCGCGACGCGGTGTACAGGCCCGAGTTCATGCAGCTGGTCACGGCCACCAGCACCACGATATCCACCAGCAGCTTGGCACCCGGCACGTTCAGCACTTCCAGCACGCGCTGGAACGACCCCACCGCTTTCAAGCCCGGGTCGTTCCACGCCACCAGCGACACCACCAGGAAGATCGACGCCAGGTAGAAGATGGCGATGCGGTACACCACCAGGTTGGTGGCGCGGCGGATCTTGTCTTTCGGGTTGGCGGTTTCGTCAGCCGCAATGGTGACGATTTCGGCGCCGAAGAACGAGAAGATGGTGATCAGCACGCCACCGAGCACAGTGCCGAAACCGTTGGGCATGAAGCCGCCGTTGTCCCACAACCGGCTGACCCCCGACACCTCGGCCAGCGGCCAGACGCCGAACACCGCCAGGCTGCAGACCACGATGAAGGCGATGATCGCCACCACCTTGACCAGTGCGAACCAGTACTCGAAGGCACCGAAGTTCTTCACGCTGATCAGGTTGGTACCCGACAGCACCAGCATGATCAGGAAGGCGAACAGCCACGACGGCACGCCAGGGAAGTAGGCATGCAGGATGTCGGCACCGGCAATGGCCTCGACCGGAATGATCAGTACCCAGAACCACCAGTACAGCCAGCCGATGGTAAAGCCCGCCCAAGGGCCGATGGCTTCGGAGGCATAGGTGGAAAACGAGCCACTGTTGGGGTTGGCGATGGCCATTTCGCCCAGCATGCGCATCACCAGCAGGACCAGCAGCCCGGTCATGGCGTAGGAGATGAGGATGGCCGGGCCGGCGGTGGCGATGGCGTTGGAGGAACCGATGAACAGGCCGGCGCCGATGATGCCGGCGATGGAGATCATGGATACCTGACGGGACGTCAGGCCGTGCTGCAGGGAGCGCTGTTTGTTGTTGTGTAGCGAAGCCATGAAGAACCCTCGAATGGGTCGGCCGCAGCAAGGCGGCTGAAGACTGGAGCAGAATTCTTATAAA
Organism: Pseudomonas sp. B10(2017); assembly: GCF_002113295.1. Taxonomy (NCBI): domain Bacteria; kingdom Pseudomonadati; phylum Pseudomonadota; class Gammaproteobacteria; order Pseudomonadales; family Pseudomonadaceae; genus Pseudomonas; species Pseudomonas sp. B10(2017). The sequence continues at coordinate 470,146 of NZ_NEJU01000002.1, forward strand.
TTTCTGATGTTCGTTGTTGTTTTGCAGATGCCGGAAGCGGGTACTGACCTCCTCTTCGCACGACCGGTTGTAATCGTTGATCCAGGTCAGTATTAATCTATAGGGCGGGGTCAACAAACGACCTTTTCGAAACACATGATTCCGTTATGGAATGAACTCCTTCCTTTTTTGCTCGGTATTTGCCCGTCATGTCCAAACGCCTGATGCCTTCGACCACCGCCCTTCAGTGCTTCGAAGCGGCCGCCCGCCACCTGAGTTTCACCCGCGCGGCCCAGGAACTGCACCTGACCCAGAGCGCCGTCAGCAAGCAGGTAGCGCAGCTCGAAGACATGCTGTCGCACTCGCTGTTCCAGCGCATTCGCCGACGCCTGCACCTGACCCCGGCAGGCGCGCTGTACCTCACCGAAGTGAACAAGATCCTCACCCAGATCGACATTTCCAGCCGCTACATCCTCAGCTACGGCGACGAGACCGAAGTGCTGCGCATCGCCACACAGCCCACCTTCGGCGCACGCTGGCTGGTACCCCGGCTGAAGGGTTTTGGCGACCGCTACCCGCGCATTCACCTGGATATCCGCAACGAGCTGGAGCCGTTCGATCTGGTGCAGGCCAAGGCCGACATTGCGTTTTTCTTCGGCCAGGGCACCTGGCCCGGGGCAACCTGCATCGAGTTGTTCAGCGAGGAAGTGGTGCCGGTGTGCAGCCCGCAACTGCTGGCCAATTACCGTTTCGACAGTGCCCAGGCGCTGACCGAACACCGCCTGTTGCAGTGCGTGTCGCGCCCGGAGGCCTGGCACGAATGGTTCCTGGGGCTGGGGCTGCACAGCCAGAACAGCTACCACGGGCCCCGTTTCGACACGTTCTACCTGTGCATCCGCGCGGCCATTGCCGGCTGCGGCATCGCCCTGATTCCGCGCTACCTTGTGGCCGAAGAGCTGAGCGAGGGCAAGCTGGTGGTGGCCTGGGACCACCCGGTGGCGAGCAATGGCCGGCACTTCATCGCCCATGCCGAGCATGCGGCCGAAGTGCCCAAGGTCAGAGCCTTCGTGCAGTGGATTCGGGAGCGGGTGGCCGAGGGGGATTGATTTGACCTGTACCGGCCTCTTCGCGGGCTTGCCCGCTCCCACAGAGGCTGCACTGTGCTCGAACCTGCAGTGATCCTGTGGGAGCGGGCAAGCCCGCGAAGAGGCCGGCACAGGCAAAAAAAAACGGCTAGATCAAGAATCCATGGAATGATCGCAATCGAATAATTCGTTTGCGGAATAACCTGCCAACACGCTTGGATAATAAGAAATTCGAACAAAGGTCCGCGTGCCCATGAACCAGGAAAGTATCAGCCAGTCCATTGCCATCGTTCATCCGATCACACTTTCCCATGGCCGCAATGCCGAAGTCTGGGACACCGACGGCAAACGTTACATCGACTTCGTAGGCGGTATCGGTGTACTCAACCTGGGCCACTGCAACCCGGCCGTGGTCGAGGCGATCCAGACCCAGGCCGCTCGCCTGACCCACTACGCCTTCAACGCAGCCCCCCACGGCCCATACCTGGCGCTGATGGAACAACTGAGCCAATTCGTACCAGTCAGCTACCCATTGGCCGGCATGCTCACCAACAGTGGCGCGGAAGCTGCGGAAAACGCCCTGAAAGTGGCCCGTGGTGCCACCGGCAAACGCGCCATCATTGCCTTCGACGGCGGCTTCCACGGTCGCACCCTGGCCACCCTGAACCTCAACGGCAAGGTCGCCCCGTACAAGCAGCGGGTCGGTGAACTGCCGGGGCCGGTTTATCACCTGCCCTACCCCAGCGCCGACACTGGGGTTACCTGCGAACAGGCCCTCAAGGCCATGGACCGCCTGTTCAGCGTCGAGCTGGCAGTGGAGGACGTGGCGGCGTTCATCTTCGAGCCGGTGCAGGGCGAAGGCGGCTTCCTCGCCCTTGACCCAGCTTTCGCCCAGGCCCTGCGCCGCTTCTGCGACGAGCGCGGCATCCTGATCATCATCGACGAGATCCAGTCGGGCTTCGGCCGCACCGGCCAGCGCTTCGCCTTCCCGCGCTTAGGGCTCGAGCCCGACCTGCTGCTATTGGCCAAGAGCATTGCCGGCGGCATGCCGCTGGGTGCAGTGGTCGGGCGCAAGGAGTTGATGGCAGCGCTGCCCAAAGGCGGCCTGGGTGGCACCTACTCTGGCAACCCGATCGCCTGCGCAGCGGCCCTGGCCAGCCTGGCGCAGATGACCGACGAGAACGTCGCTACCTGGGGTGAGCGCCAGGAGCAGGCAATCGTGCGCCGCTTCGAGCACTGGAAGGCCTCGGGCCTGAGCCCGTTCATCGGCCGCCTGACCGGCGTCGGCGCCATGCGCGGGATCGAGTTCGTCAATGCCGACGGCAGCCCGGCACCGGCGCAACTGGCCAAGGTGATGGAAGCGGCGCGGGCCAAGGGCCTGTTGCTGATGCCGAGCGGCAAGGCGCGGCACATCATCCGCCTGCTGGCACCGCTGACCATCGAGGCGGAAGTGCTCGAGGAGGGCCTGGATATCCTCGAGCAGTGCCTGACCGAGCTGAACTGATACTTACAAGCCCAGTTCTGCCGGAGTGAGCATGTCGGACTCGAAGGCAATCCAGCCGCCTTCGAGCTCGGCGTGGCCGTTGACGATCGGGCCGTAGTAGGTCAGGCCGTTCTCCAGGGTCACGCAGATGTGTGTGGCGTTCTTTTCGGGGGCTGCGAGCGTACCGACGAAATGCACCTTCTTCAGCGTTTCGGTCACCGCTTCCAGGCCAACGCGCATGTTGGGGTTTTCCGAGGCCTCGGCGTCGCCGCCACGGTCTTCGGCGCTGACGGTGATGGTGGCGATGTACGGGTACTTGGTGCTCAAGCGGGGTTACCTCAGTGGGTGTGTAGGCGTATGGGCGCGTAGAGTACGGCAGGTGGTCTCTATTGTCTCTACTGGCCTCTTCGCGGGTAAACCCGCTCCCACAGGGACCGCATGCGCAGTACCTGTGGGAGCGGGTTTACCCGCGAAGAGGCCGGGCCTGCAAAAGGTGATCTGAAGGGCCCGATCTGTTAGGGTGCCCGCCGATGCATGCCACACCACACGAGGATACCGAGTGAGCGCCGAAGAACCCCTGATCGCCGACCTGTTCGAAGTCGACAAACGCCTGTCCCTCAAGCCCGTGGTGGACTTCAACAGCTACCTGCGCAACGCCTTCGGCGAAGGCGCGTGCCGTTGCCATCGCTGCACCGAAGGTGGCGACCAAGGCACCTACAGCCACGCCCACACCTTCACCTTCGACGACAGCCAATGGCACCGCCGCTTTGCCAGCACCTCCGGCAGCGACGTCGCCCAGGCCCTGAAAAAGGCCTGGCTGTCATACACCAAGGCCGATCTCAACCTGGTCGGCGCACTGGACCTGGCCACCCTCAAGACCTTCACAGAGGCTGCCCTGCACGCGCGCCTGCTGGCCCTGCTGCCTGCCAGCGGCCTGGCCCGCGAAGTGGATGGCCAGTGGCTGCTGCAAGCCCAGGCCGACTGACGGCCCGGCGGTAAAGCAGGATTCTCCCGTTCTGCTACCGTGGGAGAATCCGTTCATCCGCAGGTAGTCCGCCATGGCCCGTACAACGCCCATCGAGCTGTACCGCAATATCGGTATCGTCGCCCACGTGGACGCCGGCAAGACCACGACCACCGAGCGGATCCTGTTCTACACCGGGGTCAATCACAAGATGGGCGAAGTGCACGATGGTGCCGCGACCATGGACTGGATGGCCCAAGAGCAGGAGCGCGGCATCACCATCACTTCGGCGGCGACCACTGCCTTCTGGCAGGGCTCGACCAAGCAGTTCGCCCACAAGTACCGCTTCAACATCATCGACACCCCGGGCCACGTCGACTTCACCATCGAGGTGGAACGCTCGCTGCGCGTGCTCGATGGCGCGGTGGTGGTGTTCAGCGGCGCGGACGGGGTCGAACCTCAGTCCGAGACCGTATGGCGCCAGGCCAACAAGTACCACGTGCCCCGCCTTGCCTACATCAACAAGATGGACCGCCAGGGCGCCGACTTCCTGCGCGTGGTCAGGCAGATCGATCAGCGCCTGGGCCACCACCCGGTGCCGATCCAGCTGGCGATCGGCAGCGAAGAGAACTTCATTGGCCAGATCGACCTGGTGAAGATGAAGGCGATCTACTGGAACGATGCCGACCAGGGCACCAGCTACCGCGAAGAAGACATCCCCGCCGAACTGCAGGCACTGGCCGACGAGTGGCGCGCGCACATGGTCGAGGCAGCGGCCGAGGCCGATGACGAACTGCTCACCAAGTTTCTCGAAGGCGAAGCGTTAAGCATCGAAGAGATCAAGGCCGGCCTGCGCAAACGCACCCTGAACAACGAGATCGTGCCGACCATCCTCGGCTCGTCGTTCAAGAACAAGGGCGTGCCGCTGATGCTCGACGCGGTCATCGACTACCTGCCCGCCCCGTCGGAGATCCCGGCCATCAAGGGCACCGACCCGGATGACGAAGAAAAGCACCTGGAGCGACACGCCGATGACAGCGAGCCGTTCTCGGCCCTGGCATTCAAGATCGCCACCGACCCGTTCGTCGGCACCCTGACCTTCGCCCGGGTCTACTCCGGCGTGCTCAGCTCCGGCAACGCGGTGCTCAACTCGGTAAAGGGCAAGAAGGAACGCATTGGCCGCATGGTGCAGATGCATGCAAACCAACGCGCCGAAATCAAGGATGTGTGCGCCGGCGACATCGCCGCGCTGATCGGCATGAAGGACGTGACCACCGGCGACACCCTGTGCGACATGGACAAGCCGATCATCCTGGAGCGCATGGACTTCCCCGACCCGGTGATTTCCGTGGCGGTGGAGCCAAAGACCAAGGCCGACCAGGAAAAAATGGGCATAGCCCTGGGCAAGCTGGCCCAGGAAGACCCGTCATTCCGCGTGCGCACCGATGAGGAGACCGGCCAGACCATCATCTCGGGCATGGGCGAGTTGCACCTGGACATCATCGTCGACCGCATGCGCCGCGAGTTCAACGTCGAGGCCAACATCGGCAAACCGCAGGTGGCCTACCGCGAGAAAATCCGCAACACCTGCGAGATCGAGGGCCGCTTTGTCCGCCAGTCCGGTGGCCGAGGGCAGTACGGTCACTGCTGGATCCGCTTCGCCCCCGGCGACGAGGGCAAGGAAGGCCTGGAGTTCATCAACGAGATCGTTGGCGGCGTGGTACCACGCGAGTACATCCCGGCGATCCAGAAAGGCATCGAGGAGCAGATGAAGAACGGCGTGCTGGCCGGCTACCCGCTGATCAACCTGAAGGCGGCGGTGTACGACGGCTCGTACCACGATGTCGACTCGAACGAAATGGCCTACAAGATCGCCGCCTCGATGGCCACCAAGCAGCTGTCGCAGAAAGGTGGTGCGGTGTTGCTGGAGCCGGTGATGAAGGTGGAAGTGGTGACCCCGGAGGAGTACCAGGGTGACATCCTTGGCGACCTGAGTCGGCGCCGCGGGATGATCCAGGACGGTGATGAAACGCCGGCCGGCAAGGTGATCCGTGCCGAGGTACCGCTGGGCGAGATGTTCGGCTACGCCACCTCGATGCGCTCCATGACCCAGGGCCGGGCCAGCTTCTCGATGGAGTTCACCCGTTATGCCGAGGCACCGGCGAGCATTGCCGATGCCATCGTCAAGAAGAACCGCGGGGAATAGTTCATTCGCCTGTACCGGCCTCTTCGCGGCTAAAGCCGCTCCCACAGGGAATGCATAACCCCTGGACTGCCCCCGAAAAGTTGGACAGTTTTAGCCAGTAGCCTGAGTCCTGTAGCTGACAGGGCTCAGGCCATTGAGTTTCAGCCTGATGCGATCATGGT